>JAISPZ010000128.1 GCA_031274555.1 Bacteroidales bacterium | reverse complement strand
TTTGTTAATAATCACACAAAAATAACTTTTGGAACAAAAATCTTCGAATTATCGGTTAATAACTATGTCGAAATTGTTAATATACTGCGTATTTCGCAAATTTATATGCGTTTGCCCTGATTCCGCCACTATTAATGGTGGTGCTATATGTGCCATGCAAAATCAGATTATATGTACTAATACGTCTTTTTCAGGAAATTATGCAGGTAGTGGCGGAGGTGGTGCATTATTCAGTATGCAAAATAACGGTAGTGGCAGTTCTTTTAGTTTTGACAGTTGCCTGTTTGAAAATAATTTTACAATGTATAGTGGCGGAGCATTATACCACACTAATTCGACAAGTGCATCCACCAATGTAATAAAAAACTGCTCATTTACTGCAAACTATTCCGTTCAGGATGGAGGTGCTATTTATAGTAATCTTGCTTCTATAGACTCCCTCGTTAATTCTACTTTCAGAGAAAATTATTCTAATAATAACGGCGGGGCTATGTACAATACTTCTAATACAAACAATAATCGCTCATATCTTAAAAATTGCTCTTTTATTAAAAATACTGCAGGATCAGAGGCGGGAGCAATATATAACAGTAATAACTATATTTTGACAGGATATCTTTGCACGATTGACAGCAATACTACTATCCTGAGTACCGGCGGAGGAATAGAAAACGTATATGAGGGAAAGATTTCTTTAACATACAGTACTATAAAAAATAATAGAGGAACGGTCGGAGGTGGAATTAATAACATCTACGGAGGGGAGGTTGAGCTTTCTTTTGTAGATTTGATTAAAAATACCGCAATAAGTGGTACAGGTGGAGGAATTAACAACGATAACAGTATTTTTACAGGAACGTATGTCGTTTTTAGAGAAAATTATTCGACAAGTGCCGGTGGTGGGTTATGCAATCAAACACATTCTACAGCTACTCTTAAAAATTGCGATTTTTTACTTAACTCTGCTGTATATGGCGGGGGTATAGCCACACGCAATAATTCAACCCTTAATTATTTTACAGGAAATGTACGTGGTAATTTTGCACGTATAGAAACGCAGCCTACAGGTGGCGGTGGTATTTATGTTGCTAATGAGTATCCCTCTTTTTATCCATGGACTGTTACTAATGTCAATAAAGCAACTATTGTAAATGTGTCCATAACAGAAAATTTTTCTGACGAGGGACCTACATGGGATGGTCAGGGAGGCGGAATTTATACGGAAAATTCAAAGCTAAAACTCGTTAATACTACTATTGCAGGAAACTCCTCTGTCGGTGTTGGCGGTGGGTTGGCGAATGGTACTATGCTTTCGGAGCCTGATACGATAGACATTTACAATACAATTATTTTTGGCAACTATGCAAGCGGTAGTAACGCGTTACCTTCTTCCAATATTTCACAGATTTATAACAACACTGTTTCACCAGATCCTGCGCTACAACATTCCATACGCTATTCGCTTATTCCCAATATTACAGGAAACGCTGCCTCGAGTATCGCTAACGGAAATATACCATACACCACTGCACATCCTGATTTTTTCAAACCTGTTCCTGATGACCTTTATTATGATGACCTCGCTGCCGATTACAGAATGAAGCGTAGCAGTAATCTTATAAACAGAGGACAAAACGATACTTTTTATCATGCTGTTGCAGAAATGGGAATGTCTTCAAATATTTACGAAGACGCAGTCGAAAGCCCTCGTTTTATTGACAGCGTGATTGATATTGGTGCGTTTGAAAATATATATCTGAAACCATCGGGAAAAATAATTTACGTTGATATAAATGTTGCTCCGGGGGGCAAATGTACAGGAGAATCGTGGCGACACGCTGTTCCAAAATTGAGTGATGCACTTTTCGGAATTACTGATATTCGCTCGACAGACCCGATAAATGATGTTGATTCCGTATGGGTTGCAAAGGGAGTTTATCATCCTAAATACGACGCTTCTACAACGACATTTGTAAATAAAAATTCGCGCAAAAATTCCTTTGTGTTACTCGACTCTCTCAATATCTATGGTGGCTTTGCTCCTGATACGACCGACCTTTCAGTGGCTGACGAAATATCGGATGCCGACCCCGACCAAAACATTACTCTATTAAGTGGCAATATTGGCGACACTTCCGACAATACCGACAATGCTTATCACGTTGTTATTGCTGCCGACATACATAATTCTTCGCTTAGTGGTTTTTATATTGGTTACGGTTACGCAAAAGATGAGCAGTTGATTTCGACATTTGTTAATGGACAGAATATACTTGTTAGATCTGGGGCTGGTATGTACAATATTTCCACTAATCTTGTCGGTGAAAGATTACGTTTTATAAACAACTATGCAGAGGAAAGCGGTGGCGGTTTGTATAATTCGACAGGTAGTGATACGCTACGGAATTTCCGTTTTAATAATAATGTCGCAAAATATGGTGGGGCGGTGTCTTCTACAGAGACGATATATTTGCAAAGCAGTTATTTTACAGATAACAGTGCATATAGTGGGGGTGGAGCTATCTATTCGACTGCCAACGCTAAGATATTTTCGCAAAACAGTAGTTTTACAAATAACAATGCTCGTGAGGGCGGAGCTGTTTATGGATGGGGAGGGTTTTCGAGCAGCAATGATACTTTTTCTAAGAATACTGCCGTTTATGGTGGTGGTGCTTTTATTTCGGGCAACTCAACTTTTGATAATTCCATGTTTTCATTAAATTCGGCAGATGACGGCGGGGCAATATTTTCAGCAAATGGAACAAGTGAATTAAGAAAATGTTATTTAGCACAAAACAAAGCAGAAAATGCAGGAGGTGCACTAAATGTTTTGCTTGGCTACATAGACATTGGTTCATCCACATTCAGAAATAATACATCATCTATTGGCGGAGCTGTAGCTGTTCAAAAGGCTATCTACTTTACAATATACAACTCTTTATTTTTAAGCAATTCCGCCGCAATATCAGGTGGAGCATTTTTGGCAAAAAACAGTTCAGCAGGAAAGTTTTTCAATAGTAGAATAGCAGGTAATAAATCGAAGACAGGTGGTGGAATATATCTCTCGAAGTCAGATACCACTATTCTCACAAACTTGCTTGTTTCGGGTAATCACGCCTCTACTATTGGCGCTGGCATTGCCGCAGACACAGGAGTATATTTTTACACAAATCTTACCGTTGCAGGAAATTCTATCGCTGATGGTAATGGCAGCAGTGGAATGTACCTTTCAACAGGGTCTCACCATTTGAGAAACACTCTTGTATGGGGCAACCGTGGCACTGTTTTGCCGCAGGTTGAAGCCAATGCAACAACACCTGATTATGACCATTCGCTTGTAGAAAATCTTGCTCTCACGGGCACAAATCTTGATGGCACACAACCTGCGAACAACCCGCTGTTTGCGAACAACAATTTTGCGGACAGCATTATTTTTGAGGGTGGTAATTATCATGTCTATCCTACAAGTCCTATTATAAATAAAGGATTGAACAGTCGCTTCGCACAGGGGCAAATTCCAGATTTAAGCAAAGACACTTTTGACCTTGACGGCAACAGTCGTATTCTCAATGGTAATGTTGATATGGGGGCTTATGAATTTGATGCAAAAATCACTCTTACGATTACAGACAAAACAGTTACGGCTGACGGAAACCCACAGTACATAGACAGTGTCTTTCTTCAAAGCAACTCGATAGACTTGCCCAACACTGATACTCTAATCAATTATTTTTATTATTTGAATGGCAATGCCATATCAGGACTGCCTGTATGCCCGGGAGTTTACGAAGTTATCGCAATTTATGATGGTACAACCTATCCTGCATGCAGCGACACCGCCACTCTTACAATCAACCTTGACAACGTTCCTCAAAGTATCACATTTGACTCTATCCCTGTCAAATATCTGAATATTGACCCCAACTTTAATCTTTCGGCAACTTCTTCGGACAGCCTGACTGTAAAATTTGTTGTCACCGGCGGAAATACAGGATGTGCGACAGTTTCCCCTGACGGCTATGTAACGATGCTTGATACAGGAACTGTATATATCACAGCTTATCGGGACTCTAATTGTTTGTTTTTGACACCAGACAGCGTTACTTGTACTCTCGTCATAAAAAAATTAGACCAAATAATTACATTCGATACTGCGCTTGAAAAATTTATTCTTTTTGTTAATGGGGTAAATATAAGTCCGCCTGTTTTTCAACTCGCAGCTACTGCTTCGTCAGGTCTTGATGTCACTTATCAAATAGCAGGTGGTGCGGCTTCTATTATCACTCTTACCGCAGATGGAAGTGTCACACTTCTCGACACAGGAGTCGTGTTTATACGTGCAATACAAAACGGAAATGAGTTGTACAATGCAGCAGTACCTGTGATATGTCGCCTGCATATTGGTGCTATCAGCGCAAAGTTAGACAGTATCACAACATATAATGGGGAAATTTCATTTAACCAAATAGATACTGTTATCTATTACCTCGTCCCATGCGACTATATCTTACCGACCATAGAATTTAATTTTTATCCATCAAGCAATGCCCAAGTATTACCTTCAGAACAATTAACAGTTGATATTTCCGTTCCAGGACAGCAGCGTTTTAATTTCTCTCTTTATGTGCCGCAAGGCAATACAAGCATAAATTATACTCTTATTGTAGAAAAGCGTTTTATGTTTGATGACCTTGTTGTGACAAAATGGAATAATACATTTATTGCGAATAACAAACGTGCGAGGGAAGATTTTAATCTTTATCCCATTATCAGATACCGCTGGTTTGAGAATGGAGCTGTGATAAGCGAACAGTCATATTATTCTGCCGGCGACAAAAGTACGGATATTCTGAATGTGCAATCGGAATATTATCTTATTGTTAATACACAGGACAGAGAAGTGCGAACGTGTCCGTACATTCCAGCAAGTCCCCCCGCGACACCTGCTTCGGTATATCCAAATCCAATAGCAGCAGGAAGTACCATAACTGTTGAAAGTTCGATATTTGAATTGGACCCTGAAAATACTGATATAAGTGTTTACACGCTTCAAGGAATTAATGTTTTGAATAAAAAAGTTAATTCAAAAACAACAGATATAAAAATGCCATTGCAAAAAGGACTATATGTTATACATATCTATAATGCAAGCAAAAAAGAACAAATTAGCGTAATTGTACAGTAATGAAGAAGAACACAAAAATTTTTGGACTGCTGCTTTGCGCTCTGCTGCCTTTTTTTCTTTGCGCTCAGCACGAAGTTAGTTTAGACGGTGGCGGTGGAATTTCGATGATGCTCTACCGTAGCAGTGCCGGCAAAAAACAAATCAACATCGGTTATTCTGGAGGGTTTTCATATTCATTCTTTTCCCAAAATCGTACTGTCGCTTTCCGTACAGGACTTGAAATAACAAGTTATCAAGCTGCTTTGCAATTGAACAGTATGAAAGATGCTTATGATACGCGTGACCAAGATGGTGAGCCGATAAATTTCAGATATACGATAAATGATTATTCCGAAAATATTTCCGCTCTATATTTGCAGGTACCATTGTTTTTGCAATTTATGAATCGCGGAAATGATGCTGTTTCCAAACATCGTTTTTATACTAATGTGGGCTTTAAGGTGGGTATTCCTGTACGTGCGGAATTAAACGTTTCGTCAATGAATATGACAAGTTCGGGTTATTACTATAATTACGAAAATGAAATTTTCATGCCTGCATTTATGGGTTATGGAAATTTTGATGTAGGAGGGACCACTGCATCAAAAATAAAGTTAAATGTTTCTATTCTCGCAAATGTGGAGTTAGGTATGCGTTGGCATCTTTATAATAACGCACTTTTCCTTTATACGGGTTTATATTGTGATTATGGTCTTAATAATATTGTTCCCGCCGCCTCCAATAATTCAAACTCTACAGGTGACCACCTCATAAATTATAATCCTGAAGACCCGACTGCATTTACAAGCAACAGTTTACTTTTTGCGAAAGATGAAGATGGGGCTCGAATGGTTAAACGCATTGCCCCACTCGCTGCAGGTCTGCGTATCCGTATCGGTTTATTTATGGAAAAACCTGCCGATAAAATAAAATGGGCAAGACGTTTCTAAAAATAATTTACCTGTTTATCGCAATAGCGTTCGCGATACTTGTCGCAACACATTGGGTGGCGCAGATGATTGTTTCAAAAACGGAAAAAGAGGAGGAGTTACGAGTTAAAAACTGGGTATATTCTCTTCAACAGCAGGTGTATCTTATAGACTATACTCAAGGTTTTTTCAGGCAGTTGGAAGTAGAAGAAAGAAAGTCCGCCACTATCTGGAAATATGCTTACGAAAGGATGATGTCGCCTGTGAGTATTTCCGACTTTAATTTTTTTATTGGGATATTCTCTAAAAATCGCACTATTCCGTTTATCGTTACGGATAAAAATCATCGTATTGTGGACTCGCACGACCCGCTCGTAACAATGGCGGACAACGATTTTCTTAAAGACAGCATACTTGATTTATATAGCGAAAATCCGCCCTTGCCTTTTAGTCGCGCAGGAAATCAATATTTATTTTTTTATCGCAGAAGCGCACTTTTTGTAGAGTTGCAAAAAGCGATGGATGTTCTTTCAAATTCTTTTAACACTAATATTCTCGAAAATGTAGTGTCTTTGCCTGTAATAGTTACCGACAGCACGAAAAGGCATATTATAAATTGTGGAAATATTGATAGAGAGCAGTTGGAAAAAGACCCTGAATATCTCGAAAAAACATTAATGGAAATGGAGGAGGAACATACTCCTATCATGTTTAGTGGCTTCGGTAGCGACAGGCAGACATATTATATTTTTTATCAGTCGTCCCCCACATTATATTATCTTCAACTGTTTCCATATATTTTATCTTTGTCGGTGCTTTTTGTCCTTTTTGGAATAATACTTGTTTTTAAATATTCTCGAAAAACAGAACAGGATCGTATTTGGGTAGGGCTGTCAAAGGAAACGGCACATCAGCTTGGCACTCCTCTTTCTTCTTTATTGGCGTGGGTTGAATATCTTAAAGGTATTGAGGGCTTGCCTGTCAAAATGGATGATATATTGGAGATTGAAAAAGATGTTACGCGATTGGAAGTTATAACGCAACGTTTTTCTAAAATAGGTGCAATGCCTGAATTAAAGGAAGAAAATATAGTGCCTGTTCTGGAAAAAATTGTGCAGTACATGAAAAAACGCTCCTCTCAAAAAATATCATATAACATTACATCTTCTTCTAAAGATATTTTTGTGAAGGTGAATGCTCCGCTGTTGGACTGGGTGATAGAAAATCTTTGCAAGAATGCTGTGACTGCGATTGGCGACGATGCAGGCTCTATTAACATTTCTATCACTGATACCGACAGGACTGTGAATATAGATGTGACGGATACAGGCAAAGGTATTTCAAAAACGCACTTTAAAACTGTTTTTGAACCCGGATATACGACAAGAAGTCGTGGTTGGGGGCTTGGTCTTACTCTCTCAAAACGAATTATAGGACAATATCATCATGGCAAATTATTCGTAAAGGAATCTACTCTCGGCAAAGGCACAACGTTTAGGATAACGTTGCCAAAAGGGTAGTTTACTGATGGCGGATTGTTTGTCAAAAAAAATCTGCTCTTGATGTTTAGGATAACGGTAGTTTAATATTGTCAAATTTTCACTACCTTTGCAGTCCTTTTGTAAAGGAGAGATGTCCGAGTGGTCGAAGGAGCACGCCTGGAAAGTGTGTAAGCGCCAAAAGCGTTTCCTGGGTTCGAATCCCAGTCTCTCCGCAAAAACTCTATAACTGAAAGAAAATAAATATCTTGCAGATGTCCGTTATGGAAATGATACAGTAATGCGACAGTAAAAACTTTTCAGTTGGTTTCTCTACTGACTAAAAATATGTCTTTAATTTTTTTAGACTTTCTGCTTGCATACGCGACTAATGTATTTTGACCTTAAATCTGCGCTATAACGTTTAAAAAAAATTATTGGCGATTGCATACTTTTGATTTAGTAATTGTGGTCGCTTGGAATAAATAATGTTTGATTTTTTTTGTTATCTCCGTAGCAAAGAACGACTGTTAAGATGAGAAGGGTTTTTGTCCACCGATTTTTCAACAGTCGTTTTTTTATTCCTGTTGAAATTTTCTGAAACCCTTGTTCCTATTGGCTCACAGCAAATATTTCTGCTTTGCCGTTGCTTTGCCGTTTTTTTTGGCAAATCTTCTGTGACACTTGATTTTACAGGGGGTTTCGAGGTTTTGGCGGAAAGACAGGGATTCGAACCCTGGGTGCCCGAAGGCACAACGGTTTTCGAGACCGCCCCGATCGACCACTCCGGCATCTTTCCATTTTTTTGTCAATACTTACCGTACGCCGTGTGGCTACAGGTACATCCTGCAAATATACAAATAATTTAAGGAAACTTCTAAAATATTTGAATGTTGAGATACGCGAAAGTTTTTTTACACATTTAAGAGTTTTTTTAGAAGATTTAAGAATTCATCATTGTTTTTTTCGTCTTTTGTTCGTTATTATAGTATGATGAAACTAAAAATATTCGCTGCAATTATTTTCGCACTTTTTTGCAACCATGCTGTTGCGTGGACAGGCTGGAGCAATGGCACAATGCTGTCTTTAAGTAAAGCACACAGTCAAATGCAAAGCCCTTTGTGGATAAAAGAATTTCCCGCACTGATGTCGCAAGAGAATACTCATCGCATATATTTTCAAGCGGGTGTGTTTTCCGATATGCGATACATCAAAGAGAATACCGCTTCTACGGCAGCAATATCTCTTGGATATAAAAAAAGTTCATTCGGTCTTCATTACTCCTATTCGGGATTTTCTGTCTATAACGAACAACAGATGGGTTTTTCGTATGGACAAAATTTTGGGAAGCGATGGGGCTTGGGATTAAGCGCAAGTTATATCACTCACAATAAAATTGAAAATGAAAAAGGGGACAGATCGCTCAATATTTCAATTTCGACAGTCTGCAAAATTTCTTCTTCGTGGAAAATATATTCTCTTGCAGAAATACCTGTCACCCTCTATTCAAGTCAGAAAAAAACCTTGTCGGAACGATATTATTTCAGGATAGGTGTGGGATATTCGGTGCTCGAAAATCTTTCTATCGGCGTTGATATAGCAAAGGATCTACGCTATCCGTTGCAGGGTGGAGTGGGGTTGTCATATTTACTCGCGCAACATTTTTTTATATATGCTTCATCAGAAATATATCCTTTCAAAAATATGATAGGGATAGGATATATCTCTAAACGTTGGAATATCGAATGGTACGGCTCGTACCAATCACCGCTCGGATTTACAACTTCCGTAGGAGTTGCATGGAAAATATCACGATGAACATGAAGACTGTATTATTTTTTTGTTTCGTTTGTGCAAATATCATAACATTTGTATATGCCGATATTGATCCGATAGAACTCCTGGAAAAGACTACGGAAGAAATGTTTCAAGATAACGAGGCAGGGGAAGAAAATGTCGAATTTATCGAAGCACTCGAACATCTGAAAGAAGTGCCGTTAAATATAAATTCAGTTTCAAAAAATTCTCTCGAACAGTTGTATTTTCTCTCAAATGAGCAGATAGACGCAATAATTCGCTATAGAAATGACTATGGAAGGATAATAGGTGCTCACGAACTGTCCTACATACCGTTTTTAGACGAAAAAACGGTAGCAGCAATTGAGCCTTATATTTATTTTGGAAGCGAAGAAGATAAAAAATGGAATATTTTGACCGCATTAAAAAAAGGAAAACATAGTGCGCTCTTTCGCTACGGTCAGGTGTTGCGCAAAAGCAAGGCATATAAAGAAAAAATTTATGCAGGAAATCCGTCAGCACTTTTGGCGAGATATAATTTAAAATTTTCTGACAATCTGAAAGCAGGATTTGCACTCGAAAAAGATGCGGGTGAAAAGAATTTTGATTTTTTTTCGGGATACGTTTCTTTCGGCAAAAGCGAAAACAGTGTGTTTAGAGAATGGATTGTCGGAACATATAAGACAAGTTTTGGCTATGGACTCGGAATGGGTAGCGGAGGAATATTCGGCAGCATCTCAAATCCTGATATATCAGTTCGTCCGTCAGCAGGTATCCGCCCTTACAGCAGCGGCGGGGAAACAGGATTTTTTAGTGGGACAGCGTTGCGTATCAATCCAACTCCACAAACAGAAATAAGTTTATTTTATGGGAATAACCTGTTAGATGCAGCAGCAGAGGCTTCGGAACAAGATAGCGTAAATGAAATTTACGATGTTGCAACATCGACAGGCTATCATAGAACATCTAAGGAAATTGCAAAAAGAAAAGCAATTCGCAGACAAGTAGCAGGCATAGCAATAGAACATTATTTTAAAAGATTTCGTTTGGGATTTCAAGTAAACTATACATTTTTTGACGAAAATATAAAACAGGAAATAAAATTATACAACAGATATAATTACTTGCCGTCAGAAGTTTTACAGGCAAGCATTTACTACCAGTGGCTTTGTAAACAAGTGAATTTTTTCGGTGAGATTGCTTCTGTACTTAAGCCTGTAGCGGGAAAGTCTGTAGCGGAAAAGCCTGTAGCGGGAAAGACAGAAAAACTTTCAATCGCATTTTTGCAGGGGCTTCAATGGAATGTCAATGACAGATTTAAAATGATTTTTTATTACAGGTATTATCCTCGCAACTATGCCTCGTACTACGCTTCTGCACCAGGACGAAGCAGCAACTCAACAAATGAAAAAGGTTTTAACTTCCGAGCGTCATTAGTACTTTATAAGAATTGGAAAATGACTTTTCAAACCGATCATTATTCGCGCTTTTGGTTTTCCTATCCCGAAAAATTACCCTACGCAGGACACGATTATAAGGTTGAATTAGGAAATTATGACAAAAAAATCACGTTCTATACATACTATCGTTACAGGATAGAAAATGAGATACAGACACATCGTTTGCGCTTACATTTTTCGTACAGTCCGAGCGAACTGTGGACGTTTGCAACGAGAATTGAACTTAATAATTTTTCAAAAGGGGTTCTTGCATATCAGGAAATAAAATATTCGTTTAAGCGTGCGCCTTTGCGTGTATCTGCGCGTATCTCACTATTCGATACAAAGGGGTACGATAATAGAATTTATGCTTATGAGAGTGATGTGCTTTACGGATTTTCTATCCCAGCCCTTTACGACAGAGGGACACGGTTCTATTTTCTTGCTACATACAAGCCTCTGCGGTGGCTTTCTTTTTGGTTGCGCTACGCGCACACGTTTATGGACAACAGATATTCCTTTGGCTCGGGCAACGACCTTATTGAGGGCAGGTATAAACCGGAAATAAAGGCACAGGTGCGGGTCACGTGGTGATTAAAAAACGGCTCGGATAAAGACCAATATAAAGCGTAAATACGTATTGCTTGGTGATTAACAAAAAAGGCAGACTTTTTTATAGCCTGCCTCTTTAACATTACGCTCCACACGCTTACATGGCGTTGCCCTCAGCTTCGTTACGAAGCTGTTGAACGTAAATGGCTTTTAGACGACGTTCGCGTGCGATAACAGAGGGTTTCGTGAATTTTTGACGTTCGCGCAACTCTTTAATGACACCTGTTTTTTCAAATTTACGTTTGAGTTTTTTCAGTGCTTTCTCGACGTTGTCGCCCTCTTTAATCGGTACAATAATCATACTAACAACCTGTCCTTTCTTTTTTTATAAGAAAACGTTTTATCGCTTTCTTTGGTTAATTAAATTGGGCGGCAAAGTTACAAATAATTTTGCAAATAAAGAAAAAAACAATTATCTTTGCAGCTCACTCGTGAATAAGGTTTCGTGGCCGAGTGGTCAGGCATCGGTCTGCAAAACCGTGTACAGCGGTTCGAATCCGCTCGAAACCTCTTTCCCTGATGAGCCGCAATGGAAGTAACTGTTGCGGCTTTTTTATTTTGTATTTGTTAGAGGGAAAATGCCTTATTAATGTAGAATTTAGAATTTAGAATGTAGAATTTTGCTGACGCATTTGTTGTTTGTGCATTTGTTGTTTGTGCATTTATTGTCTGTGCATTTGTTGTTTGTGCATATTACTGACGTTCGTTTTAATTCTACATTCTACATTCTAAATTCTACATTCTTCAAGGGGAATGTCCTAAAAATCTTCAGAAACAAAAATAGCGCAAAATAACGTAACTTTGCAAGTTATCGGAACAAAATTAACTAAAATATGAAGAAAATATTTGTAATATGTTTTGCCCTTCTGGGTGTTATGAACATTCATGCTCAGTATTCTGACCGTTCACCGCTCCTTATCGTGGGGAGCGACACTACAACTCGTGGAGAGTTTATGCGTATCTATCTTAAAAACAATGAGATGCAAGCAGATAAACCGCCTCGCGCTTCTGTGGAAGATTATCTTAATCTGTACATTAATTTTCGCATGAAAGTTCTTCAAGCGAGAGAGGAACAGTATGATACGAACACAGAATTGCGGAATGAGCTTGCCGTATATCGCAAGAGTGTTGCTGAGCCGTATATTACGGATATGGCTGTGGCAGATGCAATTTTGAAAGAGGCGTATAATTTTTCGACAAGAGATTTGAGGGCAAGTCAGATACTTATAGGTGTGAAGCCTGACGCTCTGCCTGCTGACACTCTCGCTGCGTATAAAAAAGCAATGGAAGCGAGGGCGAAACTTATTGCTGGCGAGCCGACTCATGAAGTTGCGTTGAAATATTCCGATGAAGCAAAAAGATATTTGTCAAACAAAAGATACCGTATCACAGGTAGAGAGGGCGACTACGGCTATTTTACAGCGTTTCAAAATGTCTATCCGTTTGAAAAAGCTGTTTTCAATTTGCCGATGGGGAAATGGTCTATGCCAATAAGAACGATTTATGGCTATCACGTAGTTAAAGTGACAGAGGAACATCCTGCACTTGGAAAAATAAGGGCGGCGCATATTCTTGTGGCGTTTTCTGCCATTGATACTTCTGATGTGCGTGTTGAGGCAAAGAAAAAGAAAGCTGAAGAAATTTATTCGCTTTTGCAGAATGGCGAGAAGTTTGAAGATATGGTACATCTCTATTCGGATGACAAAGCGTCTGCAAGCAAGAATGGCTATCTGGGGGAATTTGGTGTAAACAGAATGTTGCCACAAATTATTGAAGTTCTCTACAATACTAAGGTCGGTGAATATACAAAACCAATTCAGACGGCACTTGGTTTTCACATCGTAAAACTCATATCTACAACAGGACAGGAAACTTTTGAAAATCTCAAACCAAATCTCGAATTTCGTATTCAGAGAGATCTTGACAGAGCCGAAATTCCGATTATTTCTTTTGTAGAAAAAATGAAAAAAGAAAACGGATTTTCTTTAGATAAAAAAACTCTTAGTGCCTTTAATCTAATGGTGAAAGATTCTATCCGTCTAAGACCAGAATGGGCATCGTCGCCTGTGCTTCCGCGTGGAAATAAAACACTTTTTACCTATAACAAAACGGCTGTTTCGGAAAGTGAATTTGCCGAATATGTAGAAAAAAATCTTCCACGAAAAAAATATTCTATCGACTACTCTTTGAACCAACTTATAAATGAATTTGAAGTCGTTTATATTCGGATGTATGAAATGAACCGTATTGATCAGTACGACTATGAGTTTAAGGCATTGATGGATGAGTATAGGGATGGCGTTTATCTCTTTGATATAACAAACCGTAACGTATGGGAGAGGTCGTCAAATGATACGGTAGGTCTTGAAGCATATTTTAACAGTAATCGCGATAGCTACAAAACACCGCCGTCAATAAAGGCAATGCTTTTTACTTATGATGTCAAAAACGTGAAGACACCTGAATTGGCGAAACTTCTGAAAAAACTTGTGGATAAGAAGATGACGTTTGAGGCAATGAAAAAAGAAATTTCAAAGAAATATGGGGATGCCGTAAAATGTGAACATGATGTTTATCCAATGGGAACAAATAAATTTATCGACAATGCCAATCGGACAAGAAATCGTTATGGGCTTACTCCCGATATTCTTTCAGGGGGGACAGAAAAAGCGTTTGCCGTAATAGAAGAAGATTATCCGCCCAAAAGGAAAGAACTCAATGAAATTCGTGGACTTGTCGTTGCCGATTATCAGAACTATCTTGAAAAAGTGTGGATAGAAAGTCTGCACAAAAAATATCCTGTAACAATTGTTAAACCTGTCTTTGACAGCATATTCAAATAAAATGCGATTTACTTTACTTTTTGTATTATCTGTCCTTTCGCAAGTTGCTTTTTCGCAAATTGCAGATCAGGTTGTGGCAGTCGTTGGAAATAAAATGGTCAAATATTCTGAAGTTGAACGTCTTGTGCAGGATGTCAGAATGTCGGGAGGAATAAAGCAGACAAGCTGCGAGGCATTGGAAAGTATGCTTATCGGAACTCTCTATACGTTGCAGGCGGAAGAAGACAGTATTTTGGTTAGTGACGCACAGGTAGAAGAAGAATTGGACAGACGTATAAGATATTTTACGGATCAGTTTGGCTCTCGCGAGAAATTAGAGCAGTTTTATGGGAAAACCATATTGCAGATAAAGGAAGAATATCGCGAAATGGTTAAGCACAATATTGTGTCGCAGAAAATGGAAGAGAATATTGTCAGTGACGTAAAAGTAACTCCTTCGGAGGTGAAACGTTATTTCAACTCTCTGTCAAAAGACAGTATCCCCCTTGTTCCGCTCGAATATGAACTTTCCGTTATAGTGAAAAAGACCATTATCGGTGAGGAAGAAAAAGCCATTGCAAAAGCGCAGCTTTCGGAATTACGTGCGCGTATTGTAAAGGGCGACAGATTTGGATCTCTCGCAGGTCTTTATTCTGACGACCCAGGTTCGAGGCTTAAAAGCGGTGAGTTAGGTTATACCCAGAGAGGCGAGTGGGTGTCCGAGTTTGAAGCCATGGCAAACAGCTTGAAGATAGGCGAACTTTCACCCGTTTTTGAAACGCCGTTTGGCTTTCACATTCTGGAAGTATTGGACAAAAAAGGCGAGCTTACAAATGTGCGCCATATTTTGATAAGACCAAAAGTTTCCGCGCAAAATTTAATGACAGCCGAGCGAGAGCTTTCCACCGTCAGGAATGAAATACTTGCAGGAAAATACACGTTTGACGAAGCGGTGAAAATTTTCTCTGACGATGCAGGCAGGCAAGGGGATGGCGTGTATTTAAGCCCCCTCACCCGCAAGCCGAGATATAGTGCTGACGAGATAGAGCCGCAAGTCCTTCTGTCAGTCGAAAAATTACGCGAGGGAGAAATTTCTTCCGTACAAAGTTTTGAAGATGAGGACGGTAAGACCGCGTTCAGAATTTTTTATGTTCGCCACCGTGTCGCGCCACACCGCGCTTCGCTCGAAACCGACTACGACAAAATTTACGAAATGGCTCTGGCAAGGGCGCGTAAACGCAAGATGGACAGCTGGATGAAAGACAAAATTGCCGACACGTACATTCGCCTCACAGGGAATTTCGCGGACTGCAAGTTCAGGTACAAATGGGGGAAGTAGGGGAAATGTAGAATGTAGAGTGGGGGCGTTCCCGCGCCTCGCAAGCTCGGCGCGGTCGGGCTTTCCGCTGCAATCTTTTTTGCCCGCCACCCGCACGACCCCCGCACTGCAAAAAAGGATTTCCGCTGCAATCCCTAACGCAACCCACCGTTTGTGAGTAAAACCAGCGAAGAACGGAAGACACACCCGCGTGGGCTAACACCACCCGCCCCACGCCCCCGCCCGCGCTGCCCCCGCCCCGCGCCGCCCCCCGTGCTGCGCCCCCCCGCGTTGCCGCCCGCGCCGCCCGCCCCGCCCGCCCCGCGCCCCCGCGCCGCCCGCCCGCGCCG
>JAISPZ010000081.1 GCA_031274555.1 Bacteroidales bacterium | reverse complement strand
GGTTCGCTGTAAACACCATAGCTGTCGTTCGCCATATTATTGGTGATTAGACTATTGTAAATCTTGCCGTTGTTTGTAAGATATACGCCACCACCCAGAGCAGGCTTTGCAGCATGACTGCTCGAAACGTTGTTTGCGACATTACCGCGTACTATACACGAAACAACAGTGCCACCATCTATGTACAAGCCACCGCCGTGAAGTTTTTCAGGCGCAGTGCCATTAAGTTCATTGGTATGACCACCGCGAATGTAGCACGTTTCCAAAGTGCCTTTTACGGTCGCCACGCGGTGTTTCTTGGCACGGGAAGAAGTGAAGAAAGCGTTGCCGTCAAGAATGGTCATATTGGCAAAAGTTGGCGCACCGCTCGGATATACAGCACCAGGATAGGTGCGGGCGAGGGTTGTGCCTGCGTCTGGATTGTAACCGCCCTGCACAACTACGCCTGCCGGTATGATTAGTTCGCTCGTGAGGTAGTATTTGCCCCAAGCAATAAGAACGGTGTCCCCAGACGCTGGTGCGTATGAGGGTTCGCGACCTAAAACAGACAGCAGGTCTGCACCCGGATTGGCATTTCCGGAAACGACGGTGTCGCCGTCGGATGGAGCTGTGGTGAAACCCACATAGTAACGCCCCCCCTGAACAACGCTCAACAGCATTAGCAGCAGGCTCAACAGTAATAATCTATTCATATTTTTTTAAGTTTTTAGGATGACACCAAAATAAAAAACCCAATTGTTTATGCGAAGCATAAACAATTGGGTTTATAAAATCACACCAACTATTGTTGGCGGTTGATATTCCTGTAAAATTTTCTCGAATCTCGATGCGTCGCAGAACGCAACTACGTTTTGGCTTATCCCATATTAAGTCCGAAGTCCGAAGTCCGAAGTCCATACACGGGTACTCGCACACCTTGTTAGCGACAAGGCTGTCTTTTTCGCTGTATTATTGATCACTCGAATTGGCTTATTCACATGCCACATTTCAATTGTTATTTAAAAATCCAATTAAAAACTCACACGACGTACAATCCCTCTCCCCGCGTCCCTATTCTGCCACCCACCCACTCCTCCGCTTCCTGATCCCATGCTTATGGGAATGTTACCCACAGTCAAAACCGTTCAAACCCGACGATCCTATCATATTTCAATTGTTCCGCAAAATCTGCTCGAAAACCAACACTCCGATCGAAAACCAACACTCCGATCATTAATGACCAAAAAAGTTCGACAAATATATAACAGTTATTTTGGTTGTGTTAAGATTTATCAAGAACCTTCTATTAATAAGTATTAAGCAATCATAAAGACCTCGCAAAGGTACGCAAAAAAAATCAAAAATTTACTATACTAATTTAACAAATATCTGCCTGAATTTATGGAGTATTGTTTGGGATTTCCCAACGAAGAAGTTAAATACGGCATAAATCAATTACAAATTAAAACCCACACAAACTATATGTATTAACGACATGCACAAACAACAAGTGCATCAGCCATAATCCGTAATTGAACGAAGTGGGGGGATGTGCGGGGGCTGCGCGAGGATTTGCGGGGGGCGGGGTGTGCGAGGGCGGGTGAGATGAGAGGTGCAGTTTGTAATTCGGAATTGAAAATTCGTAATTGAACAGGGCGGGGGGTTGCGTTAGGGATTATTGCTTCGCAATGAAGCCACTCTCGTTCGGCATAGTCCGCGCAAGCGCGTCCTCTGCTCTTGCTTACTCGCGACTTTGTAGCGGAAAGCCCGACCCTGCGACAGGCGGGATGGTGGTGGGAGTGAGTTACGCTTGGTTTGCGTCAGAGTGCTGGGGGACAATGGTGGGCGCGGAATAAGCGAGTGGAAGTGAGTGCTTTCGCTGAATTTGCTGTGTTCTTCGCTTGCCCGCCTGCTTAACTGCCTGCCGCAGGGGAACGCCCTGATTTTTTAAGGTGCCTTCCTTTCGACTCTGCGGACAACTATTATCGTTAGCTCGTAGAGGAAGTAGATTGGCAGGAAGACGAGGAGTAGCGTGAAGATGTCGGACGTTGGGGTGATAAAGGCTGCGACTAACAGGAGTATTATTATTGCGATTTTCCTGTGTTTTTTCAGGAACGATGATTTTAACATTCCGATTTTTGCGAGAAACCAACCTATCACAGGGATTTCAAAGACTGCTCCCATTAAAAGTGAGAGCATTGTGAGTGTCCCAAGATAAGATGACAGTGTAATGGTGTTTACTATTTCGGGGCTTACTTCGTAGGTGGCTAAGAAACGGAACGACAGTGGAAAAATCAAAAAATAATTGAGCAGTACGCCAGCATAGAAGCACAGACATGAAAAGAAAAGTACGTGAAAAGAATATTTTTTTTCGTTGCTGCGCAAAGCAGGCGCAACAAATCTGAACAGTTGCAGGATGATGTAAGGAAACGTTATCAGCAGTGCGAAATAAAGGGAGCAGGTGACGTGCAGAAAAAATGGAGCTGTGAGCTGTACGTTGATTAAGTCCACATGGAATGGCGGGGGACAAAGTGATGCAAAGGAAAACACTTCTGCCAGATAACAGAAAAAACGGTACGTGACGAAGGTGGCTTCGTGTGGAGAAAGTAGAATATCGAAAAGAATGGTCTTGCAGGAAAAAGCTACTATCATCACTGCCACAAAGACTATGGCAGCTCCCCAGAGTTTTTTCCGCAAGTCGTCCAAATGATCCCAAAAAGATGTTTCCACTATTTTTCCGGTGTCTTTTCTTTGGTGTCTTTATCAGCGTCAGGGTCTGTAATACCGCTCATTCCGTCCTTAAAACTTTTTACGCCCTTACCAAGACCGCGCATCAATTCGGGGATTTTTCTGCCACCGAAAAAGAGCAATAAAACTAAGGCTATAAGTAAAAGTTCGGGCATTCCCAACCCACCGATAATTCCTAATATTGTCATATCTGTTTGTGTTTTGAGTGTGTGCTATTTTCCTGTCCTGTCTATTTGATTTGCTGCCGTCATCGCAACAACTAAATCGCTAATCATATTGCTTGCCGCTGTGGGTGTGTTCGGCAGGAGTACCAAATTGGAACGGTCGTTTGAGCCGATAGATTGCAGAGTGTCGTAGTGTTGAGTTACAACTAACAGCGCGGATGCTTCCTGCGGGTTGATGTTTACGCCGTTCAAGATTTCTACAGACTCTTGCAAGCCCTTTGCGATTTCTCTCCGTTGGTCGGCGATACCTTGACCTTGCAGTTTTTTTGATTCTGCTTCGGCTTTTGCTACTGCTACGATGCGGATACGTTGTGCTTCCGATTCGTATTCGGCAGCCTTTTTCTCGCGTTCGGCTGCGTTAATTCTGTTCATTGCGTGTTTTACCTGTTCGTCGGGGTCTATATCGGTGACGAGTGCCTTTACTATGTCGTAACCATAGCTTTGCATGGATTCCTGCAATTCTTGTTTAACGGCAATGGCGATGTCGTCCTTGCGAACAAAAACGTCGTCAAGTTTCGTTTTAGGTACTTCGGCACGAACTACGTCGAACACGTAGGATGTGATCTGTCCGTTGGGAGATTCCAAGCGATAGAATGCGTCTGCGACTTTTTCTTTTATCACGCAGTATTGTACTGACACTTTCATTTTGAGGAACACGTTGTCGAGTGTCTTTGTTTCTATTATTACGTCTAACTGACGAATACGCAAACTGAGTCGTTTTACAACTCGGTCCACTATGGGGATTTTGAAGTGCAACCCTGCAATACGCACGGCGTTAAACTTACCAAACCGCTCTATAATAGCGGCTTCTTGTTGTTTTACGGTAAAAATACCGGGCAAAACAAAGATGCAGAAAAAAAGAAATCCTGCGATAATCCAGATAACTGTTCCAGCGGTCATAATATAAAAATTTTAATGTTTTGACAAAGGTACTGTTTTTATTGGTTAAATGGGAATGTGGATATTTGCATCAGGGCAAACGCATTATAATTTGTGATTAATTGTAGTAAAAAATCATTATTCCATCCTGCTTTAAGTCGTTTCGAGCGCAAACTTTCTTTTCCTTTATTCTTTTTCAGTAGGTTAAGCACTATCTTTCTCACTAATTGCGAATTTTGTGCTGCATTTTTGTTTCTTTTTCTTTGCATATCTTCCAGAAAAACAATACTCAATGCAATTTGTTTTCCTAAAAAACACGATTTATTGTATCGTGAGAAGGAATAAGATAGCCTCAAAAATTTTTTCAAAAAACGGCTATCCGGTTTTCCGTATAATTCTATATTAAAAAAACAGAGACTTTCTAAGCTCAAAATCATCAGTGCTGGTAAGCGACAGGACGATTTAAATGCGTTTGCCCCGGTGGGGAGAGTACGACTTCCCCGCACTGCACAGCAAGCTCACACTCAACGAGCTATCAAGCATATCCATACAGTACAAGAACAAAGACATCTATCCAAGCATTAACGCCACAGGAAAGATTACAGTCAATGCACCGGTAAAAAAGGAAGACACGACAAAAAAGTTTTCAGTGCCAGACATCTCCTTCGAGAACTTGAAAATAAGTAGAGAAGCACCGTACGTTGAAATTGGAAGCATTGGCATTGCAGGAAGTATCAAATCACCCAATATGGGAGGATTTGAAGTATCGATAGAAGACATCGGCAGCTTCAAGAGCGACGACGGCGATGGATTGTCTTTCACAGGAGCCATTAGCCTGTCCAAAGGGAGTTTCGACCTCGCGGGAAAGATAGTATTAAAACTGTTCGGCGACTACGCCAAATGGAAGTTCAACAGAGTAGAAGTAGATAGGATACACGTGTCCTACAAATCACAGCCATTCAGCCTTGAGGGTGGAGTATGGTTCAAGAGCGGGGATGCACTCTACGGAGACGGCTTCAGGGGCGACATCCATTTAGACATACTCGAAAAGTTCAAGTTCGACGCAGTGGCAGTATTCGGAGAAAACAATACTTTAGCAATAATATTAGCGTTCCCGCGCCCCTCGCAAGCTCGGTGCGCGGTCGGGCTTTCACTCCAATCTTTTGCAGAAAACCACTATTTAACAACTATCACCACACCAACATATAGCTAAACACAAACGAACCACGCCAAAACCCCCACTGCAAAAGGATTTCCGTTGCAATCCCTAACGCAAGCCCGCACAAACGAACGACGAAAATACCACAACATTGTTCAGCCACATCACCGTCCAGACCATACGCCCTACCCCACCACAAGGCTACTCATACAGAGCCATACGCAACCTAACGCACCACTGCACAAACAACCGACGAAAATACCACAACAATTGTTCAGCCACATCACCGTTCAGACTGTATGCCCCACCCCGCCACGAGGCTACTCATACAGAACCATACGCAACCTAACGCACCACTGCATAAACAACCGACGAAAATACCATAAAATTGTTCAGCCACATCACCGTCCAGACTGTATGCCCCACCCCGCCACAAGGCTACTCATACAGAACCACACGCAACGCCCGCGCAGGCAGACAAACAGACACGACACAAGCAAGACAACAACATACAAAACGCATACAACACAAACAACACACATCACAACCAACGACACAAGCAAAAGAACATCGGCAAAAAAACACCCACAAAACTCACGCAACAAGGCAGAAATATAAAATAAATCACTACATTTGCAGGTATATTTTTGGAATAAGAGCGTGCATAGATTTAAAAAACAATGTAATGAAAGAAAAATTACTAAAATTCTTTTCAGTTACTTCTTTATTGAAAAACAAGTTATTAAAATCACTTTTAGTAATAGTTGTGGCGTGTAGTGTCTATCAGGCTACGGCACAAAGTTCCTACCCCATATACGTTCAACCAACACTAACACCGCCATACTCGCTGCGACTGTCAGACTACGGACAACCCGGAAACCAAAAACTCGTAGTCATGATACAGGTGCGAGATGTTACGGTGACAAGTCTGCCGATACGCCTGCATATCAAAATGGAAACCATTGACGGCAGAGGCATAGAAACAGTACCTAACATTATCGTAATGCCCAC
>JAISPZ010000152.1 GCA_031274555.1 Bacteroidales bacterium | reverse complement strand
ATTGTCAAAACGGCGATACTATCCTTTAGCCAAGATAAATTCATAGGTGTCCATCTATCTGTTTTACGCGATTTTAGATGTTCGCCCTCATCTTGAAGCTGTGCATAAAAGTGCTTGTTATAGGTGCGGATTTGTTTGTCTGGCAACTGAACGGTGAACGAAAGAGAATCGGAAATCAATTTAGACGAACAAATGTGATAAACAATTTCATTTTCTATCCTATACGGATTTTCAGCAATGATATACGGCAACACCTCACGCTCTACATATTGTTTGTAGGGGATGTTGTTTATCTTTAATACTTTTGACCCTAATGGTATAGTACCACCATCAGATTTATAGACACCTGTAACATACAGTTCTTGCTGAAAAACCTTGAAGTCAAGAGGCAAACGTCCTATATACGCACCATAATTAGAAACTGTATGCGTATGTCCGTCTTTAAGCGTTGCCATAAAACGTTCCAAAGCATTGTAAAACTCAATATCATTGCTTGTTTCTAATACTGTCGGAATGTAAGTACGATACAGACTGTCGAAATCAAAATCCAATTCGTCATAAAAAGCAAAATTGTATCTGACTTCATTCCAAATCATACTTAAAGCATAAATCTTTTCAACATTGGAAATTTTATTTGGAAGTTGATTTGTAAAATGTACGCATATTTCGTTTGGATTTTTTAGCTCTGCTATTTTCAAATTGAACTTAAAGTCGGCGTAATCGTCCATCTTACACACCAAACTATCAATATCCGTATAAAAAGTCATCTGAAGATGCTTGTTGCGTGGCGAATAAACAGGAATTGTTAAAGTATCACCATCATCGAAGCCTGATATTTCTCGTCGGCAACCATCCCTTTGACTCGAAAAAGAAACACATAAGTAATTCCTTTTTGCATTTAAAGTTGGAATAACAACCTCATTTCTTGCCTGCACATCAGCGATTAACAATATTATTGCAGTGATAATAAAAATATACTTTTTCATAGTAGCCAGATTACTTCAATGTACGGACAAAATCTTCGATTTTTTTGCTAACAGTTTCTTTTATACCCTCTTTATAGCAGTACTTTTTAAAGTCCAAATCATCTTTCATTTCGACCATTTTCTGGCTGCAAGGACCTTTACATAAGGGTAAATAAAAACACTTTAGGCAAAACTTATTTTCAAAGGTTGCCCTACACATCCTTGCATAAAATTTACTCTCATTCCAGTCAATAGAGCCGTCAGGCTGGAGCACACCATCTGGTTCTGTATTCGCAAAATCTCTTGCCGTACATTTAAATACCGTGCCATCATAATTGACAACAGCTTGATTTTTAAGATCAGCATAACAGGCATAATACAATTCATTCAAATTACTTCTTTCAACCGAAAATCCTAATTGCATAAATTCTTTCTCAACAACTGTTGCCGAAACAGTTTTTTTAAAGCTATCTTGCCAAACCTGTTGAAAGCATATCTCTATCTTACGCTTTGCTTCTTCTGAAAAGTCATTGGCTATTTCTTTTATATCCTCTAACGTTTTTTTCGTAAAATTTATCCTCACCGATATTTTACAGTCAACTTTATCCGCCAACAGATTAATATTTTCAATAATCTTTCTATAAGATTTTCTAGTATTCTTGTCAAATCTGATTCTATCGTGTAATTTTTCGTTTCCGTCCAAAGTAATCTGAAAATTATTCATCTGGATTTTTTTCAACTTACCTATTCGTTCCAAATTCAGCAAATATCCATTCGTAGTGCTACTGTTTACAAATTCGACTCCCTTTAGATCGCACATCCTTTTTATTTTCAAAGAAAGTGGATAAAGAATTTCGTCAAAATAAAGGAACGGTTCTCCGCCAAACCAATCAAGTTCCAAACGTTTAACTCCTTCCTCTATTTTGCGTTTAATATGCTTTTCCACAGACTCCAATAACCGCTTATCCATTTTCCCTTGCGTGTGTTTTTCATAACAATACCAGCAACTAAAATTGCACTCCAAAGTTGGATTCAGCGTAAGCCTATAACAATAACTATCAAAAACAACATTTCTGTTTTCCGTTCTTATTTTATCTATCTCATCAAAATCGGATGGCACAATCACGCCCAACTTTATCATTGCACTAAAAAAATGAGGGCGAGCCACCGACAGAGAGTGGAAATCCCCCTGCAACAACTCTTCACACTTTTCTTTTTCTATCGCAAACATACACTTGTTCATGAAATTGAAGACGACGACCACGCCCTTTCGTTTCCTGAATAAAACGTACTTACTGATTTTGTATTTGTTCATAACTCAACTTTTATAAAAGCACTTACGTCCGTCGAATTTAACATCAACCAACGGACACTCGCACAATAACCATTGGATCCAACAACAAACGAACACGAATATCCGAACACATCACCGCTCTCGAACTAAGACCGATGCTTGAAACGCACCACCACAAGTACACGCCCGCACATCTGCGCCATGTTTTATTCAAAACGAACACATGCCGAACAATAGAGGCAAAGCCACAACCACACCATCCATCACCAAATGACTCACCCATCCCCTTTCAGAACATTGTTCTTAATTTCAATCTGAGGCTAAAAGTTTGTGCATACTACCACACGCACCCAGGGCAAACGCATTATAAATATTTTACGCATATAATACCCTGATATTCAAATGTGAACTTTTGCTATTTTCGCAAAAATTGACGAGATGCGATTTTGCAAATAGCTGTATCTCTGTTAGATAATTTTATACTGCGTTTGCCCTACACACGCACCCATCCGTGTTCGGAATTTTGACTATTAAAGACAGTCACATTTACACCCTATCACAGTATTGTGATTATTGATCACTACGGATCTTCTGTCTTTGTACGAACAAGCACAACCCGAAATAATGTTGTCATTATTAATTGTTGTCCCAGACGCAACGACAGATGCGCTCGGCAAAACGATCCCGCCGTACAATTCTCCTTGTTCTTCTTTTGATAATTCTTTTGTTTTCATTGTGTAAGGTTTAAAATTTCTAACACAAAGGTAATTCCTTTTTATAATCAAGTTTAATATATTTTGACGGAAGTTATCAACAAATTACCAACAGGGTGCTGCCATGAGTGATAATGGTGGAAATTGAGTTGTAGCAGGTGCGAAGAATACGATTAGAGGCTATGCCGAACGAAAAAGAATTATTGGAGTAGGTATAATTGGATTTGTGTTACTGAAACTGATGAGAGCGGGGATATGTACATTCATATTAAGTTTTCGGATGATGGGGTTTTAACCATGATATGCAAAAACAGGTATAAGTTCCAACGTCTGCAATTCAAAAATTTTAATGCGAAAGGCTTATCTCTTTTGGAAAGGCGGCTTGAAGCGGCTTATTCGGAAGAATACGCAAAGTTGGAATTGGATAAGGATGAAGAATATTTTACGGCAAAACTCACAATAATACCGTAGTCCATTACGAATTATCAATTACGAATTACGGCTGACGCGCGTGTTGTTAGTGCATGTTGTTTGTGCCTGAAAACCGCTACCGGTTCGTAATTGATAATTCGTAATTGAACAAGGCGGTGGCCGCAATAGGGATAGCAGCGGAAATCCTTTTGCAGGGTGTGGGGTCGGGGATGGTTGGGGTTTTTATAGGCGGAAATGTTGTTTTTAGTCTGAGGCAAAAGATTGCAGCGGATAGCCCGACCTGCCCGCTGGCTACGTCAGGCGGGTGTGCAGTTACCGAGTGTGGATGACGGTTGTTTGGGAGTGTAATAGTTTGTTTCCAACGGGCAGGGATTGCCCTT
>JAISPZ010000055.1 GCA_031274555.1 Bacteroidales bacterium | reverse complement strand
CATTGGTTGTGTGCTAACACCAAATTTAGTGAAAATTTTTCAAACGGCAAAGCGTTACAAATGTTTATTTGATAACGCTTTGCTTGTTTTTAGCAAAAAATAATTGCGGATTTAAGGTACTTGAATATTATTTAAATCGTAATTCGTAATTGAAAAGTCGTGTCAGCAATAATTGACAATTGACAATTAAAAAGCGCGTCAGCCATAATTGACAATTAACAATTAACAATTGACAATTAAAAAACGTGTCAGCCGTAATTCGTAATTCGTAATTGAATTTGTGTTTTGTTCCCGACAGGGCATAAAAAAAGCGGACTTAATCCGCTTTCAGAGGTATTCGACAACCTGCATACAAGATAAAAGCCCGCCTATCAGCGAGCATCTTACTTATTCTTGTATGCTTTTAATTGAAAGTGTCGAATTTTCTGAAAGCCCGAATACAGCAAAACGCTATATTTATATGTTCTATTTTGTTTCGTTTTGTGCCTGTTAAGCACATTTATCTCATAATTGAAATTTTAATTTGTAATTTGATTTGCAAAGATATAATCTATTTTTGACTTTTGCAAGTGTCTGGCTTATTTTTTATGAAGCCTGTTTTTTGATGATTATCACAACTTCTCTATTAATTGGCTTTTAACTAATTTATATGCTTCATGCCGATAACATCTAAGACAATTTGTCTGCAAATATACACATTTTTCGGTGATTTTCGCAGACAAATTGTCTTTAAGAGTTGTGATGTATCTCTCTACTATCAGAGTGCAGGGGTCGGGCTTTGAAAAAGATTTATTACAGAGATTTTTCGCGATTTTCAAAAAATCACTTCTTTTTCTTTCCTGTGGTGACGAGCCTGACGTAGTAGCGGGGGCAGTCTTCATTAGAGGGCTTGCCGAAATCTAATGTTTCCTTTGTTGCGTAACAGGATGAACAGGAAGCACCGTTGAGCATATTCAGCTTTTCACGATTGGAACACATTAAGTCCAATTCTTCCTGTGTTGGAAGTCGCCAATTTCCATAGCCATATACGGCTTGCGCATTGAGTGCGGAAATAGTCTTGGTTGGAGCAACAGAAAATTCACCTAAATCTTCTGGATGTACGACCAAATAGCCCGCAAGAGTGATAACATCTTTACTGTCATCCTGACCGCAGGCAAGACCTGCCACTAAAAATAATAATGCTGCTGTAATGCAATATTTCATACGCTTAATAGTTTATTGATGTTTTTAATTTTTTGTTTAAGGCATCAATGATTTGCAATTGTTTTTAATAGGTCGTATGGAACTCGCACATAAACATTTGCCTTTGGGTGGCAACATTTATCATGCTCGTTTCATATTTTTTATTTTATAATTGTTGGACTTGTTGAGTTATCAATAATGGTTATTGGAACAGGAGCTTGACTGTTGTAATAAGAGATTGCCACTTCCTTAATTGCGTTTATGCGTTCTTTGTCAAGGGACTGCTCTCTTAACGCTCTGTCGCCATCAATCTGCATTTGCTCCTTTGTGAGCTCCAGATTATCCTCGTAACGTTTCATCATAAAATCCCACTCTTTTTTATCTTCGATGCTGACCTTGCTTTCAATTTCCTTAATGACGGATTGCGCTTCCTGATAACAACTTGTGGTGGGGTCTATCTGTATTATTTTTTCTAATGCACCTAAATATTTCTGGGCTGCCGAAAATGCTTTTGCCTCGTTTAACAATGCCTTGCAACGTTGCTCCGAGTATAAATTATAGACAGGCGAGGCTGCCGCTATCGCCTTGTTGTAACAGTCGGACAGCGCAGCTATACCTTCGGGAATAGAGAGTAACATACCTAACGCTGCATCATATTGTTGCATCTTGGCATACGCGTCTGCCTTTTTAAGAATATCAGCACAATTCTGCTTATAGTATGACAAAATCTTTTCTTTTCCCTCTGCGATAAAGGCTACAAACTCTTTGTCCTGAACAGGGATTTGCGAAATAGCATTTGTGATAGCCATTGACTTTGATTTACCACTGCCTTTCAGTTGCCTGCTTACTGACGAAAACACTATATTACCACTGACTTGCTTGATAAACATTGACAGTTCAACAGTAGCAAGAAACATATTTTGCATACCTGTTTCCATCATTTCCATTTCATAAACAGAAAAAATAGGATAGATAACAAAAGTCTGATTCCATCCAGAAGCACTCAACCCTGACTTTGTTACAATTTGAGAAACTTTGGATTTCAGTTTTGACAATTGCGCAGCGTCCAAATCATCTATATTTTCGGGGACCACGACTGAAAGGGCAATCTGCCCTACCTCGCTTTGTGCTACGCTTTGCGCCTGCACTTGAATAGCAAAAACGCAAAATAGTCCTATTATTGTATATATCTTCTTCATACTTTCGTTATTTTATGGTTATGTAAAGCGTGTTGCCATTGATACTTCGCGAGGCAGAAATACCTGACTTTTTGAAAAACTTAAACATCTCTATCCAAAATTTTGCAAGCGTGTAATTTTGACCTGTGGATTGGTCGCGAAGTGGAATACGCACATCGTCATAAATCACTTTGACATCCGTAGAAGCTTGTAAATGATAGTTACCCTTAAAAGCATTTTCACCAAGCCATATTTCAATTTGATCCGATAGAGGCAGACCGTCTTCGCCTACTTCGGAAGACATATTGTATTGTGAATTTTGGTCAAAACTAATGTCAATAACTATGGATTTCCCATTTTCATGAATATCGGTAAATTTTGCTTGCATATCAACGAGCAAATCTTCAATACATCCGGGCTTGCCCTCTAGTCCCTCTATCGCCTGAACTACCAATTTACCCCAGTCTTCGGTGTAGAGTCGCCTGCTCTCGCCTGTTTTATTGGCAAGCGAATTACCTGTGGATATTTCGTAAGCTGTGAGAATTAGTTTTATTGAATTGCCAGAAGTATATTGTTCGGGCATTATCTCTACTTCAACATACACATCTGCACCGGAACCTTGAATAAGCTGTGTTTTAAAATCGGTTTGATTGTCGGACGTAAACATTGCATTGGAATTGGCTGCTTTAAGGCGAGCAATAAAATCAACCGTAGTAAAATCGCGTCTGTCAAACGCTTCTTTTATTTTTGTGATGGCAATGCGCTTAATAAAATCGTCTTCAATTAGCGTACGATAATCTTCCCCCTGCTTTGCGTAGGGAATAACCATTATTTTGGGCTGTATGGTTTTTACTTCATCGCTTTTTGTGGCAGAGTTTTGACCCAAAGTAACAGATGTGACAAGGCACATCAGAATTACTGCTATTATTTTTATTTTTTGCATACAGATATATTTTTTAATAACCGAATTTTCGAATAACTCCGTATCCCTCTAAATCACGTCTTAATGCGTTCAGATTTATTTTTACTTCCATCGTTATTTGCGTTTCATTCGTCCTGTTTGTAGTAGCATTACCAACAGGTACAGAGGAAATAATGAATGTCTGATAACGGCTCTCGTAAAATTCATTAAACCATTTTCTGTTTTTTGATTTTTCGGACTCTTCATTGCTGCCTATCATCGGGCGTTTTTGCGCAGATTCGGGCAATCCTCTGAAAAATAAAATATCGAACGCTTTATGTTCGGCATTTGTGATTGCTTTCTTTTTTGTAGCACCTGTACCTGTTGAGCGGACTGTTACTACTCCCTCTGATGTGTTTGTTGCTACATGCCCCGTAGAGGCGTAATGTGTCTGCGTTCTGCAGGAAGTGGCGCATAAACAAATTGCGACTGCACTTGCTAAAAGTATTAATTGTTTCATATTTTAATTGTTTTTTAAAAGATATATACACGACCGCCTGCGTTCGTCATTTTCTTTTCGACGAGTACCAGCCTTTCTTTGATATATTGCAGTTTCGGCAGAAGCTCTTTTGCATTGGCAGTGATTTGGCATACCGCCTGCTCGTCCGTTACGCTCTTGACTAAAACTTCCCCTACAACAATTCTTTTTTCATTTCCTTTTTCGCCTGACAACTCATATACGGTCATTCGACTACCCTGTTTTAATCCAATATTATTTCCAGCAGACACTGAAATTAATTTACACTCCACATCCTGACATCCGATTATAGAAACAGAAAGTGGAAAGTTATTTATTAAAAATTTTTGTATATGCCCCCCTATTTTATTGACCGTATTTCTGATAGCCTGACTCTCTGTCTGCTCACCCTTATTGTCCACTATTTCGATAAATTCACTCTCACCAATCTTACCTGTTTCGACATTAATCATTTTTAATGCAACGTATAGATTTCCCTTATAAGATCTTCGTCCTTTTTTATCTATAATTTCATCAGCTTTAATAGCACTTACTTTCCCATATACTAAATAGTTAGCCCCCATGCCTTTACCTACTTCGGCAAAGTTAGCTCCGTCCATAAAATCCTCAGATTTCTGCAATTCTTTTTCTTGCTTAACGAACGATGTTGCTTCTCTATCTACTACATCGAACCGACCAGATTGAACAAGAAGAGCATTTATCTTGTCTTCAAGAATAGATTTGTACTCTTTGTTCTTTTCATTTCCCCCATAAGAGAAAGGTAAAACAGCAATGGATTTTTTGTTCTGTGCTATTCCCGTACCTGAAAAAGCAACCGACAAGCACATTGCAAGCAGTAATAATTTTAATAAAGATGTTTTCATTTTTTTATAATTTATTGTTAGTGTTTTGTTCCCGACAGGACATAAAAAAAGCGGACTTACTATCCGCTCTTGAGGTCTTAGACTACCTATAAACCAAATAAATAAGCCCGCAAAAATTGCGAGCGTTAATTACCTATTCTCGGTTTATTTTGAAATTGTCTAAGTTTCAAGAGCAAGAATATAGCAAAACGCTATATTTATGTGTTTCGTTTTATTTTGTGCCTGTTAAGCACGTTTATCTCATAATTGAAATTTTAGTTTGTAATTTGTAATTTGATTTGCAAAGGTATAATCTATTTTTGACTTTTGCAAGTGTTTGAATAATTATTTCAG
>JAISPZ010000048.1 GCA_031274555.1 Bacteroidales bacterium | reverse complement strand
TGGGGGTGCGGGGTTTAGGGTTGTGGGGGTGCGGGTTTAGGGTTGTGGGGGTGAGGGGTGAAAGTTGTCGAGGTGCGGGGTGAGGATTGTGGGGGGGCGGGTTTAGGGTTGTGGGGGTGAGGGGTGAGGGTTGTGGGGGTGAGGGGTGAGGGTTGTGGGGGTGAGGGGTGAGGGTTGCGGGGGTGAGGATTGTGGGGGTGAGGGATAGGGTTGTGGGGGTGAGGGTTTAGGGTTGTGGGGGTGAGGGGTGAGGTTGTGCGGGGGCGGGAATTTTTATAACATTAACGGTTAAATTATATGGCATTAACGATTAAACAAAAAACACAGGAGCTGCGAAAACGTATCGAAGCAGCATTTGCCGGCGGTGGCGAAAAGGCTATCGAAAAACAAAAAGCCATTGGCAAACTTACTGCGCGGGAGCGTATTGACTCCATACTTGATCCGGGGTCATTTAGTGAATATGATATGTTTATTGAATCATCAAACAATGATTTTGGAATGAATAAAGTGCATATTCCCGGGGACGGTGTTATTACAGGAATGGGTACAATTGAGGGTCATCCTGTTTGTATTTACGCTCAAGATTTTACTGTTGTCGGCGGTTCGCTTGGCTATATGCATGCTAAAAAAATCTGTAAAATAATGGATCACGCGCTCAAAATGAAAATGCCTATCATCGGTATTAACGATTCGGGTGGAGCGCGTATTCAAGAGGGTGTAAACGCACTTGCTGGCTATGGTGAAATTTTTTATCGCAACACAAAGGCATCAGGTGTCATCCCGCAAATTTCGGTTATTCTGGGACCCTGCGCCGGTGGTGCTGTCTATTCTCCTGCTTTAACGGATTTTGTATTTGTGGTGGACAATATTTCTAAAATGTTTATCACAGGTCCTGATGTTATTAAATCTGTGCTTGGTGAAGATATTTCGCAGGAAGATTTAGGGGGTGCAAGGACTCACGCTGAAATTACAGGTAATGCTCACTTTTTTTCGCACAGTGAAAAAGAGTGTTTCGCGCAGATAAGAAAACTCGTTTCGTATATTCCTTGGAGCAACACGAAAAAAGCCGAAGAATTTATGCCGAGAAATCCTAAAAAGCAACAATTTGAGTCGCTTGTTCCTGCCGACTCTCGCAAGCCTTACGATATTCGTAATGTCATAAAAGCGATTACAGATAATAGTGAGTTTTTGGAGGTACATGAACTTTTTGCTGCAAATCTTGTTGTCGGCTTTGGTCGTGTAAATGGTCAAAGTGCTGGATTTGTCGCCAATCAACCTGCTGTTATGGCGGGAGTTCTTGATGTTGATGCTTCCGATAAGGCAGCACGTTTTATTCGCTATTGCGATGCATTTAATATTCCACTTGTAACACTTGTTGATTTGCCTGGGTATCTGCCTGGGTCGGACCAGGAACACGCAGGTGTTATACGTCATGGAGCGAAAATTCTTTACGCTTATTCCGAAGCGACTGTTCCAAAAATAACTGTCATTCTTCGCAAGGCGTACGGCGGTGGTTATATTGCGATGTGCTCAAGTCACCTGCGTGCCGACTTTGTATTTGCGTGGCCTCTTGCAGAGATTGCTGTTATGGGTTCGGAAGGTGCTGCAAATATTATTTTCCGCAAAGAGATTGCAGAGGCGGAAAATCCAGAAGCAATGCGTGCTCAAAAAATCGCAGAGTATCGCGAAAAGTTTGCTAATCCTTATGCTGCTGCAGCTTATGGATATGTTGATGCTGTTATAGACCCATCTTCTACGCGCGAAATGATTGCACATGCACTTGACGTATCTAAAAATAAATCGGAAGTAGCACCCGAAAGAAAACACGGTATTCCGCCATTTTAAGCGTGGAGTTCGGGCGGATGAAACGGATGATATTGGCACATGGAACGGATGATATTGGCGAATGGAACGAATAATATTGGCGGATGGAGCGGATAATATTGGCGGGGGGAACGAATAATATTGGCGAATGGAACGAATAATTAAAGAACAAAACTATGGTAAGAAAACTAAATGAAATAAGGGCATTTATCCCGGGAACAATTCTCAATGTCTTTGTAAAGGTGGGCGATACAGTAAGAAAAGGGGATAAACTTTTAGTGCTTGACGCAATGAAAATGGATAATGAACTCGTTGCTCCAATGGACGGAACGGTAAAAGAAGTACCCATAAAAAAGGGACAAACAGTCGTAAAAAATGAACTTCTTGTACTTCTTTAATGAAAAATGTTGATTTTTAATAAAATTATACTACCTTTGCACATTATTCAAGTAATACAATTTTTAATTAAAAACCACAAAAACAATGAAAAAAGTATTAGGTTTATTGGCAATTGTCGGTATGGTTGCATGCGTTAGCTGCAAAAGCAATACCACAGCTACCACAGAACAAGAAGCTGTTGTTACGGAAGAAGTCGTTATTGACAGCACCGTTTCTGCTACTGACACTACAGTTGCTGTAGAAGAAGTTACTGCAGAGTAATGGCAAGAAGCAATAGTTTGCTTTCAAGAAAAGAACTCGCTTCGAAAGAGCGGGTTCTTTTTTTTCCTACATGTTATCTTCCGTCTATTGCCATGTTTTACGACATACTTCTGGCGGTGGATAAGGGGATTTATGCCTTAGACAGAGAAGAAATTTTTGCAAAACAAACATTCAGAAACAGAACATATATCCTCTCTTCACAGGGTCTTCAAATGCTGACAGTCCCTGTAGTAAAGAAAACAGGACAAAAAATAAAAGATGTAAGAATTTTTAATGAGATACATTGGAAACAAAATCATTGGAGATCGCTTGAGACTTGTTATAATAATTCTCCGTTTTTCATGCATTATTCAGACGAAATAAAAAGAATATATGATAGAAATTTCGTATTTTTGTTAGACTTGAACGAAGAAATGCTCGATTTTCTGTTTAATAAGATTAGGTTGAAAAAATGTAACGAGATGTCACAATTTGAAAATGATAATAGTGTTGCGTACGCTACCACTTTCGACTACAATGATATTTCCCCAAAAAAAATTTCTGTTATAGACTTACTTTTCAACACAGGAAACGAAGCCAACAAATATTTTTCACGATGCCAAAATTAAATATTACACCTGATATTAAATTGGCTGGGAGAAGTAATTTGCGCTCATACTCCCTTTCGTGTCCGACTTTAGGTGTTTTGCAAGTTGCCCATTTTCTTAATAAGAATATGAATTGGAAACTGCAAGCGACAAAAGAGATGGTGCCTTTTTTTTTATATCACTATTTCCAAAAATGGGAAATTACAAATATTTTTTTACTCGAAAAACAACTAAAAAATATACTTGACACAAATCTGCTCATAATGTTTATTGGAAGCGTCGATACCTATCCTTTTAAAGACGTTATCTCAAAGATAGAAAGTTTGGATTTTGTATTTAGTATGACCGAACTTAAAGAGGAAAAATATCCTGATATATTTGATATTTACACACAAATAAAAAATAGCTTTATGCCAACAGCATAAAATTGTCGTCAAGTTCCATACGACCTATTAACAATAAATTACAAGCGTATGAATAAAAAGATTTTATTTATTTGCTTAATGTTAGTCACAAATACTACCATTTACGCCCAAACGACAGAGTGGAAAGATACTTGCGTTACTAATTACTCTACATCTGGACGTTTTGCATATACATATTCGGACAATTGGATTAAAGGTTTAACATTTCCTGTCTATCACGAAACGTGTTTAGAAAATCAGCCGACAGTTTTTAGTCCCACGTTTGCATTGTCGTCTGACAGTTTTTATAATTTTAATCTATCGTTTAACACCGTTACAACAGCAAAGGAATATTGGCGCAATTTTAATATAATGGTATTTCTTGTGAAACGCCTGTCGTCAGGAAAATATCCATATCAGGGAGTGACACTTCCGAGTGAAATCATCAACAACCCAAATAAAAGAATTATTACATCAGCAGATGGCGACACAATTCTTCAACTTATAAAAATATTTTCTGCAAATTTGCCCGATAAAGATTACTCTTTGTCGATAAATATTTATCCTGAAATGTTTCACAGAGATGGAAATAATTATTCAATAGCGTTATCTTTCTTCCCGAATATGGACGACCTGATAAAATTTGACACGACTCATTCGGGACGCATAAATATCACTGATTTTTCAATCAATACAATCGGGGACAAAAATTCTGGCGACGGCGCAGTAAAAAGTATTCTTTCCCCTCAAAAAACGTCTTTGGCGACAGGTCAAGCCGTATCGTTTCTATTGGAAAATAATAGCACAAAAGTATGGGATACCGTTGTTGCATACTACAAAACAAAAAAAATGTCGCTCCCTGTAAAGGAAAAATTTGTCGCAAAAATAAATCCTTTTAGTTCGCAAGCTATTACTTTTTCTACCGCACTTAATTTGCCCACCGTTGAAGAAGTTTTATACGACACTATTGAGGTTTGGCTCGAAGCAAATCAGCGTGGTGACAAAAATTATTCGAACGATACGTTGCTTCATGTCTTTACTGTCATTCCCTATTTTTCCTACGTTGCGCCCTGTGCTTTAAATTTTGAAAACACAGAACAGAATATTTTCTGGAATATATACAGTAAAACGGACATTTCGTCGAAGTGGAGTATCATTGACGGCGAATGTGCTTATGTTAATACTAACTGCGTGGAAAATGACGCATACCTTGTTTCCCCTGCAATAAAATTCAAACCTGAACAGTCTTATAAAATAACGGTGAGATATAAAAAACAAAAAACTGCTGTCACAACTACTGAAAAAATGAGTGTCGGACTTTCTTCACAGCCTTCATTCGGAACACTGTCTTTTCCGCAGGTGATTAAGTTTTCTGAAAGACCTTATATTAACGACACTGCTTATACGGATGTTTCATTTTTCTATGGCAACAGCAGTGCAATAACTTCCGACTATTATCTTTTTATAAATGCAAATTCTTCACCGTTTAGTGGCGGACTTTTTATAAAGGAAGTTTTTGTGGAAGAGGTATCTTCGTTTAGTGCTGGACAATTTATTGATTTTGATCCTGTAAATCCCAGCATGAGTTTAGAGGATAATCTTGGTCCTATTTTTATAATCAATGATGTTATAAAGGGACAAGCCTTGTGGCAAATAAATCCTACGCCCGGGGGCGGAAGTTTTAACAGCAAGTATTATTATATGTCGGAGTCGGGGGTTGGTCAAAAACCTCAAACGTTTGCTTCTCTCGCGCCGATATGGTTAAGTAGCGACAGTTCTTATGTTTTACGGTACGACAGGTCGCCAAGAGTAATAGTTGCAGATGCTCTTAAACGTCTTGTCGTTTCTGTTGGTAGAATACCATTGTCGGGATTAAATTCATACGACGAAATAATATCTAATGGCGGTATTGTATATATTGACACTATTCAAAATGCGGGCTATAGTGAAAAAACAATATCTTTAACCGTACCCGAAAGTGGATTTTATTATGTCGAATTTGAAAATATTTCGCCCGGTCCTGCGAGTGGTGCTACGACTAATTATGTTGTATTGCTTGACAACATTGCTATTATAAACAATGACAATCCACCTGTCCTGCCACGTATTTTATTTGCAAAAATTCCTACAAGCGCAAGACTTGGAGGGACGAACGTTACACTGTCGGCTACTGTAAAAAATCCGACTGCAAACGCTTTTTTCAGCACAGCGACAAAAATTTGCTATAAGGTGAATAATAATGCGCCTGTCCGCCAAGATTGCGACCTTTCGGCGTACGAATTTACAACTATTGATTTCGATACTCGCGTTAATTTTTCTACAATTACATCCGATACTGTTCATATAAAATTCTGGATTTACAGAACATCCCCAAATACTCCTGCACAGGATACCATTTATGAAATTGTTGTTCCGTACGAGGGGGAAAGCGTTCCTTACATTGAAAATTTTTCGCAGAACAGTATCAATTCAGAAGTGATATTTACAACACGATCTTCAGGAATACCTAATTGGAACTTTGTGCAAAATGCAGAGAGCGCATATACAGGGGACTATTACGCACAGTGTAATTACTCTCGCTATGAGGCAATGAAAGATTATTTGGTGTTTCCACCAATAAATCTTGTTAAGGACTCGACTTATTTGATTTCGTTCTATGCTGCGACTTCTAAATATTTTTCCGCAGGAAAACACATAGATCTTCTTTGTTCTAAAACAGGAAATTCTTATGACGATTTTCTCTACAACGGAGAAACACTTTCCCAAAATACTGTTGAAAATTCCAACTACATCATTTTTAAGAAATATTATAAAGCTACCGCAACAACCATGCACTTTTTTGCCTTGTATGATAATTCGCCGTTAAGTGATGTACACTTGAAAGTTGATAGATTTTGCGTTGTTGATTCCGCCACTGCGTTTTTACCCGACATTTCTATCGACAGTATTAGCTATAATGACAGTATTCGTATTTGTGACATGACTTCGCGACAAGATGTGAATATTACTTTTACAAATAATTCATACTACGCACGTGATACATTTTGGTTTTCTATAAAAACGGATATGTATGACACCGCTGTTCTTATCATAAAAGAGCTTAAAGAGGGTGACCGTACGAATGTGACTTTTCGAGAAGTTTGGGATTTATCCACCGCTGGCAGGCATTTTATTAAAATTTCTTCTGTCGGTGATACTGTTGAAGCATGGCATAATATGGCTGTTGCATCTGACTTATCGCTTTCTTCTTTAAGTGTTGATCCGCCAAGTACGTTTCAGAGTGAACGTGCTGTTTCCGCAAACATTAAAAGCAATACGGACAGCAGTATGCAAAATGTTCGTGTGATTTTGACACAAGATGATGTTGTTGTTTCTGAAAAAATAATAGATATTGTTACACCATCAGAAACAACATTCACGTTTGATGATTTGCTGTATCTGCCATACGCAGGAAGTTATGAAATTTCTGTTTTTATTGCTTCTGACATACCATGTAATTCCAATACTTCTGATGATACTCTTAGAGCGACTGTTGTTAAAGAGGACTCTCTAATCGTTAGTATTCTGCCGTCATCACGTATTTCTTTTACAGTGTATCCAAATCCTACGGATGATGAGTTGAATATATCAATTAAAGAGCCGGCGCATTATATTGAAATAATTGATTTGGTCGGAAAAATTGTTGCGCGAAAACCTGTCGTCGGTTCTTCGGCAGTGCTTTCACTTGGTAACTTGCGTAATGGGGTGTATTTTGTCAAGTGTTATTATATCAATGGGAGTGTGCAAATTGTTAGGGTTGTGAAAAAATAAGTGGGTTGTGGGTTGTGGGCTGTGGTTTGTGGGCTGTGGGAGTTGGGGGTTTTATAAATTATTCGTATTATAAAAAATGAATGTAGCTATACATGGAAATAATTCGCGAGAGGAAGTGATTTCTTGTCTTAAACAAAATTCCTCTATTGGTGTTGTTGATGATATTAAAAATGCGGATGTATTGATTTCTCTTGGCGGAGATGGCACGTTGCTCAATACACTTTCGATTGTCGGTTCTTTGGAAATTCCTGTACTTGGGGTTAATTTAGGACGATTAGGATTTCTAACATGTGTCAGTCGAGATGATATTCCACAATTGGCGGATATGCTTATTAAAGGGGCTTTTACGCCTGTTAAGAGGCGTGTCCTAAAAGTGTCGTTATCAAATGAAGTTTTTTATGCATTAAATGAAGCAGCGATTTTGCGGAATGAAAACACTTCTGTAATTTCTGTTGAGGTGCTCGTTGATGAGCGTCCTCTTAATGTTTATTCGGGGGATGGAGTTATTTTTGCAACGCCAACCGGCTCTACCGCTTACTCTTTAAGTTGTGGAGGACCTATATTGTTGCCCTCGTCGGATAACTTTGTTGTTACTCCTATTGCTTCTCATACTCTTACTGTACGTCCTCTCGTGCTTACAGGTGACGCTGTGATAAAGGCTACCTGTTCGTCTGACTTTAAGTTCACACTCGACTCTCGCTCATTCAATCTTCGTGCCGATACGCCTATTGTTATGCAGCGAGCGGACTTTTCGTTTGTCACAATGAAGCTCAACGAAAAAAGTTTTTTCGATACTCTCGGCGAAAAGTTATCGTGGGGGAAGTGACTTTTTTATTTCTTTCCTGACTTCGTCATTGCGACCCCCTTCCCCAAAAATCGGCTTCAAAAAGTTTAGCGATTGATTTATGTTGTTTTGTCAGGATCATCGTTTTCGAGTATGTTGTTCCGTATAATTTATGTTTAAGAAACGCGAATAATAAAACAAATACATCCACTAATATTTGTGATATAAAAACTCAGGTGGAAGAAATATCTTTCAAGCACACAAAAAAAGTTCTGAGAGGCAAAATAAATGTTGTTTTTTATGATATGACAACACTTTATTTTGAGTCGTCCGACGAAGATGATTTGCGCAAGACAGGTTTTTCAAAAGACGGCAAACATCAGTGTCCACAAATATTTTTAGGATTATTGGTTGCCTCTGCAGGCAATCCGATAGGCTATGAGATATTTGAGGGCAATATTTTTGAGGGTGATACCTTTATTCCTCTTTTGCGACGAATGGAAGAAAGATACAAATTAGGCAAACCTGTTATAATTGCTGATGCAGGTCTGTTATCAAAGAAGAATATTTCATCCTTAACAATGGATGGCTATCAATATATACTTGGAGCAAGACCTAAGAATGAAACGGAAGTGTTAAAACAGAAAATTCTGTCATTTAATTTGAAAGACGGTGAATATGCAGTTATAGAGAAAGAAGATAAAACAAGGCTTATTATCACTAAAGGTATTATGTAAAGCTTTACATAATGCTTTTCGAATGAATAAAACAGATTTAAGGATACGCCCAATTTATCACAGACTGCATAGTAGGATAGAGGGACATATCTGCATCTGTTTCACAGCATACACTATCATGTTGGAAATTGAAAGGATATTAAAAAAAGCGAAATGTGCAATAACCTTAAACAGGGCACAAGAATTAGTAAAAACGATGTATCAACTCACATACCAAACACCTATTACAAAAAGAATAGTCGCAAAACTCCACATTCAGGACACGACATAAGCGACCCTGACCCAGACTTCGCAGGCACAAGAGATGTTAAAAATACGGAAGATAGATTACTCATTTTTTGATTTTTGAAATATACTATACGAAAATCAACACGACGACATAATTATAACAAAAAGACCACCAACGGTCAATTTTGCAAAGTTACACATAAATTTTTGAATTGCAAGAGCGAAAAATCGGCACTTTTGCATTTTGAGGTGCTGGAAATTGTTAATAACTGAAAAATGCTTAAACTTGCGTATAATATCCACCTCTATTTAAATAAATTCGGCGAAGTAGATAAAAGTAATGCTGAAAAGCACTATAGTCGTCAGAATTTCATATATTTGCACCATTTTTTAGATATGAGTAAAAAATCTGCATTTTCCGCGGTAGCAAAATCACGAAAAAATATGGTTTTGCGCGTGGCAAGCAACGTTACAAATGTTACATTTGTGGTCGTCAATTTTTGATAACAAATAGAATTTCTTTGGATGAAATTTGGAGCTTGTATTCAAGTGGTAAACAAACTAATGATACCTAATACAACAAACGCATTGGATGGTCAGTT
>JAISPZ010000034.1 GCA_031274555.1 Bacteroidales bacterium | reverse complement strand
AGGCAGGTTCAACAGGTTCTTTGAGTGTTGCGGGAAATTTGGTAAGTGTTTCTGGTGGCACAGGTGCTTCTGCTACTCCGTATGCAAATCCTGTTAGCATGCCTGCTGCTACGGGCTCTGACCGCGTGTGGCGTGGCGGTTGCTGGAACTATTCTGCTACGTACTGTTCGCTGGGCTACCGCTACTACACCGGCCCGAACGCCTGCAACGGCACCGTCGGTTTCCGGGCGGTCTGTGTCCCATAGAATCAATTACGAATTACGAATATAGCGATAGTGCTTTTTGCAAAAAGCACAGACTAACAGATCCCATCCCCCGTTGCCTCAGCACCACTTAGCACCCCCGCTCCGCGTTCGCACAAAAAAACGCTTCCTCACCCCTGAACCTTACCTGCGAACCTTACCAGTCTTTTACTATCTGCACAAACTGCGCAAATGAGATTTTATCCATAACATAATCACGAATAAGTGCAATTGTGGCGGGCGTAGGCTCAAAGCCCTCAAACATATTAGAGCCTATAGCATTAGCCGTATTTTGAAGCGTTTTTAAGTCAGGAAAACTTACGCCCATAATACTTAAATTTTTACTGTCTATTTGGATAGGGTGATACATTTTTATCGCTTTAATCCATCCGCCCCACTACTTGCCCCCGCCCTGCGAGCCACCACCGCTGCTCCCGCTGCCACCGCCGCCCATACGCGAACTGTCTTCGTTTTGTATTTGCCGTTGGCTTTTAGTCACCTTGTCGTTCCCAAATCTGTAAGACACACTAAGATAAACGCCGAAACTATCCCACTTGTTAAGCATGGAATAAGATGACCCATCGGGATTTTTCATTGACCACTTGTAGTTTTGAGGGATAATATTGTTGAAGGTGAGTGTTACCGTAAGCGTTTTTTTGAGGAACATTTTTTTGATACCAGCGTCGAGTCCGCCAATATAGCGGGCACTGCTAAAATTTGTCTTCGATGGAAAGTTGCCCCAATAGGAAATCTCACCACTCCAGTCTTTACCAAAATCAACTTCTAACTGCGACCACACAAACCCCGAAAAACCGTCCGTTCTATAGGTAGAATTGATATAATTGAGAGTCCTCACGTTATACCCGCCGTTGGCAAAAATGCTCCAGGATAATTTGTCCTTAAAAAAAGATTGCCTTGTGTATAATGACAAAGAAAATCCGTCGCTATGACCGATATTTTCCGTTTTGGACAGTGTATAATGCTCAGGCATATTGAGATTATCGGCGTTGTTTATAAAGTAGGTGAGATTGCCGGGAGTTCCATCGGAACGAGAGTAAGTCGCTCTTACAGACAGATTAAATCCATACGAATATTGCAGCTGAACAGAATGAGAATATTCGGGCATTAACTCTGGATTTCCCTCAGAGTAACTGTTTTCACTATCACGAAAAGTAAATGGATTTAGCTGCGTGAAATATGGGCGCGTGAGGCGATAGCGGTACGACAGCGAGAGTTTGTTCTTACTGTCGATTTCCTGCGAAACGGTTAAACTTGGGAATGGGCGGGCATAAGGTTTTTTGCTGTAATTAAGACTTGTGTCCGACAAGTGTCCACTACTGTACGTAATTTCGCCACGCAACCCAGCCTCTATAGATGTTTTTGTAGAAAAAGTATGTTTAAATTGGATATATGCTGCACCGATGATTTCATTGTAGAGGTAGCGTAAACTATTGCCACCTTGAATTATGCCATCTTGAATATATTCCTGCTGATTATTATTGATGACAAAAGTCCCTTTAAGACCGGCTTCCAATTTCGACTTTTTATTTTTGAAGGGATGTTCAAAATCGACTTTCACACTGTAAATATCTGACGATGCGGGTTGTAATATTTGATATTTCGTATCGTATGTAGTGTCATTAGTGTAGTAAGAGATAATATTGTCCGCATTTTGTCGTTGCCGTCCGCCACTCCAGCTTAAATCAACGACTATTTTACTGTTTACGGCAGTGTCAAATGTATGTTCGTAATTAAGATTGAGAGAGTGATGTTGATTGACGTTTTTTGTCTTGTTGATTTGAGTGTTTCTGCTATCTTCTGTTGGCGATTTAATATAAGTAAACGTAGAACCATTGCTGCCACCAAGATAGCCATAGCCGTTATAACTCAAGCTCAAGACATCCTTTTTTGTCAAATAAAAATCCACTCCTGTTCTTCCGTAAAAATAGTCCCACGTTGATTTATTTTTCCATTTTTCATCTGCATTTTTATTGATTAGATATTGTGTTCCGTCTGGATAATTATATTCTCCTGAATTATAGCCCGTCCATTCACTTTGGGAGAAATCTAATGTGCCATAAAAAACGGCTTTTTTAGTTTGCAGGTTAAGTGAAACGTCTGCGCCGTACGAAATCTTACCGCGCTCACTCACACGCAAGTTCGCACCCACAGAGCCACTAAACCCAAGGTTGCGGCTGCTTCTGTCCGTAACAATATTTATAATGCCACTCACGCCCTGCGCGTCATATTTTGCAGAAGGTTGGTCTATTGCTTCTATTTTTTGTACGGAAGTGCCAGACATGCTGCGTAAATACTGCGCAAGATTTCGTCCTGAAAGATGAGGGTCGCGGTCGTCAATGGTAACAAGCACACCACTTTTTCCGTTCAATGAAATATTATCGTTAATATCAATTGATACGCCAGGGAATTTACGTATCATTTCAAAAACATTTTCGCTTTTGGCGAGAACTCCTTCATTGATATTCATCGTTATTTTTCCTGCTTCGAGTTCTATTATCGGACGTTTAGCCTCTATGGTGACAGCATCAAGAAATTCGGAAGATGGCACAAGTACGATTTCAGGAACAGTTATGTTGTCTTCTGACGAGGTGATTTCAAACGCGTTACTGTTTTTAAGATGAAATCCCATAGCTTTGGCTTGTATGAAATATTTACCCTTACTGATACGCTTAAATTCGTAGTAGCCGCTATCATTGGCAAAAGTACTTGCTATCTGTGTTGTGTCTTGTGCACCGACGAGTAAAACGCTTGCGAATGGTGTGTCTTTTATTGTGCCAGAAATTTTGTTTTGAGCGAATGTAACACTTGATAATAATGCGAGTGTTGCGATATATAAAAATCTCATTTATTCTGTTTTTAGTTTGTATGCTGAATAGAAAGCGAAAATCATCATTCCCATAAAAAGAGCTACGAGAATACGGACATTGCTAATAATATTTATAATTTGTAGAGAAAGGTCTTGCAGGGCGACATTAGCTTTGTTAGAGGATGTGATAAAAAAGTCGGCAATCGCAGCAAAATTGAAGTTGAAAAATGGATATGCTTTAAAAATCAGCAGTCCACCAAAAACAATAATAAGGTTATATAAGACATATACAATATACGGCCGGCGAGGTGGTAATTGTTCGATTACATTTTCCGAAAACCCGCCGTCTTCAATTTGTATTTTATTTTTTTTGAATAGCAAAGAAATGTTGTCTTTCATTATGTAAAAAAATGTTTGTTATATATTATATGGAACTCGCGCGGTCATTTGTCGTGGGTGTCAAACGTTTGTCGCGCTCGTTTCATAAAACTTTCTAATTTTTTGCCTTGCTCTCGAAAGGTGGCTTTTGGCAGTGCCTTCGACCATTTTGAGGGTTTTACATACATCTTTTATCCCCAAATCTTCGATGTAGAAAAGGAGTGTTACGGCACGTTCATCTTCCGAGAGTATTTTAAGTGCAACGGAAATGTCATGATTAAGATCAACTTTTTCGCTGTCATTTCCGAGATTTGCTCCGAGATTTGCTCCGAAATTTGCTCCGAGATTTGCTCCGAGATTTGCGAAGTTAAGGTTTTCAGGGATATTTTCTACGAGCACTTCACGACAATGTTTTCTGTAATCGTCGATATACAACCGATACGCAATCCCCATAAGCCATGTAGAAAATTTTGACAACGCCTTAAATGAGCTAAGATTTAGATATGCTTTTATAAAGGCTTCCTGCGCAAGGTCGTCTGCCTGTGTGCTATTTCCACCATTGAGATGAAGAATAAATCGTCTAACAGAATTTTGATATTTGACGACAAGCCGTCCGTAGGCACGCTTGTCGCCAAACATCAGCACTCTTGAAATTAAAACAGTGTCTTTATCCATTTTGACAATTATGGCGCAAACAACCCCTCGTTTTTCTACCTATTCTTTCTTCTTCATTTTATTTTTAACAATCCCTGCAACAAGCGTACCTGCACCGAAAGCGAGGAAAAAGCAGGTGATAAAAAGCATGGGAAAATTCATGAAACTTCCTCTCAAAAGCAATGTGCAGATGCCAAATCCAAGCCCGATAGAAAGAAATATGATACCATTTGTGATGCCTTTAATCGGGCTGATTTCTTCGGCTTTATGCAAAATGTTAAGGTTCAAATCTTCAATCTTTTGCCCATGTTCAATCGCCTTTTTAAGAAGTTCATATTTGCGTTTGCGATCCCTGAAGAAAAAGATAATAAAGATGATTGCAACAAAGGATAGAAAAACCATAGTTGGAACACCAAATTCAGTAAAAACGTGACTTACGTTTTCAGACACTTTTGCAGTAGCTTCCGTTGCAATTCGTGCTTTTTCAATTTTGGCTAATTGTTCCAGATTTAACGAAAATGTACTGTCATTAACTACAATAGTTTTTCCAGATGCAGAAATGTTGAGAACGTCTTTGCCGTCCTCTTTAATCACTACACCGTCTTCGGAAACCGAAACAGTCACTTTTTCATTGTTTTTTTCAGCCGTGAGCGCGGCAGGCACACATAGTGCGATACATAATACGACAAGAATTTTTTTCATAATGGTTATAAGTTTTTGTTAATTAGGTTTTATGGAACTCGCCGACTATTTGTCAGGCTCGTTATTTATAGGTTTAACTGACGTTAGACGGTTGAGAACAGCAAAAGGTTGCAAAGTATGCAAAGATAATTATGTTTTGTCTGACTTTTTTCGTTTTGATTTTTTTCGCCGAGAAATGTTTGTTAATGGAGTATCGTAAACGAAAAGAATTGGGAATTGTTAAATTAACCGTCGGCGAGTTAAAGGGAAGTGGACAAAAAGTGCAGTATTGCATTACAGCTATCGAATAAAAAAACGGCTAAAGAACCCGCGCAATTCCGCAAATCTGCGGAATGTTTTTGCGAAGATATGAAGCTACTGTTTGGTGTCGCATTTTATACAACGAAGAAATAATTCGTCACCGGTTGTTGTTATCTGCTTGCCATTTCCAAGATCAACAACAACGAAAGATATTTTTTTCCCTGCATTTCTTGATCCAAAATCCACACCCAGAAAGGACGTGTTTCTTTCCGCACCCCCTATATCACTGCTGAAATACAAGTCGTTTTTAAAACTTCTTCTGAAATCTATTTCCTCTTTTCTTCTTGATTTGTTCGCATAGATACACATCAATTCTGCAAGCGTAGGTGACCGATAGCCATCAGGACAAAGCTTGTTTATGTTTGCAATTTTTTCTTCGGCATTGTAACCACTTATATTTTTTAAGTTGATTCTAATTGCGTCATATTTTTTGATACAACAATCACAACCGTACAGAGAATAATCACTGCTACTGCAATTATTTGATTTGTTTGAAGCTGTATTTGAAAGTGTGCCGAAACCCGAGGACGGGGTTTCTTCTGTCACCGCCTGTTGCCTGACTAATGTCAATTCAAAAGAAACACTTCTGCAGGCTTGCTCTGTTTCAGGGAATGTAAATAAGACAGGCTTAGAACTTCTGATTACCGTACCTGTTTCTACGTCAATAAGCCGTGCTGACAGATATTGATTTACCCCCATTGCTCCAATTTTAACGACACATACATACTGAACACCAAATTGTTGTCCTAATCTGGAAATTTGATCGTCATTAACTGCGCCTGACTGTTGATAAGACTGTTCCTTAGTTAATTCCGAAATAAAGTCTGATGTGCGCTCTACGGCGAGAAAATCGCTGCTTTTTACAATGGCATCTACCATATAAGCCCCCACAAACCCGGAAAGACCGTCTTCTTCTCCGCCAGCGACATACACCGCTACTTTTTTTTGACCGAAAGCCATGCTTGCACAAAATAAGGCAAGCATGATGAGAATGTTTTTTTTCATACGTTTATAAGTTGTTTTTAATAGGTCGAATGGAACTCGCCAATAAACATTTATTTACATGATTGTTGTTCGCGACTCGGTAATGTAAGCAGGCTTCCATTGCTCTCGCTGCTTCAACAATTGTCGTGGATGTCAAACAGTTATTGTGCTCGTTTCATTGTATTGAATTTTATTTTTTTATTCTATCCAAGGCTTTATCTTAGCGGCAATATCGGTTACCACATCTTGATAGGCTTGACGAGCGGCACGGTTGTAGTCATTCGCCCCACCTTTTTTGCTTATTTCATCGGTATATACGTCTTTCTTCTTATGTGTGTCGTGCAGTGATAACACCACATCCACATAACAAAATTTAAAAGTCGCATCGGTATTTTCTAAAATCCGCGTACTTCCCGACAGGGTTAATATGAAATCTGCAGCAGTCAAATCGTCGGTAAAACTGCACCCACTATTGGCTAACGCCGCTTTAAGGCGATTTGCCATAATATCACTTTTTGTGCCTAATAGTGTTTCATTGCTTTCTACATATAAAAATATTGCCTGCTCAAGTCGTGCCAACATTTGCGTTGCCTCGCCACGCAGTTGCTCGCTTTTGTCCTGTTGCAAACTTTCTTTTGTGCCAAGTGTGGTAAGTAAATCTTGTGCGTAACGTACTTTTACCAATAGCGGAATTACATCTTGACATTCCTTACGTGCTTTCGTTTTCTCACCACTTTGTTCCAACTGCTTTGCGGTAAGTAAAACTCCTTCTGCCTGCTGCAAAAGCATTGACAGATTGGATTTATAATATTCTGTTACTTCATATTTGCCGGTATATGCAAAAGCGTAAATATAATTTGACTTTTTGTCGAAATAACTTTCTATTTTCATCCCGACAATTTCAGCAGCAGCATACTTTTCGGTTGAATTGCGAAACTCTTCGGACTCGTCGTAGCCCTTGTTGCGGCTCAAACTAATCGTTTCCGATTTGGTTTGGCTCTTTATGTTCACACGGATACTCTCAATGAGCATAGACTGCGCTGTTGTTTTTATTCGCTCAATGGCGGTTTCTATCGTTTCACCCGCATTGACACTTCCCTCTGCATAACCTGTAAAAAAACTGTTTTTAGAATATTTTATAGAGCGAATATCGTTGTCTAACCACAAGGGTTTGTCCTGCACTTCCTGCTTGTCTTGCTTATTCTGTTTGCTCTGCCCCCAAAGGATTTGCCCGAAAAATGTAACAGAAAGTAATATTATGCATATAATCTTCATTGTTCAGTTTCAAATCCTTCGTTTACGAATTTCGAGATTTCTTCTGCTTCTTTTACCGTTATTTTAGTTTCGAGCAGAGATTTTTCCATTGCACGAAGTCTTATCTTGCTTGCTTCGGTTTCATTAACTAAAAATATGGTTTGAAATGATTTTGTCCCATCACCGTTGTCTTTTATTACACTGTAACTTGGGGACAATGCACCGCTCACATCTGCCGATACAAGTCTTTCGTAACCACCTAACATTTTATCAATTTCTGTTTCAGGCACATTCGCGTCTGCTCTCAATAAAGATTCTATACGCCCTTTGATGTCGGCACTCGCCATTGAAGCGTAGCTATTTTGTGCGTTATTCATGGCTGATTGACGGCATATATTGATGGATTTACATTGAGAAACTTCGCCGACAAGTTGTTTGTTGTTTTTGTCTGTTAATTTCTCATAATGTTCGAGTAGTGCAACTTCGATTGTGCGTGAGTCACTCGCCAATTTCCAACCATCTTTTTCGTATTCTTTTATCTTGTTTTTGTATTGCCCTGCTCTCTTTTTCATAGCATCTTTTTGGGCTTCATATTTGGCTTTTTGCTGCTGCTTTTCTAATTTTTTCTCATAATTTTGCGCTGTTGCCAATTGTGTCGCAGCAAAAGTCATTGCGACAAGTAATAGTGCGTAATAAATAATTTTGTGTTTCATAGTGAAATTGTTTTATTGGGTTAATAAGTTTATTTCTTTTTGGGCAAAAAAAAAGCATGGATACTTTCTCCATGCTCTGTGGTCGTAGGAAAGACCAATATCTCAAGAAAAGTCGTACCCATGCTTATGGCACAGGCATTCGCGACTTATTCTGTGAGATAACTGTTTTGAAATTTCCTACGTTTCAGAGCATCTCGAATAATAGCAAACGCTATATTGCTATGTTTTTATTGCACTTCTTCTACATTATAAGCAAATTCTTGTTTTTCAATATTTCTGCAAATGTACATAAAATTTAGCATATTTGAATATGGTCAGGCATATCTAAGGTTATATGACAGATATACAGATGATTGAAAGTCGCGGATTGTCAAATTTTTGTAAAATACAGCAAAAGTCTGCCCTCGCTTACCCGCGACTTTGCAGCGGAAAGCCCGACCCCGCCCGAACTTGCGAGGGTAGCGGGGAATACCATGATTTTGCATTTATTTGACCGAATGTATGTTTATACTCGGCAAATAGGGCGGGGGAATGTCCTGATTTTGCATTTTATTTGACTTAATCGTACCTTTATGGTGTATGAAACGGGCGTGGCACAAAGACAGATGTTTATTATTTGACTTAATCGTACCTTATTATTGCCGAATTATTGCCGACAAGAGTAATAATTGATGAGCCAACTATTAAACCAGAAAGTGCTACCATTAAGTTTTGGCAAGAGTGGAGTAATGACAAAGCAAAGCAAAGCAAAACAAGACATTGCCAATGCAGTTAAAGGATTAAGAAAGCAAACAAAATCATAAATTCAAGTAATATGATTAACATTATTAAAACTTCCGCCGATTTAGTCACTTCCCGCGAACAAACACGAGCGGGCTTCATCGCTTTTGCTTTGGAAAAAAATCGTCGTTCAACGCCGATTATCGAAAGTGCCAAATCATTGAAAGTTCTGGCAACCAAAGCCAAAACGGTAAAAGATTTACTGAAAATTTCCGAAATCCGTCCTGCTCTTTTGACAGCAGCGGGATTGTCGGATAAAGCCGTAAATTACTTTACGGAAGATGATAAAGACAAAGCGATTTTGGGTTTAATCGAAAATTTTCTTGAGCCAGCAGGTAAATACTTTGTCGATGAAGTAGTTTACAGATATTTACTGATAAAAGGCGATTCGTTGGGTGGTTCAATGCGAAATCTTGTCGGCGCGATAGCCCAACAAAAATTTGTCAGAACGCTTTTGTCTAATCTCTCTATTTCGGGGACTAATTATCAGTGGCTTGATAATAAAACAAAAAAATGGGAAGAAAAATCGAACAATGATTTTTCTATTGAGGAACAACTGAAAGCATTATCGTGGAAAAACCCAAAAGGTAAAAACCGCGTTTTATCATTTAATTTGAATGTTCCCATAGTAAAAAACAATATTGACATTTGCCTTTTCTCGGCTAATATTGAGGAATATAACAATGGAGAAATTGTAAACATTCCCGAAAAAGTATTAATGTTGGGCGAACTCAAAGGCGGTATTGACCCTGCTGGAGCTGACGAGCATTGGAAAACAGGAAATACCGCATTAAATCGAATTAGAGAATCATTTGCCAAACAAAATCTGAAAATCGACACTTCCTTTATTGCCACTGCAATTGAAAAGAAAATGGCGACCGAAATTTTCGCACAGTTACAAAGCAAAACGCTTTCAAATGCTGCAAACTTGACTATAGACAAGCAACTCGTAAATTATTGTGATTGGTTATTAAAACTTTAGACTATGAGACAATTAAGTTTATTTGATAAAGATATAGTCCCGCAATCAACGGAAAGGTGGCAAGTTTCAAATTTTTCTGCCGACAATTTCGGACAACAGTCGGCAAGGATGAGTTTGGAGCAGAAACTGATTGAAATCATGGTGGTTTCAAACGACTTTAACAGGCAAAGTGTTAGTTACCAATTAAGTAAGAATGACAGCTTGCACCGTTGGCTCAAATACAAAGAAGGGTTTTCGGCTGATTTGGTCAAACGACTGCTGAAAGAATTTAATCTAAAAGTGGGAGACACGGTTTTAGACCCTTTTGTAGGTTCGGGGACAACTTCTTTAGTTTGTAAGATGCTTGGAATAAACAGTATAGGTTTTGATATTTTGCCCATGTCAAAAATAGCCATTGAAGCCAAACAAGCCATTTTTGAGTATGATTTGCTCGAAATAGAACAACTGATTTCAGACATTGAAAACTTATCACAACCCGAAAACTACAACAAACGGACAAAATATGTTACCATTACCGATGGCGCATACCCCGACACTACCGAAAAAGAAATTGCTTTTTTTACAGATTGGAATAAGGAAAGTAAATATTCTAAAATTACAAAAAATCTTGTTACGCTTTGTATTCTCAATTCATTGGAAAAAGTAAGTTACACTGCCAAAGACGGACAATTTTTACGGTGGGATTATCGCAGTAAAAAAATGCTGGAATCGGCAGAATATCGAGAACAAAACGGGAAGTCGCCGTTAGTGATAAGGTTGGATAAAGGTAAAATGCCGACTTTAAAGCAATCGCTATTAGATGAATTAAATAGTGTGTATAACGACATTGTTTCCATTCAAAGAAATGCTCAGCCCAACAATTCAAAATTGCAATTCATTGAAGGCAATGCACTTTACGAATTGCCTAAACTTGAAAACAATATACTGAATGGCGTAATTACTTCTCCGCCTTATTGTAATCGCTACGATTATACGAGAACTTATGCTTTAGAACTGGCTTATTTAGAAATGACTGACGAAAAAATAAAACGATTGCGACAAGAATTGTTATCTTGCACAGTTGAAAATAAACCCAAAATCGACTATATAAAAGAGAATTACATTACTTTGGGAAAAGAAGAAGATTTTAACAAAATAATGCAAATTATCGAGAATAATAAAACTTTATTAGAAATAAATAATTCTTTGATTGAAAGAAGCAAAAACGGCGATATTAACAACAAAGGCGTTTTGCGAATGGTAGATGGTTATTTTACCGAACTGACTTTTATTTATGCTGAATTATTCCGTCTGTGCAAATCGGGTGCAAAAGTAGCATTTGTCAATGACAATGTTCGTTATGGTGGCGAGGTAATTTCAGTAGATTTCATTTCAACCGAATTAGCCGAACAAATTGGTTTTAAACCGGTAAAAGTATATTCTTTGAAACAGCAAAAAGGCAATAGCAGCCAACAAATGGCTAAATTTGGTCGTGTGGCGTTAAGAAAAAGTATTACTGTGTGGGAAAAACCATAAAAATCATTAACTCCTTAATCAACAATTAACAACGTTAATAAGTCGCTCTCGCTCGGCAGAGGAAAGGCGATGGCTCGCATTAGGGATTGTAGCGGAAATCCTTTTTGCCAACAGGTTGTTTCGCAGGTGATAGTGGGCGTTACCTGTCGCGGTGAGTTGGGGTGCGTTAGCAAAAAGATTACAGCGGAAAGCCCGACCCCGCCCGAACTTGCGAGGGTAGCGGGGGAGTGCCCTGATTTTGCATTTATTTGACCTAATGTATGTTTATACTCGGCAAATAGGGCGGGGGAATGCCCTGATTTCGCATTTTATTTGACTTAATCGTACCTTTATGGTGTATGAAACGGACGTGGCGCAAGGACAGATGTTTATTATTTGACTTAATCGTACCTTTATGGTGTATGAAACGGGTGTGGCGCAAAGACAGATGTTCCATACGAGCTACTAACAATAATTTATATAGCGTATGAAAATTACTGTATCGGAAAATATACCGCTTTGGCAACTTCTGCTGAAGGAGTTCCCTGAGAGCAACAGAACGCGGATAAAAAAGATGATTGGGCTTGGCTGTGTGTCTATCAATGGTGCGGTCGTGAGGCATCCTGAAACTGTTGTAAACAGGGGACAGTTGGTCGATTTTAAAAAATATGAGCCGCGCAGACAGCATAGAGAGAAAGCTCCGTTCTCGCTTGTTTATGAGGATGATTTTTTGCTTGCGGTGGTGAAACCTGCGGGTATTCTTTCGAGTGGCAGGACGACTGAAAGGACGCGCTCAATGCTTGGTATGGTGCGATATTATCTAAAAACAAGGGAGCGGAGAGAGGTTGAAATTTTTACAGTGCACCGATTGGACAGGGAAGTTTCGGGTCTGTTGCTTTTTGCAAAATCGGAGCAGGTGCAGAAATGGTTCAGGGAAAATTGGGACAGTGTACAAAAACTTTATCGCGCACTCGTCACAGGCGTTCCGTCCGAGAAAAATGGGATTATAGACACGTTTTTAAACGAGGATCATCGTCAAAAGATGTATGTCGCCGAACCGTCCGAAGATGGTGCAGTGAGGGCGATAACTCACTACAAAGTGAGAAGCGCGAACGACGACAGGGCGTTGTTGGAAGTTCAGCTTGAGACAGGTCGTAAAAATCAAATACGCGTACACCTCGCGCATATCGGACATCCTATCATTGGTGACATAAAATATGGCTTCACTGTGAAAGGACCTCGCCAGCCGATAGCTCTCTTTGCCTGTTCGTTGCAGTTTCCACATCCTGTTACAGGCAGACAGATAAAAATCGAGGTTACTCCGCCGAGTTGGGCTGTGTAGGCTTTTTACGCGCAGGACTTACTCCCCAAGAAGCTGATACAGTTCGTCCAATTTCGGAGTGAGGATAATCTCGCTGCGACGGTTTTTGGCGCGGTTTTCAGAGGAAGAATTGTCCACTACGGGCGAAAATTCTCCACGTCCACCCGCTTCAATCTGGGCAGGACTAACGTTCGGGTTTTCGAGCAGAATTTTTACGATAGCAGTCGCTCTCATCACGCTTAAATCCCAATTATCCTTAACATCCCCCTTGCCTTTCAGCGGAACATTATCCGTATGACCCTCCACAAGAATTTGAATGTCAGGGTTGTTTGCGAGTGCTTTGCCGACCTGTTCAAGTGCTTCACGACCGGCAGCACCGACTTCCCATTTTCCTGAAGCGAAAAGAAGTTTCTCATCCACCGACACATATACCTTGCCATTCTTTGTGTGAACGGTCAAACCTTTGCCTGCAAAACCTATGAGCGCATCGGAAATTCGTTGTTTCAATTCCCGCATTTTATTTTGCATTGTGTCGAGAATACTTTGCAATTCCGCAACTTTCTTTTCCTTTTCCGCAAGCAACTCCTCTTTTTCCGCAAGCTCCTTTGCGAGTGTCGAAAGTTTTTCCGAAAGAGCATTTAGTGCGTTCTCTTTTGCCAATAAATCTTGCGACAGCTGTTGATTGCTCGAAACAGAACTCTTGTATTTAGTATCAATTTTACTGTAACTGTCCTGCAATGAGGCGAGTTCGTTTTTACAAACGAAATAATTACGGCGCAGCGTGTCAAGCTCCGTTTGCGCAGCAGCAATTTCACTCTGCAATCTGTCGCGCAAGGCAGTAATTTCGGTAATATCCGTTTCCTGTTTGTGATTTTTCTTTTTCAGGTCAGCAACTTCCTTGTTGCACACCTCGTTTTGTTTGAGAAGCTCGTTGTATTTCTTTGAAGATACACACGATGTCGCAACAAGTGCTGCGAGCATTACGATAATAAAATTTTTCATACGTTTAATTTATTTTTAATAGGTCGGATGGAACTCGCACATAAACATCGTCGTGGATGTCAATGTTTGTCATGCTCGTTTCATATTTTTGTAAATTATTTTTACAGGTTATACAACACTCATCATGAGCATTATAAGCCATGTTGCCTGCGATTAAAATACTGTTGCCTGCGGTTAAAATATTATAGCGTTCCCCCGCCCCTCGCAGAGCTTCGGTGCGGGGTCGGGCTTTCCGCTGCAATCTTTTTTGCCAATCCCTGCGCACATCCGCGCAGAAAACGCTTCATCATTCTTCAACCTTGTTTCCACCTATCTGTCCCGAACCAACCATCCGCACACTCCCCCCCGCAGGCAAAAAAGGATTTCCGCTTCAATCCCTAACGCAGCCCAACGCCGCCCCCCCCGCCCCCAACGCCGCCCCCAACGCCGCCCCAACGCCGCCCCCCCAACCCAACCGCAGGAACACCCTTCAACTGTCCGCCCCTAACGTGCCCCAACGCCGCCCCAACGCCGCCCCCCCAACCCAACCGCAGGAACACCCTTCAACTGTCCGCCCCTAACG
>JAISPZ010000124.1 GCA_031274555.1 Bacteroidales bacterium | reverse complement strand
CCGCTCGCAGTATCTTTGAATTTGTATTTTGAGAGATGTGCCTGCTCGCTCTCGAAGTTAGCGGTATATTCAAAGTTGCGTGAATGTATTTTCTTGATAACGACAGGCATGTATAGCGTATATGTGAAACCTTGAAATATAATCGTTGAGCCGAGCGGTATGTCTGTATGTTCTGCGAGAGAGAATGTTAGATTTAATGCGTTTTCGCCCATAATTCTGCGGTATCTATAGCTTTCGTCTGTAGGATAAACATCAAGCGTTCCGCCGGTAGAGAGTGTAATTGTAATCATAAGATTTCTTCTTGTTTTAAGTATTCGCCTGCCTCTGTTAATAGATTTTGTCCGTTTTCCGTCATTAATGCGTCGTCGCTAGTCTGTAGGATTTGTAGTGTTATTTCAAAAAGAATAATAAAAGTATTGCCCTGCCTGTAAAATTTACTTGTATTGGCTGACTTATAATAACTTATAACTGTACCGTAAGGAGTGTCAAGTGTTCTCGCGCCGGGCTGCACAAGGTCGAATATAAATTGTTGCCACTGACTTATAAAATAGCCTGCCGCAGGCGTGGTAGTCGTCCCTCCGAGATTGTATATCATGTACAGAGGCAGTTTCAGCGTCCTTGCTTCTTGTTTTACTCCACCGTTGCCATCGTATATTATACCTGATTGACTGTTAATATCAATAAGCAGATTTTTTTTAATGCTGGATTGCGTTTCTACCTCTATTCTTGCGCCTTTTAATACTTGTATTCCGTATATATTTAAGTCGTGCTGGTCTAAAATAAAGTTAGTTTCGGGAAGATTGTTTTCTACGAGTCCGCCGTCAATAGCACTGCTGTCATCATTATAGAAAGTGAGCGAGAAAGATGAAAGGTCTTGCACAGCTTTTCTGCCGCTCTCTCCGTCGAGGCGCAGTGTTAATTGAAAATAGTAATATCTCGGAGGCCTGCCACTCAGATATTGGACACTCGTGATAAATTCCCGAAAAGAAAATATGTGATATACATTGTTTCTAAGCATATCAAAGAAATCGTCTAATTTATCGCCCTTACAGGCGAAGTTTAAGACGATCTTTTGTGTGTCCAATACAGGATTTGACAGGTCTGCTTCCAATCCATCGTCTTCCCACCAATTGTTCGTTTCTACAGGTTTAAGTTCAGGATATTGGAATACGCTTTTGTAGCTGCCTTTTAACAATTCAACTCCGTACCTCTGCGTTATGTCTATTCCGTCTATAAATAGTGTGCCCATAGTCTATCTTCTTAATAATACACCTTTTGTTACAATGTCAGTCATTCCTGTTTGCAGGTTCTTCATTGACGTTTCCATTGATACAAGTTTTACCGTATGGGTGGATATTGTTCCCAATAAATTCAAAATATTTGCGCTATTGATAGCGAGCAGGCTTGTCTGCTGAGAGATAAGGTATGTGTGCGATTGTATCGCCGTAAAACGACCGTTTAATTCATCCGCAGTGTCTTGTGTCATGGATGCAAAACCTTTCTTCGTCGCCTCCATATCGTCCGCACCCCAAATATCAAAACCCATTTCGGCAGCTTTTTTTTGCCACTGCTCCATAAAATTGTTTGCATTTTCCATTGTCGGACCAAAACCGTCGAAGAAGCCTGCCAATATTCTTGCCTGTTCTGCTGCAATTTCTTCGGGACTTCCTTTTCCGTATGCTTCTTTTAATTGCTCTTGTAGTGCTTTGAATTTTTCTGCAAAAAATAATTCTTGGACTAATTTTTTCCCCAGTGTTTCTAATGCCTGTACTCCTGCTTTCCTGAAATCTTTCCACGCGTCTGTGCCACTTACGATACTATCAACAAGCATCTCTGTTAAATCATCTGTGAGGTATCCAAATGTGTCTTTTAATTCCGCTTCGACAACGTTCATCAGCTCTTCGTATTTCGTGTCAAGATCTATGATGTTCTGTATCAGCTCTTTTTGCTCACTGTTTAATTGCTTGTTTGTTTCAAGAAATGCTTTTGCGGCATCAACATCAAATTTTCCGGTTTCCTTATCCCATAAATCAGGTGCAAGATCTTTGAGAGAAGTGTATTCGTCTTGTGCGCCAAAAAACTCCTCAAATCCGGTTCTATCTCTTGTTTTAATTAGCATTGTTTCCAATCCTTTATATCCGTTTGCGTGAGCTTCTTGCAATGCTTTCCATTTTGAAGATATTTGATCCGCCGTTCCTGCCGCAATTTCCCAAGAAACAAACATTTTATACCATTCAAATCCAACTTTTTTATCTATATCACCTTCGGAGTAGGAGTCGATGGCATCGTTCATTTGCAGTACAGCTTCCTGTGCCTTATGCCATGCTTCTGCTGCTCGTCCAATGCCGTTAATGCCGAATATTTTGTCTTCATCCGACATTTTCAATTTTACCAAATCAAGAGCACGAGCAAAATTTAAAGCACTTTGTTCTGCAATATAAGTCTGCTGTTGATAGTTTGCATACGCATTTATTCCTTGTTCTACCAGATTTTTGACAGCCCCTATAATAGCTCCTATCCAACCACCACTTTTTGCACCATCCCCCGCAGCTTTAAGGAAAGAGAGCATAGCCGAAGCCTTTGCCATTGAAGATGACAAAGAATCATTGTTCGTTGCTTTTGCCAATTCTTGCAATTTAGAAACAATATTGCTTGCTACTGATAACGCCTCGTTTGCACCACTTATAAATTTATCCCATGCTTGCGACCTTTGCTCCTTTGCTTTTGCTAAATCACTTTCCTTTATAGCTTCATTCGTTGCTTCCTCAGCTTTTTCTATATTCTTTTTTGCCATCGTCCATAACTGAATAGCATCGCCGAGTTTTCCGTAACTTGTTTTTAAAGTGTTTGTTGAAGAATTTAACTCTATCGTTTTGTCTGTTAATTTTTTTAATTCCTCTTTACTTTGAGACAGTTTGTTAAACTGTTCCTCCGATATATTAAATAATTCACCTGTTGCCTTATCCCATTTTCCACTTTGCAGAAAATCGAGAAGTTGTCTTGCTTGCGCTTCCATCGCCTTAATATCTATTGCAGTCTTATTTGCCATATTTCCAAACAAGCGTATAATAAAATCGGTCGATTTGGCATATTCATCATCAAGGGCTGCAATCTCTTTATCTCTGCTTTTACTTACGCCCGCACGTAAATTTTCGGGGACTTCTGATAGAGTTTTATCCCATTTGTCCTTTAATGCTTGCCTTTTTTCGTAATATGATCCGTATAGATTTATCTGTTCTGTAAGAGATTTTTCCGTATTCTTTTTTTCTGTATCCTGATTTGTTGGTAAGGTAGAGGATGTTTGTTGCGTTTGCTGATGCTTGTCTTCCGTTTTGGGAGCGATGTTTTCATTATTTTTAGTTGTCGATATCAATTCTTGCAAAGCAATACCGTGTTTTTGAATTGATTGACTCGTTTTATTAAATGCCTTGTCAAGCGTATCTGCCATAATAACGATTTCACTACCTATTGAAGTTATTGCTTTCACTACCGTGTCGGCATACAAACGTGCTTGGTCGGCTGTTGCCTTTATTTCAGATTCTGAATTTTCCATGTTAGATTATTTGCTATTATTTATGATATTCATTAGCAGTTCGTTATTTTGTGGATTGTCGCCGTCAATTACGGCATCTTTATCGTCGGTGTCATAAGAGGGTAGGACCGAAGAATAAAGGATAAGATTTGAGTAGGAAAGGTCGTAAAGGACATAATCGAAAGTAAGACCGAATGCCTTTACAGCACCTGCTACTACTGCCCAGATGGAGTTGTTGTCGTCTTCTTGTCCGTTTCCTCGCTTTTTAGAATGTTTATTCCTTGCAGGGAAACGGTAAGCCCGAAAAAATCGGCTATCTCCATTCTTGATAACAGACGAATAAATAACTCATTTAGTTGTTTGGGGGTGTAATTGAGCAAAATTTCATTTGCAATACGTTGTTTTTCTTCGTTTTTTTTACACCACAAAAACCGCTTTCTATCATCTTTTAACACCCTTTTTGCACCAAGTATAAGAACGGCGATAATATCTCCTATAAAGCGACAGTCCTTTGCAATGGACATTGTTGTCGATAAGACATTTTCCGTCTCTTTTGGTATGTCAAAATGTGGCATTTTGGCGATTTCTTCCGATGCCAAAATAAGTGTTGCCACGCTTGGCGGTGGCACATCATAGGATTTATCCCCAATAGTTACAGTTATGCTTTTCTGTAAAATGGTCTGTGCTGCTTTTTCCTCAATCCGTTTCATAGTTATTTTATAATCTGATTGTTAAACAATAAAGGGCGGTGATTTCTCACCACCCTTTCGTTTGCATAGATAAGCCTCTTTTATTTCGACGATGGAGCAGGTTCGGTATATGGCTGCAGCATCTTACCGCCATCAGCAGGTTTCAATGCCTCAAACGTGTATTGCCACTTGTAACCGATATTACTTGCCCAGGTATCGGTCACGGAAACAGAGCAACGAGGCATCAGAAATCCGGGATTGGTGGGGTCTTCGGGTGTAAGACGAATAGCATACTCACCTTCAATGATACCATCATTGTCTTCTACAGGTTTGGTTGAGGTTTTGCCTCTGTACAGCTCAAAAACAAGGGTGTATTTGTTCTTGTCATGACGAACGTCATACAGTTCTCCACCCTCTAAGGGTGCTTCTAATTTTTCGCCTTGTTCGGTAGTTAGCTGTGTGCTGTCTTTAACTGGTGTGGGCAGTTCGGTGTAATCACCGATAACGCCATTTGTAACAGGCGCGATTTCTAGTTTGGGTTTTCCCCACGAAATTGTACTCATTTTTTTGTTTTTTAATGATTAATATTGTTTTAATTTTGCCGTTATAATTTTATTGCAATAGTTAGCGTTTTTTCAACGCTCCACAAATCCAAGTGTTCTGCGCAATCGGCGATACCAATCATCATGAGTAGTGTTGTGATAAATAAAACCCGTTTCACAAGTATTTTCAATGATTTTTATAATACCTGCCGTAATTAATTGCAAATTTACATGAAATTCTCGAATTACACACAGACGAATAAAAATCTCACTAAAATTTATAGAGGAAATGTACGAAATATTTTTTTGCAAATAACAATTAGTTTTTGCAGTTAATTCTTTTGTCTAAGGCATTTTTCTGTTGCCCGCTGCTCCTGATTTCTAAAATTATATCGTCCTGAAATAGATTTACTTTTTGTGTAAACCCATTTCAGGACGATACATGGCTTTTTCGAGTGTCTTTATACGCAGTTGATACCGCGCAATTACTTGTGGTTGAAAACGGTGTTTCTTGTCAGTCGTCTTGCCAATTTCATATAACTCGCGCAAATATTCTTTTCAAAAACAATATCCATACTTATCACAAAAATAATGCAATTTTATGCAATTCCGCAAAAAAAGGGGATTTTATATGTAATCTATCATTCAAAATTAATTTTTCATCAAACTAATGTAAGCCACCCTTAATGAGCCTTGTGGATGGCGGGTTGCCAGACAGTTCGAGGGAAAAAGCATATAGCAGATTGTGGCAAAGCCACTGATAGCTTCGCGGGCGGCAGGTGTGCCGAATAATTCTGTTGCATAAGTGTCGGAAATTCATTTTTATTGCGTAACTTTGCAACTATGAGGACACATAATCTATATTATGTAATCTGTCTCTGTTCTGTTTCTTTACTTTTTCTTTATTCGGCTCAAGGAGCTTTTTTGAGAAATGTACCACAGACAGTAGTACAGCCCAATGGGGACACAATCCGCTTATTTGCAAGTGGGGACGAATACTATCACTATCTGCATGATGAAGCAGGTTATACTGTCGTCAAAAATCCGAGAACAGGTTATTTTACGTACGCGCGTGTCATAGACGGACGTGTGGTCGCCACAGAACACGTGGTCGCCACAGAGCATAAAATGGGACAACGCTCCAAAGCTAAAGATATTTTCCCTTATGCGCATATCTCCGCGCAAGAATGGGAAACGAGAAGGGCGGTGGCACAAGCAGCCCGCGAACGAACCGCGAAAGCCCAAACTAAAATTTCAGGTGTCCTAAACAACGTCGTCATTTTTATTCGCTTCAGCGACGACCCCGAGATTTCCACAGCCTACAGCGTTTTTGAGCAGATGTTTAACGACAATGCTACAACGGCAAACTCACTCAAGAACTACTACAGAGATGTGTCGTACGGGGCGGTGAACATACAAACGCACTTTTATCCGCAACCGAAAAACAATGCGGTGCTCTCTTATAAAGATGCTTTTCCACGCAATTATTACAGAAAAAATACAGGGGATAATCCACAAGGATATTCTGGTGAAGACCAAAAGGTAGCGCGGGCACAGACACTGTTGCGTAATGCTGTTTTGGCTGTTCGCGACTCCATCCCATCCACTTTAAATGTGGATTTTAATGATGACGGAGAGGTGGACAACATTTGCTTTATTGTACAGGGTGATGTAGAGGGCTGGAGCGATTTGCTGTGGCCCCAGGAATCGTCTTTCAAGGACGCGTATTACGTCAGCATCAATGGAAAAAAATGTTATACGTACAACTTTCAGTTAGAAAAGAATTTGCAGGGGGATGTGGGCGTTCTCTGTCATGAATTGTTTCATTCTTTTGGTGCTCCCGACTTGTATCATTACGATAATATCGGTGCTGCTTCTTATCCTGTTGGTCCGTGGGATGTTATGGAATTGACCGCAGAACCTCCACAGTCAATGGGTGCTTACATGAAATACAGGTATGGCGGGTGGATAGACTCAATTCCAACTATCACAACGGCAGGTTTTTATGAGATAAATCCGCTGCATGAAGGGAAAGAGAATGTTGCATATAAAATCCCTGTTCCCGAAACCGACCAGGAGTATATTTTGGTGGAATACAGGAAAAAGTCAGGCGTTTTTGAAAGTTCTGTTCCTACGAGCGGATTGATTGTTTATCGGATATGGCCTCACACGAGGGGTAACGCTCATCCTAACGGCGAAACTGTTTTTGACGAAGTGTATGTGTATCGTCCGGGTGGCGGATATTCGTCAGATTACAACCGTGCTGCGTTCTCTGCGGATTTGCGCCGTACTAATTTTCACAAAAACATCACTGACCCTGCCTGTGTATTGACGAACCATTCGTTTGGTAGCGTGGGCATTCATCAGGTTACGCCGACAGAGCATAATACATTGCGTTTTTATGTTGCTTTTGGGGACGATCCGTATATTTTTACTTTGGATGAGCTTGTGTCTTTCTCAAGTGCTGCGGGCAACACGAAAACTGTTGATGTGCACACAAATTTTGATGAGTGGAATGTGGAGTCGAGCGCGACTTGGCTTACGGTGACAAAAGAGGGGACGGCAGTGAAAATAAGCACCAATGCGGCTAATACTTCGGCTTCTGCACGACAGGCGACAGTAGTCGTTAGCGGTGGCAGCGGGGCGGCGACAAGTGGGGCTATTAGTGGTAGTGGTGAGGCTGGGGCTATTAGTGGCGGCGGTGAGGCTGGAGCTATTGGTGGCGGCGGGGCGGCTGGAACTATTGGTGGCAGCGGGGTGGTTGGGGCTATTAGTAGCGGCGGGGCGGCGGACGGACTTTTGAAGAGCCGCGAACTCCAACAGATCATTTATGTTACACAAATGTCAGCTAACATCACGCTGAACGTAACGCCTAAATCGCAGACAGTTTCGGGGGACGCGGGTAGCGCAGCCGAATATAGCGTAGAAACTTCATATAACAGTTGGACGGCAACAACTACAGCAAATTGGGTTGATTTGGATATAGATACCGAAAGCAATATTTTAACCGCAACAGCAGTTACCGAAAACCCGCAACAGGCGGAACGGCGTGCAACTATAAGGGTTTCTTCGGGCAATACGTCTGCGAACGCAACGCTTATTCAGTCGGTTTCAACGGCAATTTATGTGGAAAAAGACGTGTCCTCAATAACTGTTTTTCCAAATCCTGTGAGCGGAGTATTATATGTAGAGAGCGGTCTGCAAGAGCCGATAAAAAAGATTGTTGTGACAGATATGTTTGGACGAAATATGGCGCAGAGCACTCATTCGGTTGATTTTTCAGCCTTTCCCACAGGGTTGTATTTTGTGAAAATAACGACTTCGCACGGAATGTATATCAGAAAGGTTGTTAAGACGGAGTTTCGGTAGAGGTGGTTGGTCGTTATGGTGGGGCGAGCGGGGGCGGCGTTAGGTGGTGCGGATAATAGATCGTTATGGTGGGGCGAGTGGGGACGGCGTTAGGTGGTGCGGATAATAGGTCGTTATGGTGGGGCGGGGACGAGCGGGGGGTGCGTGCGTTAGGTGGTGCGGATGATAGGTCGTTATGGTGGGGCGGGGACGAGCGGGGGGTGCGTTAGGGATTGAGCGGAAATCCTTTTTTGCTGCGGGGGGGCTTGCTTGTGGAAGGGTGGTGAGGTGAGGTGGGAGTAAGGCTGGGGGTTGATGAGGCGTTTTTTGCGCGGAGGCGGGGCGGGCGGGGCAAAAAAGATTGGAGTGAAAGCCCGACCGCGCCACGAGCTTGCGAGGGGCGCGGGAACGCCCAAATTTAATTGAAAATTAAGAGTTTATAACTTGGATTGCACTTTGAAATTACGGCTACCAAAACAATATTGAAAATTATTAACTAAAAAAATAAAAGTATGAAAAAATTAATTGTCCCGCTGCTTTCTTTGCTATTGCTATGCCTCACAGGTACAGCGTATTCGCAAAAGTCTATGAATGTTACTATCCAAAAGGAGCTAACGCCAACAGTGCGAATAAATCCTTTTTTGGAACAGCAATCTGGTGTTAAATTTACGCCACACCCTACGCTTCCTTACATTTACACAGCTGAGCCTGTGGAAGACAAGGATGTTATTAAAAAGGCATCGACAAAAGGATCTGGTTGCGATGCTGCCGTTACGTACGTAGGGCATGACAATCAATGGGCTGTAGTTCAAAAAGATTATTTGCCACAGACCTACCAGTTTTACGGAACTGTGAGCAATAATGGCGAAACGGTTTTAGAGAATGTGCGCCTTAAAGCGACTGTTTACAATTCGTTAGATGTTGAAGTTTTTACCGCGACATCCGACCCTGTTGCAAGTCTGCCTCTCGGCGAGTCGAGAAACATCACGATAACAACTGCTTACACGTTGTCCACACAGGACAATTACTACATTGTGTACGAAGTAATGCACGACTGCAACGAGCCGATAAGCAACCTTGCCGACAATGAAAGGTATGGATGGATTCAGGTGAGCGATGACGCGATGGCGCGTTTTACCGATAATACTCCTGTTAACTCCTCTAATTTCCTTATGGGTGCGGACGGTGTTGTTGGCTCTATTATCACAATGGACAGGACCGATACACTTACTGCGATTTCCTACAAGACATATAGTGCGTCTGCTGCTACGACAGCCAAAGCTGCCGTCTATGAAGTAGAAACCATGGATACCATTCATGTAACCGATGTGGGGTATTGGGAGGGAGAGACTTGGGTTCATACCGGTTGGGATACAACGTTTTATGTTGGTATAAAGAACTATCAACTCGTAGCAAAATCTGATGATGGTATTACATACGCGTACGAAACGGCAAATAATTATTATTTACCGATAGACCGTATGGCGACAGGCGATCAAAATTACAGAGGTGCTTTGTTGGAACAGGGAAAAAAATATCTGATAGGCTCGCAAGGTCCAAATGTAAGTATTGCAAATATGGCGGAAGTTAATACGGGCAATGTTTATGTTAAGGTTGAAGATTCTGTAAAATTTTCAGTTCAAAGATACGCTGCCATTACAATGGGCAGAATGCATTTTGGGGATGTTACGCCACTGACTAATGTTGATGCGGGTGTTAAGGAGCTTGTAGAACCGACAACCACTTATGCTATTCCCAAAATGTTCAGGCCAAGAGTTTCCGTAAAAAACTATGGAAAACAGGAAATACCTGCGGGCTTAAACGTATATTTACAGTACGACACCAATGTTATTACGACCGTGACAACAGAGGCTATCGCCCCGTTAGCAACAATTACCGTAACATTTCAAGAAATGTTGCGTATCAATGAGCCACAAAAAATAATATTTAAAGCGTGGACAGCATTGTCGGGCGACCAATATGTAGCAAACGACACGCTTACAAGTGAAACAGACTTGGTAAATCCAGCCCTCAGCTGGAATTTTGAATTGCCAACATGGAATTTTTATTCATGGAACGCAACAGCAAGTAGAAATAGATTTTCCCCATGGAAAACAGTGGATGAGGATTATGCAGCTGTAAAATCACTATTTATCAACAATAATTATAACGTGATGTTTACTTCTATGGGAGCATCATTTGGCGGTGGTAATGTTGGTAATTCGGGACGGCGTTCGTTTCAGGGTATAACTCCATCACTTACATCACCCTCATTAATGCCTGTAGTACAGCCACATAACGGAAAGAAAATCGGCTTTGTGGCTTCCCCGCAGGGGCAGGCAAGCGACTGGATGATTTCCTCAAAAGTAAGACTTAATACCAATTCTTCGGTTGAACTTTGGGCAATGTCCTTGAATGGTGACGACAACGTGGAAAAATTCCAAGTACTTGTATCAACCACTAACGACTCCCTGCAAAACTTTATCGTTGTTTCGGGGGATACAGCCTTAGAAATTCCAAGAAGTTGGACATATTTCAGTTACGATTTGAGTCAGTATGACAATAGTCACATTTTTGTAGCAATAAAATATGTTTCAAACAATCAACTATTTGCTGCGTTTGATGATATTTTAATCAAAACAGATTTTGTTGATAACGCCGATTTGTCTGTAACATCTGCGTCTTCGCCTGTAATCATTTTAGACACTGCACTCACCGTTCAATTTCAAAATAATGGACTTAACACTATTGGCGGAGATGTTTCATTTTCGTACAAATTAGATAACGATACGGTAGTTACTGTTCCCTACACTAATTTTCCGATAGAAGGAAATGCGGTAAGAACGTTTTCGTTTCCGCGATGGACATCACTTGCAGCAGGAGCACACACATTTAAAGTATGGGCAAACTTTGCAGACGACTACGATCATTCCAACGATACGCTCGTTTACAAAGTCGATATTAACCCTCTGGCAAGTCCATTCCACTTGACGTTTGAGGAGTTTGTTGATTTTTCCGAAAACTTTTATCCTTGGGTAAATTTGGATGGCGACAAGTCATTGTCGTATAATCTCGGCACTATTGATGAGTCTATGACATATTTTAAGGAATGGATGCCTCTTGGATTTATAGCATTTAACCCTTCTGCTACTATTCCTGCGAGCACAAACAGATTTCCTGTCTATGAAGGACAGAAGTTCGGTGCAAGTATCGGAGTTTGGGACCCCAAAAAGCAAAATGACGACTGGCTTATTTCGCCGCAGTTTAGACCGACGGGCGACTTTAACTACGTTAAAATGGCTGTTAGAAGTTCTTCGTCCGACCTTGAAAAATATCGCATTCTTGTTTCCACAACTACTAACGATACCGCGAGCTTTGTCCCTCTTACGGACGTGTTAGATGCACCCACAACCTGGACGGAAATTGCGTACCCGCTAAATAACTATATCGGTCAGGATATTCATATTGCAGTTCAATGTGTAACGTATGATGGACATGTATTTATGCTTGATGACTTGAACATTGTAATTAACGAAAATGCGCGGACGGCGGCAGCAGTATCTGCTGTGTTGTCCCCCGCAGCACCACTGTCTCTGCCATTCACAGAGATACCTGTAAAAGTTGAAATATCCAACGTGGGTAACCAAACCGTAACGCCAGCAACTGTTTCCATGAAATTGGATGACGGCGCGGTTGTCACCGAAACCTATACAGGCACAGCTATCGCATGGCGCGAAAAGACAGAGTTTACCTTTGACACAAAGATAGATGTAGCAACGCCCGGCGTTCATGTTCTGAAAGTGTGGACTGACGGTGGAGATACTCTCACTTACGAAATTTACATCAACGAAGAACAAGACTCATGGCTAATGGACTTTGATGCTGCTTATGACTTTACAAAAGTGCTCTCTCCATGGACGAACATTGACAGGGACGGAGTTGATGGACTTACGTTTAATTTGAATTTGACGGAAGGTTCTTTCGAGCTTGTTTACCCGGGTGCGGGCACACCGCAGTCATTGGAAGTATTCAATCCAAGCTCTGTTAATATTGAGCCTTTGATAAAGTATATGCCTGCGCGTTCTGGCAACAGAATGGGTATTTTCGTAGCACCCGCGACAGCAGGTGTCGCAGCTGACGACTGGTTTATTTCGCCGAAACTGCAGTTGTTACAGGGTTCTTCAAGCATTTCGTTTTATGCAAGAACACTCGCCCAAGGATTAACCGAAAAGTACAATGTGCTTGTATCAACTACCGACTTGGAGCTGTCGAGCTTTACCCCTGTTGGCAATACGCGGACGGTTACAGTCGCTAGATGGGATACGGTGGGACAAAGGATAGACCTGAGTGCTTATGCTTCGCAGGAAGTGTATGTGGCAATTCAGTATGTTTCCGATAGAAACACAGGCGCAATGATGTTGGTGGACGATATTGAAATCACCACTTCGGAATTCAACGCAAACGAAAAGCTCACTAATTCCGCATTTTCCGTAACGCCAAATCCAACGAAGGGAACGGTTCACATTCAGGCTTCGGATATAGTGCGCGATGTTACCGTATTCGACATTCTGGGCAAGCCTGTTATGAGAGTGAGTGTCAATTCTTCCAGCAAAGAAATAAGCCTGTCCAACCTGAAAAGTGGCATATATTTCATCCAATTGAACACACAGCGCAATGGAACTGTGGTCAAGAAAGTTGTGAAAGAATAAACGCTGACGGTGTTCGGTAGAGCGACTTTGCTGGCGGTGTTCGGCAGAGTGACTTTGCTGGCGGTGTTGGTAGAGTGACTTTGCAGGCGGTGTTGGTAGAGTGACTTTGCAGGCGGTGTTGGTAGAGTGACTTTGCAGGCGGTGTTGATAGAAATGGGCGGTGGACTTACGATCTACCGCCCATTTTTATATATTACGTTTTCCCTTTATATCAGGAATGTAGAAGAAACAGGCTTTTTACCAACTCCCACGCCTTTTGTGGGCTATAGTCAGTATCACTGCGAATAATCGAAAAAATATCATTAACATATTCGTAATCAGATAATTTTTCTTCCATGTTCAGTGTAAATTGCTTGTCGGTAGGATATTTTAATTCGGCAAATTTATAGTGTTCGCGACAACAATAGAGAAGTTTGTCGATGTCAAACTTGCAATGTGTTAAAGCCCAATATATATCAAATAAGTCGCGTCCTTTTTTTCGTCCGTAAAGGGCTTTGAATTTAGTACTTAACAATTCTTCAAGCTGATAGGTTATGATATTGCATTTGCCCATAAACCAACCATTATTTACTTCAAATGGAACTTCTTGTAAACCCAACAAGTTTAGATGTTCGCGGGTATTAATTTCGATTTTTAACCGCAAATTGATTATAGGTGGAATTTCGGTGTCGAAATGGTAAATCACCACATTATTATGACGCTTCTGTTTTACAATGCGTTTTTGTCCCAGAAACGATAATACTTCCCTTATTCGCGCCAACACAGGATTTATAGGCTCGTGCCTGATTTGCACCAAATCAATATCTTCGGAGTAGCGCACCTGTGGCTTAATAAAAAGTTTATGCAAAGCAGTTCCGCCTCGAAAAGCTAGCGAACTTCTCAATAAATCATCGTTAAACATTTCGACAAGTGAGCGGGCAATAATCAAATCCTGTTCAACTTGTGGATTTTGCCATGGATAATCCACTTTCCATTGTTCCAAATATTTTCTTTCTATCATAAATCTGGGTCTATTTCCGTATTAATAATTATTTGCCATTTCTTGTCAATCGCACCTTTTCTGCCTTTTAACGGGGAAAGTCCAGTCACCGATAACTTTTGTTTTTCAAGAATTTCATACAGCACATCAGCCAGTCTTTGATTTTTGGTAAAGTTTTCCAAAATATAGCCAAGCCGCTGAATATTTGCCATATTGTTATTAAGTATTGCGATTTTTTTCAGAGCTGATACTTTCATTACTTCATGCAATTCTTGCAAAATGGTGGTAATGTGGTTCAGTCCGAAACGGCGGATTTGATCAAGCAAATCGAAAGCCGTCAGTTCAGGCGACGACACATTAAAATAACCTGCTTCTGACTTTTTTTGTATAATTCCTTCCGCCAAAAGTTCCTTTTTGCTCACAAAAGATAATTTCATTTTTTTGTTGATAATACTTCGTGGTGCAGGATAAGAAGTGATAACAAACTCAACCATGGGTTTTTGATGGGCAGCACCGTGCAACTCGGCTGCCGTGAGTAAACCAACATAATAGGACTTACCGAGCGATTTCATTAAATGGTCAATATATGAATACATCGGCAAAAGACCAAGTTGTTGATAATGTGGAGGAAGAACCACGTAAAAGCCCTCGCGAATTTTTTTTATCCTGTTCTTTTGAGTAAGACGATATAAGCCTTGATTTATCACAGCATCAGACAAATGTAATTCCTTTCTTATCTCATTAATTGTGAATGAGAAACGCCAACGAGCCAAAAGCGAGTTACTGAAATCATTCCAATTTATTCGTGTTTTTTCCATATTATTTTTACTGTTTTAATATCGCAAATTACTACGAAAATAATAGTAACATGCAAAATTACAACAATTCTTTAAATCTGCAAATTTTTGGCACATTTTCATTTTGCGGTGTCGAGTGTAAGTTATTAACAATTTCCAGCACCTCAAATTGCAAATGTGCCCAAATACATCATTTTAAAAATTTCTACTACCTTTGCAATAGAAATTAAATATAACAATATGGGACTGAATTTAGGAAACTATTACGATAATGTGACTTCAAATGCCGTAACATCAGGAAAATACAGTTCGCAAGACGACGTAATTCGCAAGGCACTTAATCCTTCTTGACAGGGAAGAAAAAAAATTATAACATAATGACAAAAAAAACGCAGGATGGCGCGGTTAGCCCTCTGATGAAACAGTATCACGAGATTAAGGCGCAACATCCTGACGCGACACTTTTATTTCGGGTTGGCGATTTTTACGAAACGTTTGGGCAGGACGCGGTGCGCACCTCTAAGGCGTTGAATATCGTGCTGACTTCTCGTTCGTCGGGCTACATGAATGACCTTGAGCTTGCGGGCTTTCCGCATCATTCGCTTGACACGTATCTTCCACGCTTGGTGCGCGAAGTGGGTAAAGTTGCTGTCTGTGAGCAACTTGAAGACCCAAAGACTGCTAAAACAATCGTAAAAAGAGGTGTTACGGAGGTTCTTACTCCGGGCGTTTTGCTTAGTGAAAAAATGCTTGATGCAGGCAAAAACAATTTTCTCTGCGCCCTGCATTTCAGTGGCGACAGGGTTGGTGTTGCTTTTTTGGACATCAGCACTGGCGAATTTTATGCAGGTGAGGGCGACACGCAAACAATTAGAAATCTTATAGATCGCTATCAGCCGAGCGAAATCATATTAGACAGGCAGTCGATTTTGCTGTACGAAAAATCGTTTGGCGATGTGCGTATCTCCATCACGCCACTTGAGGATTGGGTCTTTCGTGGCAACTACGCTTCCGACCTTCTGCGGAAGCATTTCAGTACGGTGTCCCTCAAGGGATTTGGTATAGATGACTTGCCGACAGGAGTTATTGCGGCGGGTGCGGTGATGCATTATCTTGCTCAAACAAAGCATGATATGCTTGGTCAGGTAACGGAAATAAGTCGTATTGTTGATAGTAATTTTTTATGGATAGACGGACTCACGGCACGCAATCTTAATCTTTTCGAGCCACAGGAAACATCTCTGTACGCCATTCTAAACAAGACGGAAACACCAATGGGAGCGCGTCTTTTGCGGCGATTTATGCAATTTCCGCTTTATGACATTGCTCGCATTGAGGAGAGATATAATTACGTTGATTTTTGGTTGCAAAATTCGGATACTGCGGAGAAGTTGAGCGAAATGTTTTCAGGAATGGGTGATTTAGAACGTCTTGCATCGAAAATAGCAACGCTTCGCGCGACTCCGCGAGAAATGGGACATCTTGCCAAAGTGTTGGAAACTATCGGAAAAATACAGACATTCAGTTGCGGTGAATTGTTTGATAAGTGGACGCAGAAGCTCAATCCGTGTGCAGTACTTGGTAACAAAATCAAAAAAATAATAGCTGACGACCCCGCCTCGTCGCCTCAAAAGGGGAAAGTGATAGCGGAGGGAGTGAGTGCCGAGCTTGATAACATATACAGAGTGACGTTTTCTGGCAAAGAATATCTGGCGGACTTGCAAAAGCGTGAGGCGGAACGTACAGGAATATCATCCCTTAAACTCGGTTTTAACAACGTTTATGGGTATTATCTTGAGGTTACCAATGTTCACAAGGATAAAGTACCTGCGGAATGGATAAGGAAGCAGACGACTACTAATGCGGAGCGATATATAACCGAAGAGTTAAAGGAGTATGAGCATACTGTCTTGACGGCGCAAGAGAAATCTGTTGCGTTGCAGGAAGAGATATACAAGAAGCTACTTTTGGATGCGCAGGAGTATGTCAAGGATTTGCAGCAGAACGCTCGGAATGTGGCGTTTATGGATGTTATGATGGCGTTTTCGATTGTTTCTGCAACGAATGGTTACGTCAGGGCTGAAATAGCTGATGAGGCAGGTGAGGCATTTATTTCTATCGAAAACGGTCGTCATCCCATAATAGAAAAATTTCTGCCTTCGGGCGAAGAATTTATTCCCAACAACATCCTGTTAGACGGCAAAGAGCAGCAAATTCTGATGATTACAGGACCAAATATGTCGGGTAAATCGGCTGTGTTAAGGCAAACGGCTCTTATTGCGTATATGGCGCAAATAGGCTGTCATGTGTCGGCTTCCCGCGTTCGGATGACGCTCGTGGACAAAATTTTCACTCGTGTTGGAGCGAGCGACAACCTTGCTGCTGGCGAAAGTACTTTTATGACTGAAATGAATGAGGCTGCCGGTATTCTTAACAATATCACCTCGCGTTCATTGGTGCTGTTGGATGAAATAGGCAGAGGTACAAGCACTTATGACGGAATTTCCATAGCATGGGCAATAGCCGAATATTTGCACGAAAATGCCAGGCGGCGACCACTCGTGCTTTTTGCAACACATTATCACGAACTCAACGAAATGGCTTCCACGTTTGAGCGAATAAAGAACTATCATATTTCCACGCGCGAGGCAGAGGGGCGCATTTTCTTTTTACGCAAGCTCGTCAGCGGTGGCTCTGAACATAGTTTTGGTATTCATGTTGCGCGTATGGCGGGGCTGCCTGCGGCTATCACTGAACGTGCTGCCGAAATGTTAGGTACGATGGAAGCAAAGAACAGGGGTGGCGATAGTGCAAAACCTCTGTCGGCTCTCAACGTATCTAAAATTCCCCTATCCGCTTCGCCCGCAACATCCGCTCTACCCGCTACGTCCGCTACATCCGCTTCGCCCGCTTCGCCCGCAACACCCGCCACATCTGCTTCGCCCGCTACATCCGCTACATCCGCTTCGCCCGCTTCATCTGCTACATCCGCTTCGCCCGCTACATCCGCTTCATCCGCTTCGCCTGCCAATTACCAGTTATCTCTTTTTCAACTCACCGAAATTGACGACAATCTCCGTCGTATCAAAGAAGAACTCACCTCTATAGACCTCAACTCCCTCACCCCCCTCGAAGCCCTGAACAAGCTGAACGAGATAAAAAAGCTACTGTGAAACTGTGCAGAAACACGCGCCACAATTAAATAGACATTTTTTACTATTTAAATTGCATATATCAAAATAATTATGTATTTTTGCATAATTAAATCTTATATGTGATGCCTAATTTTTTCAATCAAGTTTACGTCAAAACAGATGGGGATATTTTGTCTGAAATAGGTGAGTATTTGAGGCAGAGAAGAATAAATGATAATCTCACGCAACAGGAACTTGCAGACAAAGTCGGAATTTCCAAAGACCAACTTTCAAAGATTGAAAGAACAGGTAAGACTTCGCTTGCGACACTAATTTCAATTTCCCGAAAATTCAATTTATTAGACCAGCTTTTGGACGTTTACAAGATGCCCGAACTTACGCCCATTCAGAAATATGAAATAGAGCAGAAAATAAAAAAAATAAAAACTAATCGCAAAAGAATAAGAAAATGAATAGTTTAAAGATTATATACAAAGGGCAATTTGTTGGAGTTTGCGATTTAGACAATTCAACCGACAGAATATTTTTTCAGTATCATCCCGATTTTCTGAAAACAGATATACAGCTCTCGCCGTTGTTGTTGCCTTTGGAAAATGAGGTTTTTGAATTTGACAAAAGGACTTATAATCCCGAAACATTCAAAGGTTTGCCACCAATGATTGCCGATAGTTTACCCGATGATTTTGGAAATAAAATGTTTATAGAGTGGTTGCAAAGAAGTAATATCTCTCAACACACATTAAATTCGTTAGAAAAACTTTGCTACGTGGGTAACAGAGGAATGGGAGCTTTGGAATATGAGCCTGCTATGAAAGGCAAACAACGTGACTCCAATATTGACATTGCAGACTTGTTGGAAATAGCCAACAAAATTTATTTCAAGCGAGAAAACGACAGTGTGCCATTGAACGATTATCATCAATCACTTTCTACTCTTTTGCGTATAGGCTCATCAGTAGGTGGTGCGAGAGCAAAAGCACTAATTGCCATTAACGAAGACACGCAGGAAATAAAAGCTGGCGATATTCTACACAAGGGAAATTTTAAGTATTATCTCATCAAATTTGATGGATTGAAAAATGGGATAGAAATAGAGCCGAATGAATATGGAATTTTGGAATATATTTATCATAAAATGGCGAAAGATGCAGGTATTGTAATGACCGACAGCACTCTTTTGAAAGAGAACGGCAGAAGTCATTTTATGACAGAAAGATTTGACCGACCAAACGGCGAAAAGATACATACGCAGTCACTTTGCGCCCTGACAGGCATAGATTTTCGGCAGCCTTATCAGATAGATTATGAAGATATTTTTAGAGTTTTGAACTATTTGAAAACAGACTACAGGGATAAGGATCAACTCTTTAGAAGAATGGTTTTTAATGTACTTGCGTTCAATCACGATGATCACACAAAAAATTTCACATTTATTTATAGGGACAACAAGTGGGAGCTTTCGCCTGCTTATGATATAATTTTTTCATACTCCCCCGACAATTATTGGCTCAAAAAGCACAACATTAAAGTAAATGGGAAAACGGAGGAAATCACAGAAAAAGACATATTGATAGTAGCCGAAAAGGTAGGAATAAAGAGTGCAGATAGCATTTTGAAAGAGGTTGCCAATGTCGTCTCCGAGTTTGTTTCTTATGCGGAAAAATACAAATTCAGCAAAAATAAAACTCTTACAATAAATGAAATATTACAGAGCGGAATCAAGTGATATATACGATAGTTTTTTTGCTTAGTTGGCAATAGCTACAACACAGACCTCAACTCCCTCACCCCCCCCTCGAAGCTCTGAACAAGCTGAACGAGATAAAAAAGTTACTATAACTTCACGATTTTTGCTATTTTATTCCCCGCCCGAACAATATACGTACCGCTGAAAAGATGTGATAAATCGACAGTAACTTGTTTTTCGGTAACTTTAAAAACTGCAACGCGCAGGCCAAGAAGATTATAAATTTCTATTTGAGAAAGTCCTTCGATATTATCAATCGTTAATTTTCTTGTAGTGGGGTTTGGGTAAACTTGCAGATAATCTGCTTGTTTAATATACTCAATGGATGATGCTACATCTGTCACGTTCACAATGCAAGATGCAATATAACCACCATCATCAGTGGTTGCGGTGATAAATGTTGCACCAATATTTGCGGCAAGCACCAAGCCTGTTGGTAAAACTGCTGCGATATTATTGTTGCTGCTTTGCCAGGTAACATTTTTATTTGTGGCATTATCAGGCAAAACAATTGCACTCAGCTGCTCTGTTTCACCGATATTCAGGGTTATTGCGTCTTTATTTAGAAAAACGCTATCAACAGGGACAGGTACTACTGTTATAACACAAGTTTTCGTAAATCCGCCATTTTCAGTGGTGACGGTTATATGCGCATATCCTATACCGATGGCGGTTATAAGACCTGTCGATGAAACGGTTGCGATATTTGTGTTGCTACTTTGCCAGGTAACATTTTTATTTGTGGCATTATCAGGCAAAACAGTTGCACTCAACTGCTCTGTTTGACCGACATTCAAGGTTGTGGCACTTTTGTTCAAATCAACACTTGTAACAGGAATTACGACCGTTACGATACACGTATCGGTAAATCCACCATCTTCGGTAGTAACAATGATTTGTGCGGTTCCTTCACTCATAGCGGTTACAACGCCTGTTAGCGAAACGGTTGCAACATTAGTGTTGCTACTTCGCCAGGTAACATTTATATTTGTGGCATTGCCTGGCAAAATGGTATCTATCAGTTGTTCTGTCTGATTTACATTTAGTGTCACGGTGTTTTTATATAACAAAACGCCCGTAACAGGAATATCGGCAATCACAATATCAGCAGTTGTGCGTGGAGCAATGTATATTCTTTCTCTGCTAAACACCAAAACACCTGTAATATTTACTGCCTGTGCTTTGTTTGATGTATATGTTACTGTGTTGTAAATATGAGTGCGAACGGCAGAGTCCACAATGTCGCCGAAGTTGCCGTTTGCAACACTGCACATCGCGTAGTCAGTACCATTTGCAAGAGCAACGTTATCTTTGAAATAAACATTTTTTATCACTGCAAGTGTGGACTGAAACTCATAAAGACCTTCTTGATTGTTTTTAAAATCTTCAAGATCTATTTCGGCAGGTTGTATTCCAAAAGCAGGTGTTGCATCAGGAATTGCATCTGCAACAGGCATAAATTCAAATAAGCCATAGTAAACTGTAACTGTACCTGAAATACCGGCAACTGTACTTCCAACAGGAAGATCTGTCGCAATTTTGTTGTTTGGATCATCAATATGGATTGCGCCTGACTCGTCTTCAACCCACATCTGACCACGTTGAGTACCTGCTGCGGTTACGGCAACAGTACCTGTGAGCGTATAAACAGTCGTGCCTGTTAAAACACCATCTCTGGATGTTCCAAGTTCTGCCTTTGCAGCTGCGTAGAGAGCTTCCAAATTGGCAACCGGATTGAAAACAAATGTTTTTGTTTGCGCTGTGGTGATTGCATTGCCTGCAAGGTCTTTTACGCCTGTAACAGAAACTGTATATGTTGTTGCTGGAGCGATGGAGGCAACTGTCAATATTACTGCGTTTGTTGTTTCTGCAAGCGTTGCACCAGAAACAGCAAGGGCTGGTATGATAGTATAGTTTGCTATATTTTGAGCCGTTGTTGCATCAAGTGCTTCGTTAAACGAAAGAAGAATTTTCGTTGCTGATAGTATGGAAACATCTGTAAAGGTTGGTGCGGTTGTATCTGTTCCGCAATGTGTGCCAAAGAGGGCTGCCCACTCAGAGTACAAGTTTGTTGCATTTTCAACATCCCAGTCTGCAACATTGTAAGTTGTGGTTGGAGATGTTACAGAGCATTTACGGCTCATAAAAACATCTTTTCCCCAGTCGGTGACTTGTCCAACAACACCAACTTGGTCTATTTGCGTGTTGTTTTTGAAAAGACCGAGAGCGTCGTTGCCATTAAAATTCATTATGTTTTGAGATTCTTGAATATTTGCCTTGTTGCGAAAAGCCTCGTCGCAGTTCATCTGGTCATTGGCAATAATATAGCAAGCACCATGAGCAAGAGTTCCTGTAAGCTGTAGTGGTCCTTGTACAAGTCCGCCAACACCATTTTGTTCTTTTTTGATAGAGTACGCGGAAAGATCTACGGTAACACCTGTTCCGTTGTAAATTTCAAGCACTTTGTTGTTTCCTGTTGGTCCCTCAAAGTACGTGGAAATAATAAGGTCTGTGTTTTGTGCAACAATGCTTGTTGTCAGAAGCGATACAGCAAAAAAATAAAAAATCTTTTTCATTATTCTTATAATTAATTTAAATTAAAATCAACTTAAATAGTGGCTTACAAAAAACAGCCCATTCGGAACACAACAAAGGCAAAGATAGTGAAAAAGAATTTAATATACTTAGGTGCTTTTGCAATTTGGGCACATTTGCAATTCAGAGGTGTTGTAAATTGTTAAAAACTTGCAATCAGCACCTCAAAGTGAAAATGTGTCCTTGAATTACACACAGAGGGGACTTATAAAAATCAATTTCCTGTGTTTTAAAATCTAAGACAGCAGTGTTCATGTTTCGCGAACCAAACGAGGGGGGTAAATACGGTTTCTTGGATTAACTGATGACAGGCGATGTTTCACTAAAGGAAACTTTCCAAAAATTATTAACAATTATCTAAATTTTCTTTGTTTGAGTTGCCATTTTTGCTAAATTTGCAAAATAGAATTTACCAAAATAAATTCCTAAAAAAAACCAAAAAACAGAAAAAACTATGAAAAAAACGATGCTTTTAATTGCGGCAGTGATGACCGCATTTTGCGTAAATGCGCAAAACACAGACCTTATCATCTCTAAGTACTTTGAGGGACCGACAGGAAACAACAAAGTGCTTGAAATTTACAACGGAACAGGTGCTACTGTGGATCTTTCCGTCTATTCACTCAACAAAGAACAAAATGGTGCTGGCGGACTTGTAAAAGGACCGTTACAGCTTACAGGAACTCTTGCAAACGGTGCTTGTTACATTATTGCCAACGACCAGACAACCTGTGACGAGGCTTTTCGCAACAAAGCAAATATTCAAGAGTCTCAAAACGTTATGAACTTTAATGGCAACGACGCTCTCGGTCTTTTCAAGAACAACACACAAATAGACCAGGTTGGTGTTGTCGGACAAGTAGCCGATTGGGGAAAAGATGTTTTTATGAGCCGTAAATGCACAGTAACATCTCCAACCACAACTTACAATGTTGCAGATTGGGATGTTGAAACAGCGACCAGTGCATACGCTGAATGGGCAGCCCTCTTTGGCACACATTGTGGAACAGACACAGAAGCACCAACATTTACAGGTGCTTCCGCATTGTCAGCAACAACAGTTCTTCTTTCATTTAACGAAGGACTTGATGCAACAACAGCTCAAGATGTAGCAAACTACACAATCACCCCATCTCTTGCTGTTTCTGCTGCAGCACTTACGGAAACGAAAAAGGGAGTAACATTGACAGTTGCTTCCATCGCTCCAGCAACAACATATACAGTTTCTGTTACAGGCGTAAAAGACCTTGCAGGCAATGCAATCACCACAGCGCAGACACAAACATTCGTTTTCAATCAGGTCGCCAATTTGGAAGCCCTCTACACAGCAGCAAAGGCAGAACTTGGAACATCCAGAGATGGTGTCTTAACAGGCACGACCGTTTATACGCTCACAGGTACTGTTGCCGTAACCGCAGCAGGTACTCAACGTGGTCAGATGTGGATTGAAGATGAGTCAGGCGCAATCCTTATTGATGATCCAAACAACAAAATTGCGACAGATCTTCCTGTTGGAAGCACGGTAGCTGGTATTTCAGGTACAGTTACAGTTTATTACGGCTTATTTGAATTTGTTCCTGTTGCAGATGCAGTTCCAGATGCAACACCCGGTTTTGAATGGACTCCAACGTCGGTGGAACTTAGCGTATTTAAGGACCTTCAAGACAGTCTTTATGAAGATCAGTCGGCACTCGTAGTCGTTCCGAATGTTTATTTCAAGGACAACGTAACTCTTGCAAATGGTACTAACTACGCGATGTGCAGTGTTGCAAACGGCAACTTCGGCGACATTGTGGACTCTGCTGTTCGCACTCATATTTACAACACAGTAACATATACATCAAACAAAGCACAGGCAGTAAATGTTACAGGTGTTTTGGTGTATAACAGAGGCAAAATGTACGTTGCTCCACGCACAACCGCTGACATTGCCAATGCATCAGGTACTGCGAATGAGAAGAAAGTTCTCGGCGGAAAAGGTCTTGAAATTTCCCCTGTTCCGGCAAAAAGCGTACTGAACATATCTGTTGCGAATATTTCCGATATAGCGATCTATTCCGTAAACGGAACAAAAGTTGCTGAACGCGCAGGTGTTACAACAACAACGATGAACGTAGCCAACCTAAGTCGCGGCATTTATTTTGTAAAAGCCACCGACAAAAACGGAAAAGTTGTTACGCGGAAATTTATCAAAGAATAATTTCTGTTTTCTCAATAAAAAAAAGCGGGTTTCTCATGAAGCCCGCTTTTTTTTGTGCCTGTGTTTTTTACATCAAACAACATGCTTACAAGAGTACGATGTCGCTCGCAAAACTGTTTTTATATCCAACAGCTACTTGTTTTATTTTAAAACATTTCGTAAATTTGCTGCAACATGAACACGAACTTATCACAAAAACAAATAGGCTTGCGTCTTGCAGAACTCCGCAAAATGAAGGGGCTATCTCAAGAAGAATTGGCTAAAAAAGTCAGAATTTCTCGACCGTCACTGGCTCAAATGGAGTTAGGAAACAGAAGCATTGATATTTTCGAGTTGCGGAAATTATCTTTGATTTTAGAATTTTCGTTGGACGATTTTATGTCAGAAAATTTTTCTGCGAACCCGGAAATTGAAGATAAAGAAGAAGTGGAAAAAGGTGCGGAACGTATTTCTGTGCCAAATTTAAAAGTCAATAAATTCAAAAATATCTTATTGTATATTCTTGAAAAATGTGCGGGAAAACCGAATGTTGGCGAAACAGTTCTTTATAAATTGCTATATTTTTCAGACTTCAATTATTATGAATTGTACGAAGAACAATTAACAGGGGCACAATACCGCAAATTACCATACGGTCCCGTCCCCAAAAAATCGGATGCAATCATAAATCAAATGATTGAAAACAAGCAATTACAAAGGGTCAAAGTAACGTATTACGATTATCCGCAAACCAGATATTTGCCCTTAGAAAAAGCAGATTTAACAAAATTGAAGGCAAGTGAAAAAGAGGTTATAGACAGGGTAATTGAACAAATGAGCGATTGGTCTGCGACTACTATCAGCGACTATTCTCATAAGGATATGCCTTGGTTAGCGACAAAAGAGGGAGAAACCATAAACTACGAACTTGTTTTTTATAGAGATGTCCCATTTTCTGTGAGAAACTATGAAGATGAAACGGAATGATTTTCGACCAATTGCAGGAATTTAAGAAAGACCTGAAAAATCTTTTGAAGAAATATAGAACGCTTGATGAGGACTTGGAAGTTGTAAAGCAAGTACTTGAAATAACGCCTGACGAAAGACCTCCGTTTAGTTTTAGTATCAACAACTTAGGGTTAGAAACGTGTATTATTAAGGTAAAGAAAATAGCATGTAGATCTTTGAAAGGCAGAGGAGTTAATTCAGGATTGCGGTTGGTTTACGCTTATTTTTCTGATAAACAGAGCGACTCCGACAAACCTGCAAAACCCAACGAACAGAGGATAGTATTTATCGAACTTTATCATAAAAACGACAAAGAAAACGAGGACAGAAAAAGGATAATGGACAATTTTAAGTAATATCTTTTAGAGAAATCAAGACACATCCGAAGCCCACATCTAAAAAAACATATACACCGCACAACCGGCAATGTACCCCGCCAGCGCGAGCGGCGTGATACGCTTGAGATACCAGATAAAATCAATCTTTTCCATGCCCATAACAGCAACGCCAGCGGCAGAGCCGATGATAAGCATGCTCCCACCTGTTCCAGCGGTGTAGGCAATAAATTCCCAAAATCGATGATCCATCGGGAAGTCGTACATTCCCATTGCTCCTGCAACAAGAGGCACGTTATCTACAATCGAAGAAAGAGCACCGAGAATAACAGCTATAAGGTCATACTTTCCAGTTCCCTCAATGGGAATATTCTCTAATGAACGTGATAACATCATGAGTTGTCCGCACGATTGCAGTGCTGCGACAGCGACTAAAATCCCCAGAAAGAAAAGAATACTCGAAGTATCAACCCTGCGTAAAATAGCAGTAACCGACAACTGTCCCTGCTCAAAGGTAGAACGATTGCGATGTAGTATTTCGGTGGTTATCCACAAAACACTCAGCCCACCGAGAATACCCAGATACGGCGGCAGGTGAGTGACAGTCTTGAATACAGGAACAAAAAGCAGAAATCCAACGCCCATAAAAAATATAAAATTACGCTCCCATATTTTTAGTTGTATATGTTCTTGATTATCCTCTTTTCTGGGACGTTCCACAGACCCTTTCATCATAAATGAAAGAATAACAAGTGGCACAATTAACGAAACAAGCGAGGGCAAAATAACGCCGGATATTATATTTAAAGTACTTACTTTTCCCGCAATCCAAAGCATTATGGTTGTAATATCACCAATGGGACTCCACGCACCACCGGAATTAGCAGCAATAATTATCATACCGCCAAACATCCATCGATCCTGCTTGTTGTCTATAAGTTTCCTCATAAGAGCAATCATCACAATAGATGTTGTGAGATTATCTAAAACAGCAGACATCACAAACGTGATAACAGAAACAAGCCAAAGCAACGGAACTTTTTTTGTCGCCCTTATACGACTTGTAATAATCCCAAATCCGCCATGAGTATCAACAAGTTCCACGATAGTCATCGCTCCCAGCAAGAAGAAAAGAATTTCTGCGATTTCGCCAAGATGTTTGATAAGTGCGTTGTGGGTGAGCCATCCGAGAAACGAAGAATCGGGATTTGCCCGCAGATACTCGGCTGCGTCCGAGTAAGAAGGCAGTGAGGCAGGGTTGATACAGGCAAAAAGTGTCCATAAAGTAACACCCAAAAGGAGTGCAAAGGCGGCTTTGTTTACGCGGAGAGGATGTTCGAGCGCAATACACACGTATCCCAACACGAAAACGGCAATCATAATGTAAAACATAAAAGCAAGATTAAAAACGGCGACAAAGATACATCAAATTTACACTAAATAGTATTAACTTTACAAAATTATGAATCAAAAAAATATTTTGCTTACAGGTGGAAGTGGGTTTATTGGGAAAAATATAAGAGAGAGTTTTTTATCCGAAAAGTATAATATTCTTGCACCCTCAAGCAAGGAACTCAATTGCGCAGACGATAAGAGCGTAGATGATTTTTTTGCCCAACATGAAATTTATCTCGTTATCCATTCTGCTGTCAAGCCCGGTCATCGCAATGCTAAGGACTTCACCGATTTGTTTTTAACAAACAGCAAAATGTTTTACAATTTGGAACGGCACAGCAGAAGATACGAAAAAATGCTTGTTACAGGCAGCGGTGCTATTTACGATATGCGGCGGGCGATATCAAAGGTAAAAGAGGAAAACTACGGCGACCATATACCAACGGACGAACACGGATTTTGCAAATATGTGACAGGACGTACAATAGAGCAAAGTCGCAACATCTATGACTTGCGCATTTTTAGCATTTTTGGAAAGTACGAAGATTACGCCATACGCTTTATCTCGAATGTAATCTGTAAAATTATTTTTGACTTGCCAATCACCATAAAACAAAACAGACTTTTCGACTTTCTGTACGTCCAGGATCTAAATGCTATCCTTGATTGGTTTATCACTCACGAGCCACAATATCTCGCCTATAATATCACTCCCGATAAAGCAATATCCCTCTACGAAGTTGCTGATATTGTACGTAAAACAGCAGGCAAACCAGATCATCCGATTATTATTGCACGAGAGGGGATGGCACCCGAATATAGTGGTAGCAATGCTCGTCTAAGAGCAGAGATGCCCTCACTCACATTAACCCCGATAGAAAAAGCAATATCAGAGCTTTATGCGTGGTATGTAGAAAACAAAAATAATATAGACAAAAATCTGTTGTTAATAGACAAATAAAATGTACAATATTTCACTTCTTGATTGCACACTTCGTGACGGCGGATATATGAACGATTGGAACTTCGGTCAAAATACGCTCATAAATGTTTTTGAACGAATAACTTCGTCTGGAATTGATTTTATAGAAATAGGCTTTTTAGATGACCGCAGGCAGTTCGACATAAACAGAAGTATTATGCCTGACACTGCCAGCGTAGAGAAAATTTACGGCGGACTTGATAGAAAAAATACGCTTGTTGTAGGAATGATTGACTACGGCACATGTGATATAAAAAATATTCAACCGCAAAACGAAAGTTTTTTAGATGGCATTCGTGTCATTTTTAAAAAACATATTATGAACGAAGCCCTTGATTTTTGCGCACAGTTAAAGCAGTTGGGTTATAAAGTCTTTACGCAGGCGGTTTCAATTACAAGCTATGATGACGAGGAGCTTTTACGACTTATAGATATTGTGAATAAAGTGAAACCCTACGCAGTGTCTATCGTCGATACTTACGGACTTCTTCACAAAAACAGACTTTTTCATTACTACGAAGTGATGAACGAACATCTTGATTTGGAAATAGGCATAGGTTATCACTCTCATAATAATTTTCAACTCGGGTATGCCAATTGTATAGAGCTTGCGAATAAGCATACAACATCATTAAATACCCCGTTAGACTATATGGAACTTGCGAATAAACATACAAGACAGGTTCTCCGTATGCTAACACAACAAAAGTTCGACAGTATAGAACCTGCGAAAGAGCATAAAAAACAAGAAAGAATGTTACTTTTGGATGGCTCTGTTTTTGGAATGGGAAAGGGCGCAGGCAATACTCCGACAGAACTTTTGGCGATGTACATGAATGATAATTTCGGCGCACAGTACGACATAAGCCAAATTCTCGAAGCAGCCGACATAAATATTCTTGATATTTTTAAGCGCACTCCATGGGGCTATCAGTTGAAATATTTTCTTGCCGCATCGAACGACTGTCATCCAAACTACGTTTCCTTTCTTATTGACAAGCAAACCCTGTCGATAAAACAGGTAAATGAGGTTTTGCATAAAATAGATGAGCCACGAAAGTTACTTTACGATAAAAATCATATAGAAGAACTATATGCGGACTATCAAAAATATTCCTGTGCAGACGAAAATGATTACGCAAATATTATAGAACTTTTGGGCGGAAAAGACGTGCTTGTTATTGGACCGGGAGCAACAGTAAAAACAGAAGAAGAAAAAATAAAAAATTATATAGCGGAAAATTCTCCGATTGTTCTTTCAATAAATTTTATTCCCGAAGATTTTGATGTGAAATATTTGTTTCTGACAAATTCCAAAAGATATGTGCGTGGAGCATCTATAATTCACAAAAGAGAAAACGAAGTAAAGATAATTGCAACATCAAATGTCACACGCGCAGCAGGAAAATTCGACTTTAATTTGGACTACGAAAAACTGATAGATCGCTCGGCAGTATTTATGGATAACTCGCTGTTAATGCTGTTGCGTGTATTTGTAAAAGTAAAAGTAAGAAATGTTGCTCTCGCAGGTTTTGACGGATATTCTTCTGACAGAGAAACGAATTATTATTCTTCCGAAATGGAATATCAGCAGGCAAAGCAAAAGGGAAATGAAATAAATAAAGATGTAAGTAAATTCCTTTCAAGCATAAAAGACAATTTGTCATTCAAATTTATAACAAGTACTTTGTATAAATTATGAAACAGAAAGTAGCGAAGTATATTGCAGATTTTTTTGCAGCGCGTGGAGTAGAGCATATTTTTACGATTACAGGTGGAGGCGCGATGCATCTTAACGATGCGTTTGGGCATCATACAGCTTTCAGGTGTGTTTACAATCATCATGAGCAGGCATGCGCAATTGCAGCCGAAGGATATACACGCTTAACAGGACATCTTGCCCCTGTTTGTGTGACGAGTGGACCCGGCGGAACAAACGCGATAACAGGTGTTCTATGCGCGTGGCTTGACTCAATACCGATGTTCGTCGTTAGTGGACAGGTTAAGCGCGAAACGACAATTCACGCAGAGGGAGTTCCTGCTGGACTTCGCCAACTTGGTGACCAAGAGTTTGATATTGTTTCGTGCGTAAACAGCATGACAAAATATGCTGTTCAGGTACGTGTCGCAGAGGATATTCGCTATCATCTCGAAAAAGCGTGGTATTTGGCACTAAACGGACGTGGAGGTCCTGTATGGCTTGATATTCCACTTGATATTCAGGCGGCAATAATTGAAACGGACGAACTTAAAGGATTTGATATGATTGCCGCATCCGAAAGTTCGACCTCCGAAAGTTCGACCTCCGAAAATCCGACTGTCGAAAGTTCGCTTTATTGCGAATGTAATACGGTTGCCGTATCCGAAAATCCAATTTACGACACTTCGCTCACTCCCAAAATTATAGAAAAGCTGCAAACCGCAAAACGTCCTGTGCTAATGCTTGGTACAGGTGTTCGTCTTTCGGGTGCACATAAAGAAGTTCTGCTTTTGGCAGAAAAGTTACAAATACCTGTCGTTACTGCGTGGAATGCACACGATGTCATCGCAGACGAGCACCCTCTCTACTGCGGACGTCCGGGAACGGTTGGACTTCGAGGTGGAAATTTTGTTGTGCAGAATAGCGACCTGTTATTTGTGCTTGGATGTCGTTTAAATATTCGTCAAATAAGCTACAGTTACAAAAGATTTGCGCCGGATGCTTATAAGATAATTGTTGATATTGATGAAAAAGAACTTCAAAAACCAACAATAAAGCCAAATCTTCCAATCAATGCAAATTTAAAAGATGTTGTAGAAGATATGTTGAAGCAATATCTTCCCGAAATGCCTGCGAAATGGCTCGAATGGTGTACACAGATTCATCAAAAATATCCGGCAGTGCTTCCATCATATTACGAAAAAACCGACATACTAAATCCATACGTCTTTATTAAGGAATTTACGCAAGGTTTGCGTGAAGACGATGTTATGGTTTGTGGCAATGGCTCTGCATGTGTTATAACTTTTCAGGCAGCAATAGTAAAGAAATGTCAGCGGCTTTTCACCAATTCAGGCTGTGCCACTATGGGCTATGGTTTTCCGGCTGCAATTGGAGTGTCTTTTGCACAGAATAAGCGTATCATCTGCTTTGATGGGGACGGCAGTTTTCAGATGAATATTCAGGAGCTTCAAACGTTAGTTTATCACAACTTAAACGTAAAAATAATTTATCTTAACAACAGTTGTTATCTATCAATGAAGCAAACGCAAATAAACCTTTTTGAGCCGCCACTTATAGGTATTTCAAAAGAAAGTGGAGTAAGTTTTCCTGATGCGGAAAAGATAGCGAAGGCTTACGGAGTGCCGTTTATGCGAGTGAAGACAATCCAGGATATAGACGCATTGCAAAAATTTATTGAAAAAGACGGACCTGCATTTTGCGAGATAATTATTGATCCGTCACAAAATTTTGAACCGAAATTATCATCAAAAGTTCTTCCTGATGGTAGAATAGTTTCCCCCGAAATAGATGATATGTTTCCCTTCTTATCAAGGGAAGAATACGAAAAAAACAAGAGAGTATGAAGCCACTTTTACGATACACGCTCTATATTGCCTTGTTCGCAGGGATTGTTTATTGGGCGACAGCAATAACTTTTTTGCCTTTCATGCCTGCTGTAAAGTCAGGAGGGTTTGAGAAATTTAATTCGACTTTTAAGTTAGACACCGTTTCTTTTGGGACAGGTGCGCGAACTGACGGCGAAACGTTTTGGATAGGTAATGCGTACGTTTGCAAAGGAATAAATCCGCTGCCTTATCTCATGGGAGCAGAGCCGTTAGACGGAATGATTGCCCCTGTGTACAACACGCCATATCTACCATGGTCGTACGTGATAGGTCAAGTATTTATCCCGGGATTTTTGTCGTTTGATTTTTCTTTGGGCTGGTACTTGTTTTTATCTCTTGTTTTGTACGTGTGGATGGGAGTGCTTGTTTTCAAAACCGTAAAACGTGTCAGTGGCGACAGATTGCTTGCTGTGCTGGCACTTGTCTGCTGCTTGGCGCAATATGGAATATCCCCCTCGTTAAAGTTTTTGAATATGTCGTTTATTGTCATCCCTCTCATAGTTATAGCGGTGCTTACAGGAGGAGGCGAATACAAAAAGAAGTCAAAGTTTTTAAATATACAGAAGCATGATTTATTGGCAGGCATTATGCTTGGACTTGCAATGGTCAAGCCCCAAATGGCGGCACTTTTTTTTATTCCTTTTTTATTTCAAAAAAGATTTATCCCGGTCATTGTTGGTGCGCTTGTTGTTGCCTTAGGGTGGGGGACAATGGCAGTTTTGTCAAATCAAAATCCGTGGCAACTTTTTATGGATTATCAAACGGCTTCAAGCGAAAGGGTCGATTCTTGGATACCTCCGTTTTACACAGGAATTTTAGATGGCTTTCGTTTAATGCAAGTTTCGTCGGGAACATTGTTTATGCCGCAAGTTTTGCTATGTGTTTCCTGCGTATTGTTTTTTAGTTATAAATTAAAAAATGCGCCCGCTTATATAAGTTTTCTTGCACCCGCAGTGTTTTCCACGTGCTGGATATATACAATGCCAACCAATATTCCTGTGCTCGCCATTATGATTGTTGCCATATTGTTAAGTTTACACAACAGCAAAGCGTTTCTGTGGCTTTTGTTGTTACTGTTGCTTTTACTGCTCCCAACACCAGAAATGTTTCGCAGGAGTTTTCCGGTGATATTTCCCTTGTTACAACGATTGGTTTACTTGGCAGGAATGATTTTTATTATTTATCTTTACAAACAAAATAAAACGGAATGAAAAAAATCTCAATACTTACAGCCTGCTACAACGAAGAAGATAACGTAGAAATTCTTATCTCGGAGGTGAAAAAACAAATGGAAAAACTTCCGCAGTATGAGTACGAACACGTTTTTATCGACAACGCTTCCACCGACAGAACAGTAGAAATATTAAAAAGTATTGCAGACACAGACAAGCACGTGAAGATAATTGTAAACGTCCGCAATTTCGGTCATATACGCTCACCGTTTCACGGCTTCCGTCAATGCTATGGCGATGCGGTAATCTCTCTTGTTGCAGACCTGCAAGATCCACCGGAATTAATTCCTCAGTTTATAGAAAAATGGGAGAACGGGTATAAAATTGTTGTCGGAGTCAAAAACAAAAGCAAGGAAAACCCCATAATGTATGGGATACGCAAAATCTTTTATGGGCTTCTCTCAAAAATATCAGAAACAGACCAGATAAAAAACTTTACAGGCGTTGGTCTTTACGACAAAAGTTTTGTCGATGTTCTGCGCACGATAGACGACCCATATCCATATTTTAGAGGTCTTGTCGGCGAGCTTGGATTTGCTCGAACAGAGGTAACATATACACAGCCTAAGCGTGAGCGTGGCTCAACAAAAAATAACTTCTATACACTTTACGATATGGCAATGCTTGGCTTTGTCAATCACTCAAAAGTTCCACTTCGCCTTGCAAGTTTTATAGGCTTTGGTGCAGCAATTATGAGCCTGCTTGCAGCAATTATTTATTTTGTTTATAAACTTATTTATTGGGATAATTTTCAGACAGGCACTGCACCGCTCGTGATAGGTCTTTTTTTCTTTTCATCAATTCAACTTTTTTTCATCGGAATTATTGGGGAATATATTGGGGCAATACATACACAAGTGCGCAAACGTCCATTAGTAATAGAAAAAGAGCGATACAATTTTGAAAACAATTAAAAAAATATTTAAGAGCAAACTTCTGCGATTTTTTCTTGTTGCAGGGCTAAACACTGCTTTTGGCGCAGCTGTCTATTCTTTTCTCGTTTTTTTGGGTCTTGGTTATGTCTGGGCATCGCTGCTTGGGATGATTATAGGAATTATATTTAACTTTCAGACGTACGGCGGACTTGTTTTTGGAAGCAGAAGCGCGCGCCTTATATTCCGCTTCGTTGGAGTGTATGCAATAATGTATGTGACAAATATATCGGGTATTTCTCTGCTCAAATATTTTGTTTTTGAGGCGAGTGATTTTTTTTCAGGTATGTTAGACTGGTTGAACAATATGATAGGAGGAGGTGTGATGACTTTTGATAAAATTGAAGATACTCTCGCCGGATTACTCCTCTGCATACCTATAGGTATATTAGGTTTTATACTTAATAAAAATCTTGTTTTTAAATACGCACCACAAAAAAATAAACCAAATGAAACAATTTCTTAACGGTAAAACTATTTTCTGGACAATTGCTATTGTCGCACTTGTGATAATGCTTGTTGCTTCGCTTGACGCAGGTGTAAGCGGGGATGAGCCATATCACTATGAAGACTCCATAAAAAACATCGAATATTATGCCACCTTTGGCAAAGACACTTCGGCTTACGCTTTATCGAATTATGGCGCGTGCGTTGATAATATCGCGTATGGCATCGCGCGTGTTACAGGACTTTCGGACAGTATGATTTCCGTAATGCACCTGCGTCATTTATGCGGAACGCTTGTCGGCTGGCTTGGAATGTTGTTCGCAGCGTTGGCTGCATGGCGACTAAGCAATAAAAAATATCTTCCAGCCATAATCACTTTCGTGCTCCTTGTTTTTTCCCCACGCTTTCTGGGACATTCTTTTAATAACTTGAAAGACCCAACAATGGCATCATTTTTTATGATGGCAATTTATGGAATGATAGTCTTTTTACAAGATTTTCCAAAAGTAAAATGGCAGACGATAGTGCTTCTGATTATCTCTATCGGGTTTGCTATAGGCGTACGTCCGGGTGGATTATTGCTGTTTGCCTATATGGGTCTATTCGGATTGACACATTTTATTTTTGTACAGAAAGGTCTTGCAAAAAAATCCCCAAAGTCCTCAAAGTCCCCCCAAAACCTGAATAAATCAAACTTTAAACGATTACTTTTCTACGGAATTATAGTTTTTGTCGGCGGATATATTTTCGCTGTAATACAGTGGCCCTTTTTGATAAAACATCCGATAGACAATATGATTGCTTCTTTCAAGACGGTATCCGCTTTCCCCGCAGTGCTGGCTCAACTTTTTGAAGGGCAGTTTTACCAAAGTTCGGACATCCCAAAATATTATCTCGAAAAATGGATGGTGATGACTATTCCGACAGCGGTACTGCTCGGCTTCGTTATCCGCCTTATTACAGGGTGGAAGCGCGAAGACAGGTTTTGGACTTTCATGCTTCTTTTCTGTGTCTTCTTTCCACTTTTCTGGATATGGTACACAGGTGCTAATGTGTATGGCGGGTGGCGTCACGCGACTTTCGTTTATCCGCCGATGGTTGCACTTGCGGGTTTAGGATTTAATTCTATTATTGAGAAAGCACGCAAGCCTGTTGTAAAATATATTTTAACGGCACTTCCTTTTGTGCTGTTGCTACATCCCGCTCTTTTTGCAGTAAGAAATCATCCTTACGAATATTTATATTTTAACGAATTGTCGGGTGGAATAAAAAATGCTTACGGAAAATACGAATTGGATTATTACTTTCATTCGAGTCGCGCTTGTGATGAATGGGTGATAAAAAATGCGGACACTACTTTGGGCAGGAAAGTAGTTGTTGCGTGTTGGGGTGGACGTGTGGACGAATTTATTTTTTCGCAGGATACGGCACATTTCAAGCGAGTCTTTTCGCGCTACTACGACAGGGCGGACAGGGATTGGGACTATGCGGTTTTTCCCACGCAGGGACGAGGTATAACGCCCGCCATGATGAAAAACAAAAAGATATTTCCACCTGCAAATGCAGTACATCTTGTGGAAGTGGATGGTATTCCTGTCGGTTTTGTTCTCAAGCGCACTGACCGCAACGACTACTACGGCTACAGAGCACTCAAAGCGGGAATGATGGACAGTGCCGTCTATTACTACAAAAAAGCGTTGCAGGCAGATCCTTACAACGAGGGTGCACTCTCGCAATTAAGTGAGATATATTTACAGCAAGGTAAAAATGACAGTGCGTTAATACACGCTTCGTTTCTGGCGCAGAATATTCCTGACGACATTCAGGCACTATCACTTTTGGCAAACATATATCTGCAAAAGCGCGACCCGAACAGTGCGATGATTGTTGCGTCCAACCTCAAGAAAGTTGCTCCGCGGGAAATGCAGGGCTATTGGCTCTCCGCTTACGCCAACCTGCAAATGAACAACGCCTCTTATGCCCTCAACGACTTGAAGAAAGTTGTAGAACTCCGCCCCGACTTCAAGCAGGCATATCAGCTAATGGCACAAATCTATCAACAAAGTGGCGACAACCAAACCGCCCAGCAGTTGTTGCAGTACGCCGCGCAGTTGAGGTAAGCAATATAGCAGAAGCTCTGAAATCGAGCAAATTACTTGATAGTGTTAGTAAAAAAAATAAAAAGATAATAAAAAAACAAATTTGTTTTTGCTAACTTGCGACAAATTTGCACAATAAAACAGCAATGAGTAAAGCAAGAAACATACTCCCAACAACGATAAAACGGCTGTATGCTTTATCGGGAAACCTGTGCGCGTTTCCGGATTGTAATGAAAAACTTTTCGACACGAAAAGCGGAACGAATATTTCAAATATCTGTCATATTGAGGCAGCCGAAAAAGGTGGGCAACGATACAATCCTGCTTCAAATGATGATTATCGAAGGAGCTACGATAATCTGATTTTGCTTTGTGCAAACCACCACAAAGAAACAGACAATGTTGATATGTATTCCAGCGATGCCTTGCGTGCAATGAAAAGGAGTCATGAAACAGAAATATCCAAATTGCTTTCCAATCAAAATATTTTGTCAAAATATCCTTCGGCATTAAGCACCATAATAAGCCTGCTTGGGAAATCCGTTTTTGAACAATCAAATATGGAATGTCCGCAAAACGCGCCCAACCCTGACGAAAAAATAAGTTACAATAATGTTGTTCGATACAAACCAATTATTGAAGAGTGTGCGATGTATCAAGGAAAATTGAATCTAATTTACGAAGAAATAGAAAAACAAGGTTCGACAAAAAAAGATGCCGTCCTGCAAGAAATCAGAATGCTTTATTGGAAAGAAAAAGGGAAATATAAAAATATTGATGAGATACGTGCAAATGCCGATAATATTATCGAAAAAATAGAAAATGAAATGTGGGCAATAGTTGATAATTCAGCTAATTCCACAGGTTTGGATTTTGAAATTATTGGTTTCAGTATAAAAATCATATTAGTTGACGCTTTTATGCGCTGTAATATATTAGAAGAACCGCCCAAAGATGATAGTAAATAAAAATACAAATCCGGAACGCGATCTATATTATCTCGGTGGTAAGATAATAGAAGTATTTGTTTCTTTTAAAAACAAAGAATACGATTATTTTGAACTGTTTTCACTTGTTAATAAAACACAAGAAATAAGTTTAAATCTGTACTCTTTAGTATTGGATTGGTTGTTTATTATGGGAGCGATAAAGAAAAACAATAAAGGATATATTGAGAAATGTTTTTAAAACGGTTGATCATACAGAATAAAAGCGGTATTATTCGCGAAATCCTTTTTCATAAAGGAGTGAATTTTATTGTGGACGAAACCCCGACAGTTTCAAATCATCAAATAACAGGTAATAATGTTGGGAAAACGACAGTATTGAGGTTAGTTGATTTTTGTTTCGGTGGCGATGGAGAGAATATTTACAAAGACACTGAATTTAAAACACAACCAAACACCAATATTGAAGATTTTTTAAAAAAAACAGATGTTGTTATTACTGTAGAACTTGTCGATAATATTGACGATGAGAGCAGCAGAAAAGTAGTTGTAAAACGTAATTTTCTCTCACGTGATAAGAAAATCCAGGAAATTAATGGGCAATCTGTTACAGGCAAAGAAGATTTTGACAAAAAGTTAAAGGAAGAAATTTTGTCCATTCAGGCAGACAAACCAACTTTCAGACAAATAATTTCAAAAAACATTCGCGATGAGAAAAACAAAATGTCCCATATAGTAAAGGTTCTAAATTCGTACACTAAAAAAGAAGAATATGAAGCCCTATATCTGTTTTGGTTAGGCATAAGCACGGATGGACTTGAAGAAAAACAGAGATTGTTTGCAGAAAAAGCGAAAGAGGAACAATTTCAAAAACGATTAAAAAAAGAAGAAGGAGAGTTGTCGTTAATTGAACAACAATTATCATTTTTTAATGGAAAGATAGATGAATTTAATGCACAGAAAAATACTCTTAGCATTAATGAAAACTATGGTGATGATATTGAAAAATTAAATCAAGTGAGGCAAAATTTCAATCGAATATCTTCTAATTTAAGTGTGCTGGAAATCAGAAAAGATTTAATAAATGAGAGTAAAAAAAGTTTGGAAACGGAATATTCAAATATTGATGTACTGCAAATAAAATCTCTTTATGAAAAGGCAAAAATTCTTGTTCCGACTGTACAGGTATCTTTTGAAGAAACCATAAAATTTCATAATGATTTAATATTAGAAAAAATCAAATATATCACAAAAGAACTCCCTGATTTACAAAAAGAAATAGTTGAACTTAAAAGTCAGTTGTCAAGGTTAAACTCATTAGAGAATGAATTGGCAAACAAATTGAAAAAATCGGGATTTACTGAAGATTTGGAAACGATTTTTTTAGAATCAAGTCAGCTTTTCGAGAAAAAAGGAAATTTAGAAGAACTGAAAAAGATTTGGGAAAAATCGAATGAAAAACTTGAAGTAATTATAACAGGATTAAACGCAATTAATGATAGCATCTCATCAAAAGATGAAATAATTCAAAGCAGGATTACGGAGTTCAATAAATTCTTTTCCGAAATATCGAATAAACTTTATGGAGAATATTACATATTAAGTTCTTCTGTAACCGATAAAGGTTATGAATTGATAGTGACCAATATGGAGGGAAATCCAAGCACAGGAAAGAAAAAGGGACAAATAGCCGCATTTGATTTTGCATACATTCAATTTGCAGACCATTTAGATATTAATTGTTTGCATTTTGTTATGCACGATCAATTGGAGAGTGTGCATGACAACCAACTCAATACACTTGTAGAGGTAGCGAGCCTCATAAATGGTCAATACATAGTACCGATTTTAAAAGATAAAATACCACCAAATGTGGACGTTAGTTTACATGAAACCCTATCTCTATCTCAGGAGGACAAATTATTCAAAATATAATGAAACGGGCTTGGTAGCCACAAAGGTATTGGAATGTAAATATAATTAGAAAAACAAAACCGATATTCCTAAAACTTCCTATTTTCATAAAGTTTCAGGATTTTTAGTATAAAGATAATCAACAAAATAAAATCAACATTTCTAAAACTTCCAATTTTTACAAAGTTTCAGGAATTTTGGTTCAACTGCCCCACCCCCATCAAACCGAAAACTACCTCTCAAACTGAATATCCTTGATATTGAGTTGGATTGACACGACTCCATTCCACTCGTTTTCGGTGATTTCGTAACAGATATTGAACGGAACGCCACTCTTGATTGTTTCAAAAAGATCACCCTGACCAAAGGCAATTGCGTTTATCGGAAAAGAATGTTTGTCCTGTTGAAAGAGCGAAAGTTTAAGATGGTTCTTGCCAACCTTGCGCGAATAGCCTGTGTCGAGGACTTTATTAGTTCTAAAAATAGGATTTGTATTCTGTGCACCAAAAGGAAGAAAACGTTTTAGTTCACGATAAAACTCAAAAGTTATTTCCGAAAAATCAAGGTCATCATCAATAGTTATGGTTGGCACAAGTGTTTGTCCGTCGTCCTTGAGCATCTGTGTCACAATATCTTCAAATGCCTGTGCAAACGGCTCTAAATCGTGATGTAGAATAGAAAGTCCTGTTGCGTATTTATGTCCGCCAAAATGTTGCAGGAAAAGCCAGCACCGCTCAATTGCAGAATAAATGTCGAAGCCACCAACACTACGTGCAGACCCCACAAGCATATCACCTTTTTTTGACTCTGTAAAAACGACAGTGGGGCGATAATATGTTTCAGTCAAACGAGAAGCAACAATGCCAACAATACCCTGATTCCAACTTTTATCATAGACAACAGTAGTGTTTCTGCCCTGCATCAAAGGATTTTGTTCAAGCTGTTTCAGCGCATCTTCTGTAGCCTGTGAGTCGAGCATTTTCCGCTCCGTGTTAAACTTATTTATGCTCTCTGCAATTTCCTTTGCCTGTTCAATATCTTTTGCCAGCAAAAGTTCAACAGCAAGACGCGCACTTTTTTGTCCTTCCTCACTTTCCATCCTGCCTGCCGCATTTATGCGCGGACCAATCATAAAAACAAGGTCATTGCTTGTAAGCTCCTTATTAAAATAAGTAGGACGATTTGTTCCCGAAGCAAGTTTTGTGGAACGTTTTACGTGCTCAACTTTCGAGTACGACAAAAGTGCCTCTACGCCCGGTCGAGGCATAGTATTCACAAGCATAAGACCAAAATATGAGAGAATTCGATTCTCATCCGTAAGCGGTACAACATCTGCAGCAATGCTTATGGCGACAAGGTCTAAAAACGGATAGACCATCTCCCTCACATTAAGATTATGTTTTATTGAGAACGCCTGTATAAATTTAAATCCAACACCGCAGCCCGAAAGCTCTTTATATGGATATTTGTCATTATCGCACTTTGGGTCGAGGATAGCATAAGCGTCAGGCAGAGTATCACCGGGCTGATGATGGTCACCAATAATAACATCTATTCCCTTTTCGTTCGCGTATGCAATTTCCTCATTATTCTTTATGCCACAATCAAGCACAATCATAAGCGAATAGCCTTCTGCGGCAGCAAAATCAACACCACGTGTAGAAAGACCATAACCATCCACATAACGGTCAGGAACAAAAAATCCCAAAGATGCCCCCTGTTTTTCCAAAAAAGAATACACAAGAGCAACAGCAGTAGCACCGTCCACGTCATAATCACCATAGACAAGAATTTTCTCCTTCTTTTTGAGTGCCTCCGTAACCCGTTTCACCGCCTTCTTCATATCTTTCATCAAGAAAGGGTCGTGCAGAATTTCCAATTTTGGAAAAAAAAACTCCTCAACCTTTTTTTCCGTATCAATACCCCTCGCAAAGAGAAGTTTAGCAATATGAGAATTTCCGTGAAGACCATCGGGAACAGCCCCATGCATTTCACGCATTATCCATTTTTTATTCAGTAGGCCCATAATCGCGCAAAGTTACAGCTTTTTATTAACTTCCTCAAAACCGTAATCCCTTTGTAATATTTGGGCATTCCCCCGCCCCTCGCAGAGCTTCGTGGCGGGGTCGGGCTTTCCGCTGCAATCTTTTTTGCCCCGCCAGCCCACACGCCCGCGCCGCAAAAAAGGATTTCCGCTACAATCCCTAATGCAAGCCCCCCGCACCGCCCCCGCCTGCGCGGACTATGCCGAGCGGGAGCGACTTCATTGCGAAGCAATAATCCCTAATGCAAGCCCCCCGCACCGCCCGCTTGTCAGGCATCGTTATCTGCGTCTGAAATCTTCGGGACTTACTGTCAAAGTTGCCTCATATCCTTTGCCTGTGTATGCAAAATCCCACTTTGATGTGTCTGATGGATGAATAGAAATATCTTTATCGTCTTTTGTTATTTTCATTTCTTGTACAGTAACAAAAATGCTCCCTCTGGTAAAGCCTAAAACGCTTGTTTCTTGGTGTATATGTGCTTTGGTGTTAGGTTTAATGGTATTTATGGAACTTTGTCGTTCAGATTCCCACATCCCCATTGTCGCACTTACAATAATTTGTTCACTGCAATTGTTTTGAACATAAAAATCCAAACATATTGCGGAATCGCAAGAGGTTGTTGCGCAAAAAAAGAACAATGTCCAAAGAAACAAAGCTGCTCTCATTTGTAATGTGTTATATTGTATTTGCGAATTTAAGTCTGCGAATTTAAATAAAAAATTTCAATTCACACGTATTAACGATTTGCCAAAAGTCAGGCATATTCTGTTTGGAAGTGCGCATGATCGATTTTTTTTGCGTACCCTTGCGTAAAAATTTCGTTAAGTTCCAGAATTTTGTAATTGATTTTAGTTCGCTATCTTCCACTCGCCGAGAGTACGGGTTTTGTTGTCAAACGCGATGCCAATTTTTATGATTTTCTTGCCCGAAGCGAGATACGGCGTGGCGTAACCGCTTTCTTCTATCTGTTGTAATGCTTCTTCGGCGGTGGCGTTGTCGGTGAGTTTAAACTCAAAGATATAAACCTTGTCCTCAACTTCCATAACAGCGTCTGCGCATCCGGCAGAACTGTATTTCTCTACTTTCACAAGTTGCCCGACAAGGGTGAAGACTAAATAAAAAATCGTTTGAAAGTGCTTTTCTGTTTTGTTTTCTAAAACGTATGGAATATCCGCAAAAAAAGACGTTAGTAGCAGCATTAAATCTTCCAAATCTTCGTTGTACAGATCCTGAACCATAGCTGCAATCCAGCTTGACGACCATCCCTTAGATTTTGATATATATATTGGAAGTAATTCATTAATAAATCCATACTTGACTTCTTCGTTAGGGAATCCCATCTTGTAAGAATTAACTCTGGTGATAAACTCTTTGATGGTTAAATATCCTGTCTGGTATAACAATGGTATTGGATATGGGCTGTCCATACGGAAGTCGTCAATTTCTTGCGCAGGAATAACAACGTTTTTTTCTAATTTTGGTAAATCGTAATTTGTGTCTTTTAACATCTCTACGAGCATTGTAGGTGTTCCTGACTTAAACCACTCGTAGGTAAATCGTTTTTTATAGAACGAGTTTAACAAACTCCACGGATTGTAAACATCCTCGCTGATTTCAGAGAAATGATAGCCGTCATACATTTTTTTGAGTTGAGCTACAGTTTGGTCGTACGTGAGATTTTGTGCTTCGCCTAATGCCTGTATCTCTGGTTTAAACTGCGTGAGTAATTCCTGCTCTGTAATGCCACAAATAGCCGAAAAATTGTTTTCCAGACTAATATCTGTCAGGTTATTAAGATCGCTGAAAACACTCACTTTTGAGAATTTGGAAACGCCTGTAAATAACATAAAGCGTAGATATTGGTCGGCAGATTTTAGTACCCCATAAAACCCTTTGAGGCTTTTTTTGATTGTGTCGTGCAACTTAGGGTTTGTTCTCGTATTGAGTAATGGCTTGTCGTACTCATCCACGAGAATAACAATTTTTCTTCCTGTCTTGTTATATGTTTGTATTATAAGATCCTTAAATCTTGCAGGCATAGTGGTTTTTTCTGATTTCACACCATTAAAAGCCTCTATTTCATCAAGATTAGTTGCTAAAATCTGCCTGAATGAAGCAAGATTATCATAAGTTTCGGCATTAAAATCTAAGTGAAAGACAGGATATTTTGTCCAATCTTTTTCAACTTCTGCAATAGCTAACCCTTCGAACAAATCTTTTCTTCCCTCGAAATAATATTTGAGAGTGGACATAAAAAGACTTTTTCCAAAGCGGCGGGGGCGAGACAGGAAGTAAGGTTTACCTGTCGCTAAAAGCGGAGGTATAAACATCGTTTTGTCTATATATACAAGATTTCGATCGCGTATATCTGCAAAGTCCTGTATGCCCAAAGGCAGTCCTCGTGCGTTGAAAGTTGTTGTCATGATTTACAAATATACATTAAACTCGCCAATTTACGTGCAGATGGATGAAAATCTGGTGAAATTAATATAGGAAATTTTTGGTTTTTTTGCGTATCTTTGGCGAGGTTTTCGCGGTTATTAACACTTATTAACATAAGGTTTTTGATAAATCTTAACAAAATCAAGATAAATGTTATATATTTGCCGAACTTTTTTTGGTCATTAATGATCGTAGTGTTGGTTTTCAAGCAGATTTTGCGGAACAATTGAAATATGAAGGATCGTCGGGTTTGAGCGTTTTGTGGTGTGGGCTGTGTGTGCCCATAGCGTGGAAGTAGGGAAGAAGCAGGGAAAGGGATGTACGGAGTATGAGTTTTTTAAATGGATTTTTGAATAACAATTGAAATATAAATG
>JAISPZ010000120.1 GCA_031274555.1 Bacteroidales bacterium | reverse complement strand
CATTTATATTTCAATTGTTATTCAAAAATCCATTTAAAAAACTCATACTCCGTACATCCCTTTCCCTGCTTCTTCCCTACTTCCACGCTATGGGCACACACAGCCCACACCACAAAACGTTCAAACCCGACGATCCTTCATATTTCAATTGTTCCGCGAAATCCGCTTGAAAACCAACACTACGATCATTAATGACCAAAAAAAGTTCGGCAAATATATAACATTTATTTTGATTTTGTTAGTTCCCATGCTTATGGGAATGTTACCCACAGCCAAAACCGTTCAAACCCAACGACTCCTTCAACCACTACTCAAAATATGCAAAATCCGCTCGAAAACACTAGCACGACTAACTACTGACTAAAAAAATCGCAACTGTATAATATTCGTTTTGATTTTATTAAAATTTACTAAAATAGGTCGTTAATAGGTGTTAAACAATCATAAAAACCTCGTAAAGGTACGCAAAAAAAATCAAAAATTTCCTACGTTAATTTTACAAGCAGAGCAAACGCATTTTAATTTGTGATTAATTGTAGTAAAAAATCATTATTCCGTCCTGCTTTAAGTCGTTTTGAGCGCAAACTTTCTTTTCCTTTATCCTTTTTTAGCAAGTTAAGCACTGCTTGCCATTAATTTTAATTGTTAGTAATCTGCTATCAGCACCTCAAAATGAAAATGTGCGGAATTTGTGCATATTTATTTTGACAAAAGTTTTATTCGTCTGCGTGTAATTCGAGAATTTAACGTATATTTGTCAGATAATAAATTTAGATTAAAATATGAATACAGAAGAAGTTAAAGACAAATTGTCTGTAATTCTCGCAGAAGAGTTTGAGATAGACCCCACAGTTATCACTCCTGAAGCACCGCTTATGTCCACGCTCAATCTGGACTCCTTAGATTTAGTTGATATGGTAGTGCTGATAGACAAAAATTTCGGAGTCACTCTTACGGGTCCTGATTTTGTAAACGTGGTAACATTTCAGGATTTTTTCAATATGATTGTACGCAAAATGGACGAGAAAAAATGATCAATGGGACACGACAACCACAGTTGGCAAGGAAAATCGCGAGGTGGCGCGTTAGGTTATCAGATTTTTGTTTTCATAATTCGATATTTGGGTCTTCGCACAGCCTACTGCTTTCTATCGTTAGTGGTTATTTACTTCATACCTTTTGCTTTTGTGGCAACTCGCTCGTTATGGTTCTATTATAGACACGTTTTAGAACGTTCTGTTTGGGTAACGCCGTTTCTTATTTATCGCCATTATTTTATTTTTGGGCAGACAATCATCGACAAACTCGCTATTGGAGCAGGACTTGGCAAACGCTTTAAATTTGAAATTCTGCACTACAAAGAGTTTTTGGATTTTTGGGGTATTCAGAAAACAGGTTTTATAACTATTGGTGCGCATGTGGGCTGTTGGGAACTCGCTTCTCATTTTTTTGACGGATACGAAGACAGAATAAATATTGTAATGCTTGACGCGGAATACGAAAAAATAAAAAAAGTTGTTGATAACAATTCTCGTCCTCGTCCATACAAGATAATTCCTGTTACTGACGATTTCTTACGTACTGTGCTGGAAATAAAGAATGCATTGAACAATGCCGAAATGGTGTCATTTCAGGGTGATAGATTTGTCGAGGGGCAGCCGACTTTTTCCGCACCGTTTATGGGGTTGGAAGCGTCGTTCCCTGCGGGTGTGTTCACCCTCGCCCGCAAAATGAAAGTGCCTGTTATTTTCCTCTTTGTAATGAGAAAACCACGATTTACTTATACTATTGAGTTTGTGTTTATGGAGAACACAGAAGCTTCGGCAGCTTCGGCAGCTTCGGCAGCTTCGGCGGGCACGTGTGGTTCGGACATTTCACTTGAAAAATCATATATCGCTGCTCTCGAAGATGTCGTCCGCCGCTACCCTTCACAATGGTTTAACTTCTATAAATTTTGGAAAACATAATCGCTCCACAAATCCATCGTGGATTTAAAAATCGTACATTCTAATAATTTCACTAACTTTGATATTCACCCTAAAAAAATAAAAACTATGGAAACAACTGAAACTTCAACCGAAAACATTAACACAAAAAAGACACTTATTTATTCGATAGTGGTGCTTGTGCTTGGTATTTCCTCTATCGAACTTTGCTGGATTGATTTTTGGACACCAATGCTATTCTTTCTTTATCCGCCACTCGGCATTGTATTTGGCTTTCTTGGCAAATCGTTCGCAAAGAAAGGGTTTGAGATGTACAATCTTTCACCGTCGTCTTACACAGGTTGTCAAATGTTGAAAGTAGGTCGTACTCTTTCGATAATAGGTATTGTTGTGGGATTTATTTCGCTCGTTGTCGGCATCATAGTTGGAATTTGCATTATCGCAGGTGCTGCAGGAGAGGCTACAGACATATTTTGGCCACTTCTAAGTTAATTACGAATTACGGCTGGCGCAATTGTTAATTGTTAATTGTCAATTGTCAATTGTCAATTATTGCTGACGCAGTTGCTGTTTGTGCATATTGTTAGTGCATGGTGTCTGTGGTTGTTTTAATTCGTAATTCGTAATTCGTAATTTTTTTTGCTATCTTTGCAGCCGAATGAAAAACATAATCGCCCTTATTCTTGCCGTATTTGTTTTTACACTTTCGGTGTCGGATGTTCTGATTGAAACTATCGGGCACAGCGATTGTATTGAAGCCTGCGAGAACGGGCAGACGGGCGAAGACCACTGTCCGCAGGGATGTTCGCCTTTTCATTCCTGTTGTACCTCACTCGGGTTTACCGTCCCGACAGCATTTTTTACGGAAAAATTTATTACGATCGTTTCAGAATCGTTTTCTATTCTCTATATTTCGCCATTAACTTCCATCTTTGCAGGCGATATTTGGCAGCCGCCGAAAAAATAAACATTACATTTTTTTTATTTCTTTTGGTGACTTTTTAAGGAGTCGCCCTTGTTTATATTTTTCATTATTTAAAAAATTTATGTTTGATAAAATTATTAAGTTCTCAATTGGGAACAAGATTACAATAGCTGTAATGACGATTGCACTCGTTGTGTGGGGTATTGTGTCGCTATGGCAACTGCCGATTGACGCAAATCCTGACATTACAAACAATCAGGTGCAAATTGTAGCTCTCGCACCAACGCTCGGTGCGCAGGAAGTTGAACAGCAAATTACCGCACCGCTCGAAATGGTTTTTGCCAACATTCCGCAAACGATTGAACATCGCAGTTTAAGTCGCAATGGGATGGCAGTGCTGACAATCGTTTTTAACGATAAAACCGATATTTATTGGGCACGCCAGCAGGTGCATGAGCGTATAAATGAGGCGGAAAAAGATATTCCACCGTCAATCGCAGATATTTCATTAAGCCCTGTAACAACAGGCTTAGGCGAAATTTACCACTATGTTATCCACGCCGCAAAAGGCTACGAAGACAAGTATTCAGATATGGATCTTCGCACCATTCAAGACTGGATTGTAAAACGCCGTCTTGAGGGCACGGACGGTGTTGCTGAAATAAGTGGATGGGGGGGGCAGGTAAAGCAATACGAAATTGCTCTCAACCCCGAAAAAATGGCTTCGCTAAATGTGACGCTGCCTGAAATATACAACGCACTTGAGGCGAACAATGAAAATACGGGTGGCAGTTATATTGAGCAAGGCTCTGGTTATAGCGTTATTCGCGGACTTGGACTTGTGAAAACTCTTGACGACATTCGCGGAATTTTAGTCAAAAACAATGGCAATACTTCACTCCTTTTGGGTGATATTGCAGAGATTGGATACGGCTCTGCTATTCGTTACGGAGCTGTAACACGTAATGGTGAGGGCGAAGCGGTTGCCGGAATTACGCTTATGCTCAAGGGTGAAAATTTTTCGCAAGTTATAAAAAGCGTTAAAGAAAAAATGGCGCAAATTCAAAAGCAACTCCCCGAAGGCGTAGTGATAGAGCCATTTATTGACAGGACGGAGCTTGTTAGCCGAACAACGAAAACTATTGCAACAAACCTTATTGAGGGCGGGCTGATAGTTATTTTTGTTCTTGTTCTACTCTTGGGACATTGGCGTGCGGGATTGCTCGTCGCATCTGTTATTCCACTGTCAATGCTTTTTGCTATTGGGATGATGAATGTTTTTGGAGTGAGTGGAAACCTTATGTCGCTCGGTGCTATTGATTTTGGACTTATTGTTGATGGATCTGTAATCATGGTTGAAGCGATAGTGAGGGCACTCGGCGAACGACAGGGCATATCAGCTTCAAACGGTATATTCAAATCCAACTTCGACAACGCCGTTTATGGTGCAGCATCAAATATTCGCAAGAGTGCCACTTTTGGTGAAATAATCATCCTTATTGTATATATTCCAATTCTTACACTAACAGGGATTGAAGGAAAAATGTTTCGCCCGATGGCAGAAACAGTAGCGTTCGCAATTCTTGGAGCATTCATACTATCTCTCACGTACGTGCCGATGATGAGTACTCTTGTGTTACGCAAAAATATAGATAAAAAGTTGGCTATTTCCGAAAAGATAATCGACTTTGTAAAACGTGTTTACACCCCTTGCATAAAATATGTTTTACAGAGAAAACGTGCGACAATTCTCACTTCGGTAGCACTTCTCGCTGCTGCCCTTTTTGGCTTCACACGTTTGGGTGGAGAATTTTTACCAACACTCGAAGAGGGCGATCTTACGGCTGAAATTTCTATGGCGCAAGGCACATCGTTGAGTCAAGTGATAGAAACGTTCGGCAAGGCGGAAAAAATATTGATGGATAATTTTCCCGAAGTAAAACAGGCAGTAACACGTATCGGAAGTGCTGAAATTCCCACCGATCCAATGCCCATTGAACGCGGGGACATGATGATTTCGATGAAGCCAAAGAAAGAATGGACAACTGCTCGCACACGCGAAGAAATGTCAAAAAAAATGACAGAAGCACTCGAAGTTCTACCGGGTGTCAATGTAGAAATAACCCAGCCGATGCAGATGCGCTTTAACGAACTTATAACAGGTATCCGTCAAGATGTGGCAATAAAAATATACGGTCCCGACTTGGATATATTGGCAGCAGAAGCGAATAAAGTTGCTTCGTTTATAAAAAATGTCGAGGGAGTCGGTGAACCGTTTGTAGAAACCGTCACAGGAATGCCGCAGATACAGGTTATATACGACCGCAAAAAACTCGCTCATTACGGTCTTTCCGTCAGAGAAGTAAACGATATTCTCTCCGCTGCATTCGCAGGAAAAAAAGTAGGAGTTGTGTATGAGGAAGAGAAAAAATTCGACCTCGTTATCCGTCTTGAAAAAAGATTACGCAATAACATTGACAACATCCGTTCCCTGTATATTCCTCTAAGTGGCGGACAACAAATTCCGTTACATCAGATTGCCTCTGTCGAATATCGCAACGCTCCCGCGCAGATAAGTCGTGATGAGGCGAGTAGAAGAATTTACGTTGGTTTTAACGTTAGAGGGCGAGATGTGCAAAGTACCGTAAAGGAAATTGAAAATATCTTGGATGAAAAATTAAAACTTCCTGTCGGCTACTACTACACTTATGGCGGGCAGTTCCAAAATCTTCAACAGGCAGAAAAACGTTTGGCGATAGCGGTTCCTATTGCACTTTTTTTAATTTTCTTTTTGCTTTATATGACGTTTTACAGCACGAAAAACGCTCTGCTTGTATTTACCGCAGTTCCGTTTTCTGCAATCGGCGGTATCGCTGCCTTGATGATAAGAGGAATGCCTTTCAGTATTTCGGCAGGCGTTGGATTTATTGCTCTTTTTGGAGTTGCAGTTCTCAACGGCATAGTGCTCGTTGCTCAATTTGAAAAACTTTCTGATGAAGAAAATATTTATGACAGAGTAGTAAAAGGGACACTTATACGTTTACGTCCTGTGCTTATCACTGCTCTCGTTGCATCTCTCGGATTTCTACCTATGGCTCTTTCCACAGGTGACGGAAGTGAAGTACAAAAACCTCTTGCTTCGGTTGTTATCGGTGGACTTATAACATCCACCCTACTCACTCTTTTCGTGCTCCCTGTGCTTTATGTTGTGACTAAAAGAAAATTCAAAATGCAATGGACACGCCGAGCGAAAAAATCCATATTCCTGCTTCTGATGTTTTTTTGCTGCAATTTTATTTTTGGACAAACGGCGCAGATTGAGCAAACGGCGCAAATTGAGCAGACAAAGCAAGTCGGGCAAGTTGGGCAAGTAAAAACATTACAGGAATGTTTAGACATCGCCTTTTCAAAAAGTCCACAGATAATGCTTGCGCAGATAGAAGTCGAAAAGAGCAAGGCGGCAAAGGCTGCTGCGTTCAATCCCGATAAAACATCTTTTTCATACAGTCAAGATCCATTCCCTGACTGGATAGATAAAAAGATTTCAGTTTCTCAAACTATCGCGTTTCCGAGTGTTTATATTGCGCAGGGAATATCTGCAAACAAAGAAAAACAAGTTGCGGACATATCAGTAGAAATTGCAAAAAAAGAAATCACGAAAGAAGTGTCTATCCGTTATTATACGATAATGCAAAAAATGGAAGAAGTAGAATTATTAAAACAGATGAATTCTCTTTACGACACAGTAGTTTCTATCTCTCACATTCGGTATAAGAGTGGCGATGTACCTGTTTCTGAAGAAATATTTGCAAAAGTTAAAAAGCAGGAAGCACTGCTTAAAATGCAAACTTCGGAAAAAGAACTTCAAGAAGAAATTTTTGCTCTAAGGCAAATTCTCGCATCAGACTTCACAGTAATCCCCGATAAAAAAGAATTTTATACGGTCGTTGATAACAGTATCGTCTATAGCGAGAATAAAAATATTTTTTCTATTCTGTGGGAACGAAAATATCAGGCAGCAAAAGCACGCAGTGCAATAGAAAAAAATAAACTGTTGCCGGATATTTTTGCGACTTATTCTTATACCGACTCGCGTCAGAGCGGGTTTGAAGCGGGCATAAGTATTCCACTTTTTATGGGCGAACAAATCTCTCGTATCAAACGCGCAAACTTGGAAAAACAACAGGTCGCACTCGAGCAGGATATTGCTTTGAAGGAGCTTAAAAATGTCGAAATTCAGGCAGAAACAGAATTTCTTCAGGCAAAAAGTCAATACAACTATTATATCGAAGAAGGACTCTCCGAAATAGACATTCTGCAAAAAATTTCACTTTTATCTTTCCAGAAAGGCGAAATTTCTTCTACCGATTATATCCGTTCTCTGCAAGATATTTTAACGCTGAAACAAACGGCTTTTAACGCTATATTAAGATTTCACAAAGCACAAATTCAAATTAAATATATTAAATTATGAAGAATACATACATCATATTGTTATTTACACTTGCATTTATTTCATGCAAGACAAACAGTTCCAAAGAGGAACATTCGCACGAACATGGCGAAGAACAAATCGTATCAATAACGCACGAACAAATGCTTTCTGCGGGCATAGATACAGGGACAGTTCAACTGAAAAATATTGCAGGCACTGTTCGTGCCAACGGACAACTCGCGCTTCCACCGCAGAACGAAGCAGAAATAAATTCTCTTATCGCGGGCAGAATAAGTGAAATATCGGTACAGGCGGGATATTCAGTAAAAAAAGGACAAGTTGTCGCCTATATCGAAAATCTTGATATTATCCAGATGCAGGAAAACTATCTTTCGCTAAAAAAAGAGATTGTTTTTTCCGAGCAGGAGTATAATCGTCAAAAAGAATTATATCAAAATAAAGCCACAAGCGAGAAAATATTTCAGCAAGTGTCTGCCACTTATTCCGCTGACAAGGCACGTCTATCGGGGCTTGAAATACGCCTCAAACAACTCGGAATAGACACTAAAAAAGTTGCAGAGGGAGATTTTTCCTCGCGTATTCCAATTGTCGCGCCAATTGGTGGGGTGATTGGAAAAGTTTTTGTTAAAACAGGTAGTTATGTAGAAGTACAAACGCCTCTAATGGAGCTTGCCGACCACAGTTCTATGCACTGCGACCTTAACGTCTATGAAAAGGATTTTGCGTTTGTCAGGCAGGGGCAGAACGTCCATCTTCATATAACAAACAGTGATGAAGAAATTCATGGAAAAGTGTATCGCATAAATCGCTCTTTTGAAAACGAAAGCAAGTCGATAACGGTTCATGTAGCGATTGACAGGCAGGATAAGGTTATGCTTATTCCGGGTATGTATGTATCGGCAGAAATAGAAGTTGAAAACGCTTTGGTGCCAGCAGTTCCCGAAAGTGCCGTTGTGCGCTCGGAGGGCAAAGAATTTATCTTCGTAGAAACGACAGAGGACACTCATGGGCACGAAAATGAAAACAAAGCCGAACACGCCCATGCCGAAAGTGGATGTTCCGAGAACGCTCACGAGAACGAGAACGAAGCCGAACACGCTCACGCAGACGGCGAAAGTTTATGTGGTGAACATGCTACAAAGTTCAGGAAAGTCGAAGTAGTCACAGGCAACCGTCAAGACGGTTACGTAGCAATCACAAGCGCGAACTTAGAGCCAGACACCCACATAGTGGTAAAAGGTGCGATATACCTCTTGTCTTCCACTCTCGGCGAGCCGAGCCACGAGCATTAATGCTTCACCACTTTGGCTGTGAGAGCACCAACTTTTAGCAGGTAAATGCCTTGAGGGATCATTTGTCAGATTTTTCGGCAACATAAATTATAACTTTTCTAATTGAACTTACATTCGTAATTGATTTTGTCGTTCGCAAACTCACTCCTGAACAAGAACTCACCTGTCTTTTTTTTATTGTTTTAAAGTCAAGTTCTAATTGAACTAAGGAGCAAAAGGGAAAAGGAACGCAGGACGGAAGCCAACATCAGAGTAGCGGTCGTGCGCGTAGATGTTGATACGAATGCCAGCGCGCAAGTTGCCAGCGACGCCGCCCCAGTTGCCGCCGCGGATGAAACGAAGGGACGGAGAGGAATAGCTTGCTACAGTATTGTTAATAGGATTTACAACAATACCGTTGCCGTCAGAACCATCGTTACCGACATAATCCGCAAGCAAATAATCCTCCCTTCCCGGACAAAAGTCCGCGCACCATTCCCAAACATTGCCGTTCATATCATATAACCCTAAACCGTTAGGCTCTTTCTCGCCTACTTTGTGGTTGTGCGAAATATTTACGCCGTAATCAGTTCGAGTACTCTCATCATTGCTGTTACCACCGTACCATACGTAGTCAGGAACTCCGGTCCCTGATATAGCACCAGTGGTATAACCATTGTAAGCGTATGCTTCATTATACAAAGACGCGGACTGATTGGCAACAGCAGTACCTGCTGTGGGAGCCTGAAAAGCCCCGCTGCCTTTGCGACGAAGAGCAAATTCCCACTGAGCTTCGGTAGGCAAGCTACCACCCAACCACTGACTATAAGCTAAACTGCCATA
>JAISPZ010000100.1 GCA_031274555.1 Bacteroidales bacterium | reverse complement strand
CTGCATTTTTTTTGTCGAAAAACAGCATATCAACCCCTCGTTTCCCAGAATATTCGCAAAAAAAAACTTTGGAAATATTTTTCTACTCTCAAAATAATTTGCTTGCGGATTTAAGGTTAAACATTTTTTTATAAAAAGTAATAAAAACTTAATACTTTTTTATGACAAAAAGACAGAAGAAAAACCCCTGCAAACTGCGCTGTGACGCTTTGTTTGCAAGGGTTTTCAGGGTTGTCGGGATGACAAGATTCGAACTTGCGACCACACGCCCCCCAGACGCGTACTCTACCGGGCTGAGCTACATCCCGCAATAAAAATGGGTTGCAAAGGTAAGAAAAAAATTTGTAACCTGCTGTACTTTTCGCTTCAATTTTTTCAGAAACAATGTAAAAGAATTTCAAAGGTAAACTTGTTATTGAGGATTGGGTTTGACTCTATAGTGGTGGAGTGGTGGCAGTGCTCTGTTGCTGTTGAGTTTGTATGAGAGGATAGGTGCGCGGGGGGTGGGATGTGTTGGTGGGTTTGTGGGTTGGTGGTTTTGTGGATGGTTGTGGGCTTGGGGAGCTGTTGGTGGAGTGTGGCGGTGGGATAAGCGGTCTCGGTTCGTAATTCGTGGTTGGTAATTTGTGATTACATAATACGTTGGTTGCGTGAGGGATTATAGCGGAAATCCTTTTGCCTGCGGTGGGTTTGAGGGCTGTCGGTGGTGCGGGATGTGTCGGTGGGTTTGGGGTGAGTGTTTGTTTTGTGGACGGGCAGGCAAAAGATTATAGCGGAAAGCCCGACCCTGCGGAAGGCTGACTTGCGGTGGGCGTGGTTAAGTGTGATACAAAATTCCGATGGCTTCGATATTTTCCTTTCGCCTGACGCAGGGGCACGCCCAAAATTTAATACGTTAATTTCGTGTGCTTTATACTGATGTGTTTGAAATATGTTAAAAAAAATAAGTTTTAAATCACAATAGAAAAAAATCAAATTGTAACTTTGCATATAAACAATAAAACTTATTGCGAATGAAGTGGAATACGATATTTCGTAAATTTATCCCCAAAGAAGACAAATTTTTCCCCATTCTCGGCGATATGTCTTCCAATCTCCTTGCCGGTTCTGAATATGCCGTAAAGCTGACGCAGGTGTCCACTTTCGAAGAGCGTAGGGAAATTCAAAAAACGATTAAGGTTCTTGAAACAAAAGGGGATGGTCTTATAGGCTTTCTGTACAAAGAGTTGAACGATACCTTTATCACTCCTTTCGACAGGGAAGATATGCACGAGCTTGGTGAGAGCATAGATAATGTTCTTGACAGAATTAACAGCACTTCCAAGCGTGTGATAATGTATCAGCCAAAAGAATTGCCCGAACAGTTTTTTAAGATGAGCAAAATTCTTAATGAGCAGTGCAAACTTTTGCAAATGGCTATAGAGAAGTTAAGGAGCGTTCATAAAAATTTGAAGTCCATAAAAGAGTTATGCGACCATCTGCATTTCTTGGAAAATCAGGCGGACGACATTTATGAGAATTTTATAACGGACATATTCAAGAAGCAGGATCAGGATATTTTGGAGTTGATAAAGGAGAAAGAGATAATGCAGGAGCTTGAGCGTACCACCGATTACGCCGATAATGTCGGCAAGTCAATAAAAACTATTGTGGTAAAATACGCTTAATCATGATGACTCTGCTGATTATCGTCCTGTTGCTCGCTTTCTGCTTCGATTTCATCAATGGATTTCACGATGCCGCCAACGCCGTAGCAACTATAGTTTCCACACGTATTCTTACGCCGTTTGGTGCTGTTTTGTGGGCAGCCGTATTTAACTTTATCGCATTCTTTATCGCAAAATATATTATAGGCGAGTTTGGTATTGCGGATACTGTATCAAAAATAGTTGTGGAGGAATATATCACTCTGCCTATAATTTTGGCGGGACTGTTGGCGGCAATATCATGGAATTTGATAACATGGTTTTTTGGTATTCCGTCTTCTTCTTCGCATACTCTCATCGGAGGTTTCGCCGGAGCAGCTGTTATGAGCTATTGGAGTTTTGGCGTTGTACATATTGGAATAGTAGCAAAGATAGCAGCCTTTATCGTACTTGCTCCATTTATCGGCTTTTTAATTTCGCTTATTTTGGCTACAGTCGTGTATTGGTCGTTCAGACGTGCAAACCCTAATAAAACCAAAAAATGGTTCAAGTATGCGCAGTTAGTTACTTCGGGGCTTTTTTGCATAGGTCACGGTCTTAATGATTCACAAAAAGTTATGGGAATTATAGCCGCGGCTCTGTATGCGGGGTATCAGCAGGGATTACCTTTGGGAATTGCAGATATTACAAATATACCCGACTGGGTGGCGTTTATGTGTTTCACCGTCATTGCTCTGGGAACGATGCTTGGAGGCTGGCGGATAATAAAAACGATGGGTTCCCGTATCACAAAAATAACAAATATAGAGGGCGCAATAGCTGAAGGCGCGGGAGCATTGACATTGTTCTTGACAGAAATTCTTAAAATTCCTGTAAGCACAACGCACACAATTACAGGTGCTATCATCGGCGCGGGCGCAGTGAAACGCCTATCAGCGGTACGTTGGGGTATCACCAAGCAACTCCTTGTGGCGTGGCTACTCACTATCCCTGTCAGTGCTCTTATGGCTGCGGGGTTTTATATGCTCGTAAATTTGTTCTTGTAATTTTGGGCGTGCCCCTGCGTCAGGCGAGTGGATGCGAAACAAACGGGTTGAAGTCGGCATTGTCGCTAAATTTACGCCAAAACGGATTGCTGCCTGCCGCAGGGTAACGCCCAAAATTTTAATATGTTGAATTGTTTATAAGGTAAAGTTTATTTCCCACGCACCTGTTTCCCAATGCATCTTAAATGTGATTGTGGTGTAAGTCTTCCCTGCTACTACTTTGATGTTTCCGTAATTATCAACAAAATTGGACGCATCACCTGTAATTTTGGCTGCGTCATAGCCATAGCTTGTACTCCAATCGTGGTCCTTACGAACTTTAAATTCACCATCCGTCAGCAACGTTACATTTTGAGCAACATAGCTCGAAAAACCATCAGTAGTGGACGTGTAAGCTAAATCCAAATCATAGTCCCAAGCTGCTGGCGTACCATCCGCATTATTGAAAGCACTACCAATCAGACTAAACATTTGAGTAGCAGGGTCAATCGCCGGTATATCGCCTGTTTTTGTCATAGAGCCTGACCACACACCATTGTTCCACGATAAGGTTATCGTGTAATATCCCTTATTAGCTGCTTCAATTTTATAGTTATCGCCACCTGCGACAAGCGTAGGAGTTCCGGTAGTTCCACTCCAACTGATTGTACCACCAAAGTTAGTGTTTACAAGCACTTGTGCGCCTCCGCCACTGCTTACTACGGTATCATCAATACCAAGTTCCCACCCAGCACTGTAAGCAAACTTATATTCGCCTACATTACATTTTTGATCTGTCACCGTAAAAGTCTTAAAATCAGCGGACTCATTCATATATGTAAAATTCCAATAGTTCATCATACCCCTAACGCCCCATTTGGCTTCGCAAACAACAACACGATTAAGTTCAGTGTCATAAATGACGTGATATAATCCTGCTTTTGCGATTGTGAATGAACCGTCTTGAACAGGAGTATAATAATATGCCGACGTTCGCGGGTGGTCGTAAGCACCACTACCATTGTATGTCATAAAAAGAGTACCGCCAATATTGATATTGTCTTTTCGTTTAATTTGGAATGTACCTGTCGTCATTGGCACATAACATTCGTAAAGTGAGGAACGAATTTCTTGATTTATCATGTTTTTTGTCGGCATCATAAGACCTTCCGTAGAGGCTTCCACCCAAGGTGTAGCTGTACCAAAGATATACACTCCTGCAGGTTGTGACGGCATATCTGCAAAGGTGATACTATCAATTTCCGACACTTTTGCCTGATGTACAACGTTACCACCGCGATGTAATTGCATGATCTTTTCCTGTGAATATGAATTTGTTCCTGCTACGCAGAGGAACAATATCATAACTGCTGATTTCAAATTAATGTTTTTCATTTTAAGATGTTGATTTGTTTTTAGGGTTTTAATGATTTGCGATTATTGATATTTTTAACTGTCTAATTTTTTGTTCTCAACGTAAGCGTGATATTTCCTTTATTATCAAAATCCAATAATTCTATTTTTCTCAAAAGTCAATCCATGTCTTTCCTTATAAGTTTTATTAATTTCTATTGAACATTTTTCGAAAGTATTTATTCTTACAACAAACTTTTGTGTGACATTCCGGCTACATATAGCGTTTTTGACCACCACCATAGGTTTGGAGGCGAAATAGAACGTAGCACTCTGACCGAACGCAGTCGACCATCGTTTGGTGACATTGTTCAGGCAGACCCATTATGCGCGGTTGCGTGTAATATTATTTATTACCTTAAATCCGCAATTATTTTTTGCTAAAAACAAGCAAAGCGTTATCAAATAAACATTTGTAACGCTTTGCCGTTTGAAAAATTTTCACTAAATTTGGTGTTACTACACAACCAAT
>JAISPZ010000029.1 GCA_031274555.1 Bacteroidales bacterium | reverse complement strand
TTTGTTAATAATCACACAAAAATAACTTTTGGAACAAAAATCTTCGAATTATCGGTTAATAACTATGTCGAAATTGTTAATATACTGCGTATTTCGCAAATTTATATGCGTTTGCCCTGCCAAACCGCACTCCACAATTGCATTTTACTCAACTTAATCGTACCTTTGTCAGTTATGATACAAACCAGCAATCTTTATTTTAGGTATCGCAATGGGAGTTCACCTGTTTTCGACAATTTGAATATTCAGCTCGAAAAAGGCGGTATTTATGGACTTCTTGGCGAAAATGGGGTGGGTAAGACCACCTTTTTGCGTTTATTGGCAGGTCTTATTTTTCCGAAACATGGAACTGTAACAGTCAATGGATTTACTCCAAAAAATCGTGACCCCAAATTTCTTTCCGAGATATATTATTTTCCTGAAAATCTCGAAGTGATAGATAAAAATATTATTGAATACGCCAAATTATATTCACCGTTCTATCCTACATTTAGCAAGGAATATTTTGACTATTACATATCGGAGTTTGGAGTGAACACGAAAGCTCCTGTTACCACACTGTCGCAGGGTAATAAAAAGAAAGCGGCTGTTTCGTTCGCTCTTGCATGCAATACTCCCGTTTTACTCCTCGACGAACCGACTAACGGCTTAGATATTCCATCGAAGACAATTTTTCGTAGAGTACTTTCAGAGGCTGCGAGCAGCGAAAAAACAATTATAATCTCTACCCATCAAGTACGTGAAGTTGAAGATATTATTAATCCTATAATCGTAATGGAATACAATCAAATTTTACTCAACAATTCCATTGATGAAATAAAGCAAAAATTTGTGGATGGGACTTTGCCGAATAACTCTGTTGTAGAAAATGATAAAGTGAACTTGGAAACACTTTTTAATATGGCAGTAGAAAACAAAAATATGTTTAAACAAACTTTCGTAAAATGAAACAGTTTTTGAAATTACTCCGTTTTGAATTAAAGCGAAATAAAAGTGCTTATATAATTCTTGCTTCCGTTATGGTGGGCGCATATCTTGTGCAGTTTATCTTCCAAAATTTTGTCACCCAACAAATTTTGACGCAAATTGTCGGTGCAACAGCACCATTTATGCAACCATTAAGTATCAGTAAATATGGACGTTTTTTTGCCATATTGATTTTCATTGCGCCGTTCATGATGTACAAACATCTTTTCAACCCCATACAAGGCGTTTCTTACACGATGTTGCCTGCAAACGATTTTGAAAAATTTCTCACACTTTTAGTTCAATGCGTGATAATCGTTCCCCTTGGGCTGCTTGCAATACCGACCATTTTGAATATTGTTGTTTCCCTTATAGGCGGAATACCGTTGTCAGGAATGTGGTCTTCGTCAGAAGAATTTCGCAGAAGCCTTCCCTCGTTCATGTTATTTCAGGCGACAGCAATTTGGGGCGTACTTTTTTTCAAAACGAAAAAACTCTGGAAGACAATTTTAGTACTGCTATGCGTTGCGGTCGTGCTGACGATAGGACTGTCAGTCGCAACTTATATTTATTTTTCAAACGGAGTTGAGGGAAATATTGATTTGAGCAGAAGTTTATCAAATAAACCAATCGAAGCCACCGTTTTTTCGATGATAATACTGCTGCTTTGGGCATGGGGATTTTGGAAGATGAAGCGACAAGAGTTATAGAATTTAGTTTGGGCGTTCCCCCGCCCCTCGCCGAGCTTGGGGCGGGGTCGGGCTTTCCGCTACAATCTTTTTGCCCGCCCCACGAACCACGCGCAGCAAAAAGGATTTCCGCTCAATCCCTAACGCAAGCCCCCGCACAGCCCCCGCTTGCGCGGACTATGCCGAGCGAGAGTGACTTCATTGCGAAGCAATAGTCCCTAACGCAAGCCCCCGCACAGCCCCCGCTTGCGCGGACTATGCCGAGCGATAGCGACTTCATTGCGAAGCAATAGTCCCTAACGCAAGCCCAACAGCGTACGAAATGTAGAATTGGTGACCATAATTCGTAACTGACGACATTAATAAAAATTTAAAAATAAAACAAAATGAAAAAATTTTTTGGAACTATGTTTGCGTCATTCTTCGGAATGGTGCTCTTTGTGGCAGTATCAATATTCCTGCTAATAATAATTGTTGCGGGGAGCATATCTTCATCGGATGTGGAAACAAAACTCAAAGACAATTCCGTCTTAGAGATTAAGCTCTCTCAACCGATTGCAGATAACCCCGATGAAGATATTATGGCAAACTTCAATCCACTTAGCGGGAAAACAGAAAAGAGTGTTTCTCTAAAAAATGTTATCCATGCAGTTTGCAAAGCAAGTAAAGACGATAAAATCAAAGGCATTGTCATAGATGCAGGTTTTGCCGAGAGCCAGTCAATTGCCACAATGCAGGAACTTCGTACAGCTCTGCAACACTTCAAGGACTCTTCCGACAAATTTATTTACGCTTATGGCGAAGCGTATTCTCAAACAGGATATTATCTTGCAAGTATTGCAGATAAAATCTATGTTCAAAGCGAGGGTGGGGTGGAAATTAAAGGCATAAATTTCCGTCTTCAATTTTTCAAAAAATTATTGGATAAAGCAGGAGTTGAAATGCAAATTATCCGTCATGGAAAATTCAAAAGTGCGGTAGAACCTTTTACTGAGGAAAAGATGAGTGAGGCAAATCGTGAACAATACAAATTGTTTGCAAACTCACTGTGGAGTGAGATGGTTAAAGGAATTGCAGACGGTCGTAAAATCACAGAAGCACGTGTTAATGAAATTGCCGACAGCCTGCTCACGCATATCAACAGCCGCTTGATTAGCGAAAATATTATTGATGGATTTATGGAGCGTAGCTATTTTAACGATACCATTCTTAAAGATATGCATCTCGTTTCTGTTGGCAAATACAAATCTTCCATCGGAAAAGAAAAAAATGAACCGAAAGACCGCATTGCTATTATCTATGCGCAGGGAGACGTTGGAACAGGCAAGGGAAGCGTAAGCGAAATCGGCATGGAAAATATCAGCAGCGCAATTAAAAAAGCCGCCGATAATAAAAAAGTTAAAGCAATTGTTTTGCGAGTAAACTCCCCTGGTGGAAGTGTCCTCACGTCCGACATCATTTATCGTGCGGTTGTTGAAGCAAAAGCGAAAAAACCTGTTGTGGCTTCGTTTGGAACTTATGCTGCAAGTGGCGGATATTATATTTCATGCGCAGCAAATAAAATTTATTCGGATGCGACAACCCTTACAGGCAGCATTGGCGTTTTCGGGATGATACCTAACGCTCAAAAACTTCTTAACGACAAGGTCGGCATTACGTTTGACGAGGTAGGCACAAATAAAAATTCAGGATATGGAACGGTAGTTCGTTCAATGCAGGATTATGAAAGGGATGTTACGCAGCAGGGTGTTGAAGACATTTATTTTGGATTTGTTCAAAAAGTAGCACAAGGTCGTGGCAAGACTGTTGAATATATCGACTCCATCGGACAGGGTAGAGTTTGGGCAGGTGTAGATGCCTTGAAGATAGGTCTTGTTGATGAACTCGGCGGGCTTACGGAAGCAATCAAAGGTGCGGCAGAACTTGCAGGAATAAGTGAATACAAGATTAGTGAATATCCCGAACCAAAAGACCAGATGACACAACTCATGGAACTTTTAGGTCAGTCGCCTTCAACAAAAGTTGAAAAAGAATTTGCGCGTATTTTCGGAATAGAAGGTGCTTCGATGTACAAAGTTTTGCAGCAGGTGCAACAGGCAAGCGAAACACAGGTCTATGCACGTTTACCGTTTGGAATATCGGTAGAGTAAAGCGGCTACGCAGGGTGCAGGGCTTGCAGTGTCGGGTTTATTGAAAGAGTAAGTGTGATGACTATATCAGGAACTGTGGTGCAGGGTTTGCAGCGGGGACGTAAAATAAACTTCCCCACCGCAAACCTTGCTCTTATAAAAAGCGGATTATCCGACTTAGGTGTTTATGCCGTGCGAGTATTGGTGCAGGGTAAGTGGTATATGGGAATGATGAATATAGGGCTTAAATCAGAAGTCCAAAATAAAGACACTGCCATTGCACCGACACTTGACAATTCTTTTTTATACGAAGTAAATATTTTCAATTTCGATAAAGATATTTACGGGGAAATTCTCACTGTTGATGTTGTAAAAAAAATCCGAGATGAAAAAAAAATCACCTCACTCGAAGTCCTAAAAAATCAGTTACAGGAAGATAAAAAAATCGCGTTGGAGATGATGAAAATACCAAATCCCGCTTACGTTTTACAGGAAGAACTTTTAGAGAAAAATCTGCAAATAATTTCCGATGTGCGCACCCGCACAGGCATAGAAATTCTTGTTGCATTAAAAAGTTTTGCTCTCTGGAAAGCATTTCCTGTTTTTAAGCGTTTCGGTTTTGATGTGGCAACGGCAAGTTCGCCAAATGAGGCGCGACTTGCTTACGAAGAAATGGGGAGTGCCATTCATGTATTTTCGCCATGCTATACCGACTGCAATATAGAGGAATTTGTAAAGTACGGCAGTCATATAACCTTTAATTCGATAAATCAATACGAGAGATTTAGAAGTATGGCAGAATTTATGTCTGTCGGTCTTCGCGTTAATCCAGAATATTCGGAAGTTACTACCGACCTTTACAATCCTACGGGAGCAGGCTCGCGGCTTGGAATAAAGGCAGGTGCTCTACCTGCGGAACTGCCGAGTGATATAGACGGACTTCATTGCCACACGCTCTGCGAGTCGTCTGCCGAAGCGAGTGCGAAACTGATTGAAGCCTTTGAAACACGTTTTGGTAAATTTCTGAAATCGCTCAAGTGGGTTAATTTCGGCGGTGGTCACCTGATGACGCGCGAGGGCTACGATACAGACACGCTTGTGAACGCTCTGCTGTCATTCAAAAACAAATATCCGCATTTGAAAGTTTATCTTGAACCCGGCAGCGCGTTTACGTGGCAGACAGGATATTTGCTCGCGAGAGTAGAAGATATTATAATAAATGATGGAATAAAAACCGCAATTCTGAACATATCGTTTTCGTGCCATTTGCCCGACTGTTTGGAAATGCCGTATATGCCAGACGTTCGCGGCGCGAAAATCAGTGATGACGGACAGCACGTCTATCGACTTGGTGGAAACAGTTGCCTCGCAGGTGACTTTATGGGAAGCTGGGAGTTCGACCATGCGTTGCAGGTCGGTGAAGAAATTATTTTTGAAGATATGATTCACTATACAATGGTAAAAACAACGACTTTTAACGGTCTTTCTCATCCGTCCATAGTAATTGCAAAAGACGGCATTTCAACTTATTGTCGCGACTTCACCTTTGCCGATTATAAACCGCGTTTAGCTTAATAACACCAAATTACAAACGGATGAAACGTAAAATTCTTATAATCTATACAGGCGGTACTATCGGGATGATGAGGGACGACGAAACAGGTGCGCTTCGTCCTTTTAATTTTTCTAAAATACAGGATGTTATTTCTGGTATTTCATCGCTCAATATAGATGTTACAATCAGTGCTTTTGAAACCCCTTTGGACTCGTCAAATATTACTCCTGCCGACTGGATTTGCATTGCTGAAATGATAGAAAAAAACTATGACGCTAATGATGGTTTTGTGGTTCTTCATGGTACGGATACCATGTCGTATTCTGCATCCGCACTTAGCTTTATGCTTGAAAATTTAGATAAGCCAATTATTTTTACAGGCTCGCAACTTCCGCTTGGAGTGCTGCGCAGCGATGGAAAAGATAATCTTATAAACTCACTCGAAATCGCGTCTGCGACAGATAAAGTGAGTGGTGTGTGCGTTTTTTTCGGGCGCAAACTTTTTCGCGGATGTCGCACAACAAAATACAGTGCAGAAAATTTTGATGCATTTATTTCGGCGAACGAGCCAGCACTCGCAAAAGTTGGTGTTCATGTCGCATACAGGGCAGTGAATCTGCCTGCGATAGAGGGAAAATTCAGAGTGGAAAAAAATCTTGCATCCAATATCACGATAATAAGAATGTATCCTGGCGTTAATGACATAACGATAAAAACGCTGTTAGATATGCCACATCTGCAAGGTGTCATATTAGAAACTTATGGGTCGGGAAACGCGATAACACGTCCGTCATTTTTATCACTGATAAAAGAAGCGACCGGCAGAGGAATTTATGTTTTGAATGTAACGCAGTGTTTGCAGGGAAGTGTTGAACAGGAAAAGTACGAAAGCGGACTCTCGCTCAAAAGCGTAGGGGTTATCAGTGGTGGAGATATTACTTCCGAAGCGGCTATTACGAAAATGATGTATGTGCTGGGGAAAAATTTGTCGCACGAACAGACTGTGGATATGCTTGGTAAATCATTAAGAGGGGAGATGTCAGAATGAATATAATAGAAGAAGGTATTGAAGATTTTAAGCAGGGCAAACTGCTTATCGTAGTTGATGATGAAGACCGCGAAAACGAGGGGGACTTCGTCTGCGCTGCGGAGTCAATCACGGACGAAAGAATAAATTTTATGGCTCGCTATGGGCGAGGTCTTATCTGCGCACCGATAACAGCAAAAAGATGCGATGAGTTGGGCTTGCCGATGATGGTTTCGTACAATACGTCCCTGCACGAAACGCCATTTACCGTTTCAATTGATTTTCTTGGGGACGGCTGCACCACAGGTATCTCGGCGCACGACAGGGCAGCAACAGTCAGAGCACTAACAATGCCGACAAAAACGGCAAAAGATTTCGGTCGTCCGGGTCATATTTTCCCGCTAAAGGCGCAAGATGAGGGTGTGTTGAAACGTGCAGGTCATACGGAAGCAGTTGTGGATTTGGCAAAAATGGCTGGACTGTATCCTGCGGGTGTCCTTGTCGAAATAATGAACGATGACGGCACAATGGCGCGACTGCCGCAACTTATGGACATTGCCAAAAAATTCAACCTGAAAATCATAAGCGTAAAAGACCTTATAGCTTACCGTCTGCAAAACGAAACAAGTATTCAGCCGCAGCAACTTTCGATGGCTAAAGACATTAACGAGGAGCAAATTGTAACACTCCCTACCCAATGGGGCAATTTCAAGCTGCACGCTTTTTCCGTAAAAAATTCTCAAGATGTACATCTGGCACTTGTAAAGGGCGAATGGAAGTCCGACGAGCCGATAATGGTTCGCGTACATTCTTCGTGTGCAACAGGTGATATTTTTGGTTCGTGCAAATGTGACTGTGGGGGGCAGCTTCATCGAGCAATGGAAATGGTCGAGAAAGAGGGCAAGGGGATAGTGCTTTATCTTAGTCAGGAGGGGCGTGGTATAGGGCTAATCAACAAACTTAGGGCATACCATTTGCAAGAGCAGGGTAAAGACACCGTTGAGGCAAATGAACTTCTTGGGTTTAGGGCGGACGAACGCGACTACGGCATTGGTGCGCAAATATTGCGTTATCTTAACGTAAAAAAAATACGTCTGATTACAAATAATCCTGTTAAGCGTATCGGCTTAGAGGGCTTTGGGATAGAGATAGTAGAAACAATATCGGATATAATTCCACCAAATAAATACAACGAAAAATATTTACGCACCAAACAGGAACGTATGGGGCACGACTTAAAATTATGAGAAAAACATTAGTAATCGCATTCGGGGGCAACGCCCTTTTGCAGGCAGGCGAGAAAGGAACGGCAGCCGAGCAGTGGGCAAACGTATCACGCACCTGTAAAGCACTTGTTCCGCTTATAAAGCAGGGGCACAACATAGTAATCGGTCATGGAAATGGTCCTCAGGTAGGTAACGAACTTCTTCGCCAGAGTGCGGGGAAATCACAATATGGCTTGGAAGAAATGCCAATGGATTTTTGCGTTGCGGAAACACAAGGCTCTATCGGTTATATGATAGAGCTTGCGCTTCTTAACGAGGGGATAGACAGACAGGTTGTAACTCTCTTGTCGCCTGTGGTGGTTGATGAGGACGATAAGGCTTTTCAGAACCCTACAAAGCCTGTGGGACCTTATTACAAAGAGAAGCAAGAGGGGTTTAAGGAAGACCCTAAGGGCAATGGCTGGCGCAAGGTTGTTGCTTCGCCAGCCCCGAAACAAATCCTGCACAGTGAGTTGATAAAGCAACTATCCTCAACAGGAACTATTGTTATCACTGTTGGTGGCGGTGGTATCCCTGTTGTAGTGCAGAGTGACGGAAAGTATAAGTCTGTTGAGGCTGTTATAGACAAAGATCTTGCGAGTGCGCTTCTCGCTCAAGAAATCGGTGCTGACGAGCTTTATATCCTTACGGATGTTCCAAATGCCTGTATAAATTTCCGTCAGGAAAACGAACAGGTATTAAACGGGATAACGTTAGAGCAAGCGAAAAAATATTTGGACGAGGGTCATTTCAAGGAAGGGTCAATGGCACCAAAAATACGTGCTGCGATAAAGTTTGCCTCTGGTGTTAATCGCAGGTCTATTATCACAACTGCCGCAAATTTAGATGGGGGCACACGAATAGCAAACAATGAATACTCAACAGATACTGACGTTTCTTAAAAAACATGATATTGTTCTTTTAAGTATAATGGTTGGACTTCTTTCGGGTTGTGCCGCCGTTCTTTTAAAGACAATGCTCTACTATGGTAGTGAGTTTGTGCTTAAAGCATTTGCTCCGTCAGATACAAATTATTTTTTCATTATTCTTCCGATTATCGGCGTAACACTTTCGTTTATCTATGTTACATATCTTCTAAAAGACAATATAAGTCATGGCGTAAGCAGGGTGCTTTATGCCATTGCAAAAAAGCGAGGTGTTTTGGAGCGCAGCAAGACATATTCTTCTCTTATTGCGAGTACGCTCACTATCGGTTTTGGGGGTTCTGTCGGACCCGAAGCACCGATAGTGCTTTCGGGTTCTTCGCTCGGTTCGTACATCGGACGACTTTTTAAAGTCGATTACAAGACGATGTTGCTACTCGTTGCCTGCGGCTCGTCTGGTGCGATAGCAGGCATATTCGGCGCACCAATCGCGGGTATTGTCTTCGCGCTCGAAGTTTTAATGATAGACTTGTCGCTGTCTTCGCTCGTTCCACTCCTTATTGCTTCTGTGAGCGGTGCGTTAGTTGCGGCTGTATTTATGGGTAGAGAAGTTCTTTTTCATTTTTCGATGAAGAATGATTTTGAATTTAAAAACCTTTGGATATATCTGTTGCTTGGTGTTATCGCAGGCTTTGTGTCGCTGTATTTTTTAAAGATGTCGGAAAAGATAGAAAGTATATTTTCGCGCTACAACAACCCTTGGAAAAAAATTATTTTTGGAGGAGGTCTGTTAGGTTTGCTCATCTTTATTTTTCCGCCTCTTTACGGTGAGGGCTTCGCATTTTTATCGGATATTTTACAGGGAAAGACAACCGATCTTTTTAATAACACGTGGCTTTATTCTTACAGTGACAATCATATAGTTTTTCTTGGTTTTATACTGCTTCTCGTTTTCTTAAAGGTGATAGCGATGTCGCTTACAAACGGTAGTGGCGGCGTTGGCGGTGTTTTTGCACCCTCTCTTTTTGTTGGGGGCATGTTAGGGTTTTTTGTTGCGCGTCTTTTGAATATTCTTTTCGATTTAAATTTGCCTGAAACGTATTTCACTCTCACAGGTATGGCTGCTGTTATGTCTGGTGTAATGCACGCGCCACTTACCGCAATTTTTCTCGTTACGGAAATTACGGGGGGCTACCGTCTTTTTATACCGCTTGTCTTTGTGTCCGTGAGTGCGTATCTTGTAAATGTTTATTTTCACCGTCATTCTGCATATACAAAACAGCTTGCAGAAAAGAAAGAACTCTTTACTCACGACAAAGACGCGATGGCTTTATCGTTACTCTCTCTAAAAAATCTCGTACAGTACAACTTTGTGCCTGTCTATCCAAATCAAACACTCGGCGAGCTTGTTGATGCGATAAGATGTTCGAGTCGCAATGTTTTTCCTGTTATAGATAAAGAGGGAAAATTTCAGGGGCTTATAGTTTTGGACCATGTAAAAACGCTTATGTTCAGGAGTGAATATTACGATAAAATTTTTGTGCAAGAATTAATATACGTACCAAAATACACAATAGATATTTCGGACAAGATAGAAGATGTTGTAAAAAAGATGTCAGGTGCAAACGACTACAATTTCGCCGTCCTCGACAAAGACCGCTACGTCGGCTTCGTTTCCCGCGCCGACGTTTTCTCCGCCTACCGCACCACCGTCAAAGAGCTAAGCACCGATTATTAGATGAATTTCATAAATTTTCAAACTAAAATAAGACAGATTTGCATTGTTTCTAAGCGCAAAGCGCATATATGATTTTCAACACTTTATTAAGAATATTAATCATTTTAGTATTATTTTTAATACCTTTGTACTGTACTAATCAAAAAAAAGGTGAAAACAGAAGAATTAAAAAGGAAATTACGCAGGGGTGGTTGTTACTTTGTAAGGCAGGGGTCAAATCACGAAGTTTGGTTTAGTCCGATAACAAATGCAATCTTTACCGTACCACGACACACAGACACTAAGCCGAATTTAGTAAAAGTAATCAGCAAACAATCGGGGGTTAAAATTTAATCCCCTTTAAAAATATAAAATATGAAAAAGATAAAAGCAATTATTATGCGCGAGGATGATGGAACATACCTTGCAACTTTCGCAAAAGATTATGGATTGGGTTATTGCGCAAATGGAGTTGGTGAAACAGTAGAAGAAGCAAAAGAAAGTTTATTTGATAGTTATGCAGAGATAAAGGCATACTACAAAGACGCGGGTAAAAAATTTATAGAGGCTGATATTGAATTTGAATTTGAAACGGCTGCATTTTTGGAAAATTTTTCGGGACAATTTTCGTTATCTGGGCTGGAACGAATAACAGGTATAAATCAAAGGCAATTAAGCCACTATTTAAACGGAGTTAAGCGACCAAAAGACAGCACTGTACAAAAGATAAATACAGCCTTATTTAACTTTGGGGCAGAATTACAGCGGGTTCATTTGGTTTGATTAGTACAATTCCTTTTTAATCCGTTAAGCACGTCTGTTTGGGCGTGCTTTTTTTGTGATATAATCAGGCTCATTTTTGGGTTACTTGTTTTATAAGTAACTGATGTCTAATATATGAATAAGAGAGCAGCGGAAATCCTTTTGCAGGGCGTGGGTGTGGGACGGCTTGGCGGGATTTTATGAAGGGTTTTTGTTTTTTGTCCGAGTGCAAAAGATTATTGCTTCGCAATGAAGTCGCTCTCGCTCGGCATAGTCCGCGCAAGCGCGTCCTCTGCCCTCGCTTACTCGCGACTTTGCAGCGGATAGCCCGACCCCGCGCGAGCTTGCGAGGGCGGGGGAACGCCACCTGGCTACACTAATAAATGTGCAAAAAGACCGCGTTTGATTATCTTTTTTTGAGTAACTTTACGGTTCTTCAAAGTCTAAGCATAATGAAAAAACTTTTTTTAATTTTCGCAATCGCTCTCGTTTCGACGACTGTGTTTGCTCGAAAGTACAAGTCGTGGGCGAACGACCCGATGAATGTGTTGCAGTACACGCTACCGAATGGACTGCAAATTTGGATGAGTGTAAATCACGATGAACCGCGTGTTCAGACACTGATTTCAGTGAGGGTTGGTGCAAAAAACGACCCGCTCGAAACAACAGGTATGGCTCATTACTTCGAGCATATAATTTTTAAAGGAACTGCGAATTTCGGCACTCTCAATTGGGAAGCAGAAAAAGTTCTTATAGACGCAATCGAAGCGCAATTTGAAAAATATCGCACACTTACCGATAGCTTGGAACGTGCAATCGTTTATCACGTTATAGACAGCTTGTCTTACGAAGCGTCAAAATATGCTATCCCGAATGAATATCAAAAAATGATGTCGGCAATCGGCTCGCAGGGAACAAATGCTTTTACGTCTTACGACTACACGATGTATCGCGAGAACGTGCCGTCCAACCAATTGGAAAATTGGGCAAAAATAAATGCAGACCGTTTTGCAGGTCCCGTACTGCGCCTTTTCCATACCGAAATAGAGGCGGTGTATGAAGAAAAAAATATGTCGCTCACAAACGATGGCAGAACTGTGAGTGAAACAATTCTCGAAACACTTTTTCCACATCATCCGTACGGAATACACAATGTGCTCGGCACACGCGAACATTTGAAAAATCCGTCCATGACAAACCTGAAAAAATTCTATGCCGACTTTTACGTGCCTAATAATATGGCAATAATTTTGACAGGCGATTTTGACCCCGATGAGGCAGTTGATATAGTAGAAAAATATTTCGGTCAATTAAAACCGTCAAATGTTCCTGCATTGACGTACGAAAAAGATGTTCCGCCGTCACAGCCGATAGAAAAAGAAGTGACAGGGTTGGAGTCAGAAAGTGTTTCTATCGCTTTCGCTATCGGTGGCGACACTACGCGGGAAGCTCTGTTAGCGTCTGTTATGACTGAAATGTTAAGCAACGGTAAAGCAGGTCTTTTTGACGTAAACTTAAAACAAAAACAGAAAGTGATGTCGGCTTCGGCGTACTCGTCAGCATTATTAGACTACGGCACAATCAGGTTAAGCGGGACACCCAAGCAAAATCAAACGATAGAAGAAGTGCGCGACTTAATGCTTGAGCAACTTGAAAAATTAAAGCGAGGTGAATTTGAAGAATGGTTATTAAAAGCCGCAGTTGAAAATGCGAGATATGGTCAGATGAAGATGTATGAAAGTATGTATTCACGCGCAATGAGTATGGCAATGACGTTTATTACAGGCAGAGATTGGGAAGATAACGTTAAATATCTCGAAACAGTTTCAAAAATCACAAAAGATGATATTGTTGATTTTGCCCGCAAGCATTGCGGTAATAATTATGTCGTTGTCTATAAGAGAAAAGGGGAGTCGCAAATATCAAAGATAAATAAACCTGCAATCACACCTGTTGTCATTAATCGCGATACATTCTCCGCGTTCTTTGCCGAATTGGAAAAAAGTGCCACGCAGGTAAAGCCGATAGAGCCACAGTTTATTGATTACAACAAAGACATTGTAAAAGGAAAAATTGGGAAAAACATAGACCTTTATTATGCTCAAAACACCGAAAACGCAACGTTTAGTATTAGTTATCGTTTTGAAATGGGAAGTTGGAGCAACAAGATTATTGGGTTTGCCTCGTCTTATCTTCGCTATCTTGGTACTTCAAAATATTCTCTTGAAGAAATTCAAAAAGAATTTTATAAAATCGCGTGCAACTACAATGTTGGTGTTTCAAACGAAAGAATTACTATATCAGTGAGCGGTCTTGCAGAAAATTTTGAAAAAGCTGTGGTGCTTCTTGAACATCTGCTTGCCGATTGTAAACCTGATGAAACAGCCCTTAAAGAACGTATTTCCGATATTTTGAAGTCGCGTAAAAACAGTAAGAACAACCAACGCTCTAACTTTAACGCGTTGAACGATTATGCGTGTTATGGCGAAAATTCCCAAAATTCCCCGGGAAAATATTTTTTAAGCGAAGAAGAATTGTCGAAAATTACGCCACAGCAACTTGTGGATGCGCTTCATAAAATTACTTCTTATGAACATTGTGCATTTTATTATGGACCACTTTCGCTCAAAGACGCTTGCAGTGCACTCACACGTCTTCACAAATCGCCGAAGAAGTTATTACCGATTGTTGAGGCAATAGATTTCGTTCCGCAGCCAACCGACAGGAACACACTCGTGTTTGCTCAATATAACGCAAAGCAGGCTTACTGCGCAAATATTCTGCGAAGCGAAAAATACGACAGGGCACTTATGCCTGTCATAACGCTCTATAATCAGTATTTTAGCGGAAGCATGGGTGGCATTACTTTTCAGGAGTTAAGAGAAAGACGGTCGCTTGCATATTCTTCTGGTGCTTCGTTTCAAACGCCGAGAAAGCCAGACGGTTACTTTATGAATATGGGGACAATTATCACTCAAAACGATAAAGTCGCAATCGCTCTTGCTACGTTCGACACTCTCTATAACGATATGCCTTTGAGCGAAAAGTCGTTTAATCTTGCAAAGGAAAAATGTTTGTCGGATATTCGTACTTCGCGTGCGAGAAAACTAAGTGCTGCATTTCGTTATTTGGACGATAAGAAATGGGGATACACAACGGACTCCCGCAAAATAATGTTTGAGATGTTGCCGTCCATCACCCTTAAAGATATTGACGATTTCAGGCGTACGCATTTGCAAAATCAGCCCAAGACATACACTATTCTCGGTGACGAGAACGAGATAGATTGGAATGAGCTTGAGAAACTTTACGGAACAGTAAAGAAAGTTACCGCCGAAGAAATTTTTGGGTATTAATTTACAGAGTTACGCTTGAGAAACTTTACGGAACAGTAAAGAAAGTTACCGTAGAAGAAATTTTCGGGTATTAGACTTTCTCTAAATCACCACACCCCCGACACGTCCCACTTGCTTTTGGGACGTAAAGACTCCAACCAGTGAAACCCCTTTAATGTTTGTTCACGTGCGGTAAGCTGGTCCTGCGGATAGAGGATGGTGCTTTCAGGCTCAATGAAATTGACCTTGTAGATAGTGCCAGAGTCAAAATACATTCTCAACATCTTGCTAATCGACTTGTTCACACCAACAAGCTCACCCTTTTCTTCATCAATAACATAGTATATCGCCTCTATCTTCCCCCCTTTAAGTTCAGCACTTGACAGCTGGCTGTCATCGTTATAATAACCCCACAAGTTACGTCCCTTTATTTGATGATAAAGCGAGTTACTGTTTTGCACAAGAGCAGTGATAAAAGCGTTCCTGCCGACAAGCGTTTCGTGCGGACGACTGTTCTCAAACCATGTTTTTATTGTATCGCCATCAATTTGAAAACCGCTGTTCCACATCACAGGCTTATCTATAAGATATAAGAGAGAGTCGCTCTGGTAGTAAATCATAAGCTGACAAATCGCCTGCAAATCGTTACGGAAAATTCTCACACGCTTAAACGCTTCCATCTTTTTTACAAGACGTTTATTGCTATCCGATTTGTCAATTTCGTAAAATACCCTCATCGTGTCAGACGAAATAAATAACGTATCTTCTTTTTCTACAAGAATACCGCGAGCATTGTGGCTAAAAAACGCAAATCCTTTTTTCTCGTTGTTCTCCGCATATTCACTTTTTAGCGTACAGTTTTTCATGGTATCCAAAAACACAACGTTACGAAACGCTTCACCCTGCTTAGCCTTTAATGAATAATTTATGCTGTCGCCAAACAAACGTTGCCCATCTTTCATTTCGATAAACGCATTAGTGCGCAAATTGACACGCTCTTTCTTCCTGTCATACCAGCCGTTTTCGCAGTACATCGTATGGTCCTTTGTGATAATATCCGTTGGACCTTTAAAGTTAGACATACCGTTTTTATTGTAGTCCATAGTGTCGGTATATATAGTATAATCAGGGTGAGTAACAACAACATCTTCGTAGCAGTCAAAGACCCCTGTCTTTCCGTTATAATCACCCCACGAAGAAACAAGCACCGCCTCTCCCGAAGTTATTTCAGCTTTTTGATTATAGTGAGCTATATCCTCCATCGACTCATAGCGTAGAGATGGAGTCTTCATCACAACATCTTTGTCCGTCATCACAACATCTCCGTCAATATTTATGACTCCTGTCAGTCCGTCACAATCCAAAGTCTTGCCTGTGATAATAGATTTCTGACGTGTTTTTATTTTTAGATTTCCATACGCTATACATGTTTCATTGTTCCTGTTGTATTCTGCGTAATCGCTGTAAATAGTATTGCCCTTAGTTCTTATTACAACATCCTCACGAAATATAGTGATCCCATCACTGCGTGCAGTTGCGCGTTTAGCCGTAGCATTAATACCCTTGCTTCGTTGCCCAAAGGCAGAGAACGCGAAAAGCGTCAAAAGAAAAAATAAAGTTACAGACTTTGTCATGGATTGTATGGTGTTTGAAAATCGAATTGTCCGTTTTGGTTAAAGTGGAAAAGAAAAAACTCCGTATTCTTCGATTTAGGCTTTTTATATGACATTATTACCTCATAAAAATCACGCGGCTTTTCCCCTTCGGTAATAGAACGCCGATATTTGCTCTCATAGATAACGCGCCTGCCCTCAACAAATTTGTATTTTTTATCTTCATTTTTAAAATACTGTTGGATGGGGAAAGGCATATCATGTTTAAAGAACGGATAAGAAGTATAAATCTGCATACCGTTTTCAAAAAACGCCGCTTTTATCTGCTGGTCGTAATTTGTAAGTTCGGCGACATAGTCGTTCCCCTGTTTTTCCCATGATATTTTTTCGGCGCGAGGAAACCGCTTTTTCAGTTCTTTCATGATAACGTCCGAGATACGGACAACTTCTTTTCCCGCAGTGATACTCGCTACGCTTTCCTGTGATGGTCGCGCCGCCTCAATCTGGTCAGTAGAAGAAATTTCAAGTCCGTCAATTCTCTTAATCGTCCCTGTAATGTCAAAAAGGAGTGGACGGATGTAGTCCTTGCTTAATTTAAGATGTATATAAACAAGAAAGCAAGAGGGGGCGTCGTCTGTATATGAAACATAAAAACACTCGCCGATAGCGTAAAGCGGAAACTTTTCTTCTATGAACCGATTTACTTTAAGGGGCAGCTGTTCTTTTCTTATCACCTGCTCGGTTTGAAGCCAGTCCCCATTGTGTTTGAACAAAGCAATCTCTTTCACTTTCTCATTAATGACATAAACTTTGTATGTAGTCTTTTCCTTCTCCCAGCGAATAACTTTTGCTGCAGGATAATAAAGTTCAAAATTACTTATAATCTGCTTTGGCACTTTTGCTGCATCTATAACTTCTGTTTTAGAAGAAAATCTATCTGCTCGCACTTGTGCCGACAGTAGTAAAACAGAAAGTATAGTTGCAAATAGGCGCATATTATTTTAGGCTTAAATCAAGCTGATGAGTGAGTGCGCTGACAGATTTCAGGCTTAAGTCAAGCGATTTGATATGATGTGTTAGTGCTCCGACAGAAATAAAATCAACATTTGTTTCGGCGTATTTCAAAATATTTTTTTCTGTGATACCACCAGATGCTTCCGTTTCGTAACGATGAGCAATTACCGCAAGTGCTTCTTTTAATTTTGATGGAGTGAAATTATCAAGCATAATTCTATGTAAGCCGTTTGGATTTCCCTCGCCCCACTTCAAGACCTCTTGCAATTCTTCCATCGTGCGAACTTCGATTTCCACACGCAAAGACAAATTTTTCTTCGCAGGATAATTCGCAAGATAAGCAGAAGTTTTTTTAAGAGCCTCTGTCGCTCCCCCTGCAAAATCAATATGATTGTCCTTAATCAAAATCATATCGAAAAGTCCGAAACGATGATTGCTCCCGCCACCAATGCGAACTGCCGTTTTTTCAAAAATGCGATTGTTCGGAGTAGTCTTTCTTGTGTCGAGCAATACTGTACTGCTGCCGATACTCTTTATCTTCTCTACCAATTGCCTCGTATGCGTGGCGATACCGCTCATATGTTGAATATAATTCAGCGAAAGCCTCTCCGCAGCGAGAATATGTCGCGAAGAACCTGACACTTCAAAAACCCTGTCGCCCTCTACAATAGGGTCGCCGTCCTTTTTGAAAGGCACAAAGACAGTCTTTGGGCTTATCAGTTTATATACTGTCTCTGCAACGTCTATCCCCGCAACAATGCCGTCTTCTTTTGCAACGAGCACAGCCCGCCCCTTTGCGCGGGGTGGAATAGTTGCAAGTGAAGTATGGTCACCACTCCCAAGATCCTCTTTAATAGCTTGTCGAATAAGCGATACAGTATCCATTTTATTTTTTGGATTTTTTGGAATAGTCAGCATTAATTGCCTCAATAATTTCACCTGTAATATCCATTTCGGGGTCAGCGTAGAGAACTCCGCTTGCCATCGACTTTGGAAGAATGATATTATATTTGTCGTGCTGTTTGTTGTAGTCGGCGATAAATGTGAAAATATAATTTTGAATTTCCTGCATTTTTTGCATCTGCACTACTGCGGACTGTTCGCTATAACGCTGTTGCAGTGCGCCAATCTCCTGTTGGCGTCTTTCGAGCTGCGACTCTTTCTTTTTCTGTTCGGAGAGAGTCATAGTTGCTCCGATTTTAAGATAATTTTCGTAGTCAGCCTTAAACGAATTCATCTGACGTTGCAGGTCGGCTTCCAATCTTTTATTAGTTTCTTCAATCTCCCTTTTTACAACTTCAAGCATATCGAAATTGGCAGATAGACTGTCAGTATTAACGGTCGCAACGCGCAGCGTCCCACTAACGGCAGTAACACTTTTCTCAGGTTTGGGCGTTTCCGTTTTGCACCCCGAAAGAGTTACAAAAACAATAAACAACGAGCTAATGATAATTTTTTGCATAATATGTGATTTTTATAAATTTTGCATTTGGACAAAGGTAATAAAAATCACGTTCAAGTAAGTATAAAGGATTTGAGCGCACCTGCCGATGGTATTTCAATTTGGGCGTTCTTTGGGCGTTCCCCCGCCCCCTCGCAGGCTCGTGGGCGGGGTCGGGCTTTCGCCTGTATCTTTTTTGTATCGGACAATCACAAACGCCCCTCACTAACAGCAACAGGCAGACCTCTCGCCACCAACCACAAAAAAGGATGTCGGCTTAAAGTCGCGAGTAAGCGAGGGCAGAGGACGCGCTTGCGCGGACTATGCCGAGCGTGAGCGACTTCATTGCGAAGCAATAATCCCTAACGCAAGCCCCCGCAGTGCCCCACCCGTGCGGACTATGCCGAGCGAGAGCGACTTCATTATCAATTACGAATTACGAATTACGAACCAACAGCAGTTTTCAGGCACAAACAACATACACTGATAACACGCGCGTCAGCCGTAAATTCAATTACGAATTACGAATTACGAATTACGAATGGAGCGCAGTGGAAAGGTTAAAATCAATTACGAATTACGAATTACGAATTACGAACCCACAGTTTGTATTATTTGTCATTGTAATGACCGTATGCAGCAAGGACGTGCACCACTACAATATCGTCATTTATTTGGTATATAAGTCTATGCTTTTCGCTTATACGGCGAGAATAACACTCCGCGTAATAACCACCTTTAAGTTGCTCTGGGTGTCCTGTTCCTGTGTAAGGGTGATCCTTTAATTCATTAAACAATTTATTCGCTTTTTTATGCGAAGCAGGCTCGGACTTCTTTAATTTGGCAAGATGCTCTTCCGCGACAGAGGATACTTTAATCTCGTAAGCCATTAGAGGGAGTTGAAGAAACGATCAATGTCCTCCGATGTTTTAAGGGAGGTAAATTTTCCCTGACGAATTTCTTCGCGGGACTTTTCTATCAGTTTCGCCAATTCGGGAGTAACCTCTAAACCCTCGCTTTCTTTTTCCAGCGATAAGCGGAAAATGCCGAAAGGAGTGCTAATACGCATGCTTTTTTCTTTAGCAGCTTTGCTGTACATAATCGCTTGTGCGGGTGTCAATTCATTAGAAACATTGTAGATAGGAGTAGGCATAATGACAATTTTGTTTTCAATAGTGCAAATATACGAATTTCTATTTACGAACCAAATGAAACATTTTCAAATTGAGGTGCTGTAAATTATTAATAACTTATAATAAGCATCCAAAAATGAAAACGTACCTCAATTGCGAATTGCGAATTACGAACAGAGCGCAGTGGAAAGGTTAAAATCAATTGCGAGTTACGAACCCACAGTTTGTATTATTTGTCATTGTAATGACCGTATGCAGCTAGAACGTGCACCACTACAATATCGTCATTTATTTGGTATATAAGTCTGTGCTTTTCGCTTATACGGCGAGAATAACACTCCGCGTAATAACCACCTTTAAGTCGCTCTGGGTGTCCTGTTCCTGTGTAAGGGTGATCTTCCAATTCGGCGATAAGTTTGTCCAACTTTTTATGGGCGGCAGGTTCTGACTTTTTTAGTCGTGCGATACCTTCCCTTGCAGAGTCCGAGAAATCAATTGTATAAGCCATTAGAGCGAGTCTAAGAAGCGAACCACTTCCTCATGGGTTCTGCAGCGGGTAAATTTTCCCTGCCGAATTTCTTCGCGGGACTTTTCTATCAGTTTCGCCAATTCGGGAGTAACCTCTAGACCCTCGCTTTCTTTTTCCAACGATAGGCGGAAAATGCCGAAAGGAGTGTTAATACGCATGCTTTTTGCTTTAGCAGCTTTGCTGTACATAGCCGCCTCTGCGGGTGTCAATTCATTAGAGACATTGTAGATAGGAGTAGGCATAATGACAATTTTGTTTTCAATAGTGCAAATATACGAATTTCTATTTACCAACCAATATGGTTGAAATGTTTTGTAGATTCAACAAGCAAAGTTATAAAATATCTGCTAAAAAGATGTCTGCCGGTTTTTCAAAGTTTAATGTTTTGCGTGGACGATTGTTTAATTTGTTTTGTATTTGTTCTATATAACTG
>JAISPZ010000035.1 GCA_031274555.1 Bacteroidales bacterium | reverse complement strand
TTCGTTTCACTGTCGAACTGGTTCGTTTCACTGTCGAACTGGTTCGTTTCACTGTCGAACTGGTTCGTTTCACTGTCGAACTGGTTCGTTTCACTGTCGAACTGGTTCGTTTCACTGTTTTCTTCTACAATAGGTAGCAATTTTATTAACTCTTCTCCGGGGACATAGTAAATAGCCTTACCTTTCCCCTTTTGTGTTAAGATGTTCTTCTCTTTCAAATCGTGCAAATCCGTTCTAACCTTAATCATTTTAACTCCATTGAGTTGTCGATATGTAGGATTATCTATGGCACCGACTTCTCGTATGAAAATAAGTGCACATTTTTGCTGCTCATTCAGATTGAAAGTTTTGAACTTGCCAAGCCAATTTACATCTTCTTCCCCCAAGAAGTGATGTAACAATAGGCGAATCGTAAATTGATTCAGTTCATGACTGCTCTCAAACGTAGGGGGCAACATTTGTGCCTTTTCCATCAACGTACGCATGGTGCGAATACCGGAGCCTTTGGTTTCTGCCAAATTGGTTTCATGAAATATCGTTGCGATAATCGGATTTCGAGTTACTGAACCCGGTATGCCCAGATGTTCTTCCGGTTTTAATGAAAAGCCGGGATTACTTATCTCAATGCGATTGCCATAACGAATGATTTGTATAGGCTGATTTACCCGAAAAGTTCTGTGAATCATTGAATTGACCAAGGCTTCACGTAAGACACGAGCCGGAAGTCCATTACTACCCGCTTGTAATTCACCTTCGGGCAATACAAAGCCTTTGGGCAAATCATCGGAAACAAGACTAAAAGCCCTTTGCACCATTTCGAGCATCGAACCACGCATATCTACGGTAGTAAATCGGTTGTCGGGGTCTTCAATCCATGTATTGCCCGGCACTCTGATATAATCTACCCGAACCATGGGAAGCAAACGCCGAAGGGATGCTCGTTTGCCAAATATCAATAATCCGGCATACGTCAGATAGGATTTGTCCGCTTCCTTTTTGAGGCAAGTCAAAGACTGTAATAATTCAATGTCATCATATTGCAGTTCCTCTGCGTAAGGATTTACTTTTGCCCGCAGGTTGCGATATAGAGCAACGGCATCTTCACTGATGTCGTCCAATCCTGAATCTTTGATAATGCTGCTATCTAATTCGTCTTCTTGATGGTAAAAGACAAATAAATCATCCTCGGTACAACGTTGGTCACTGGAGCCGATTCGCCGGTACGCGCCACGTGGCAATCCTGTACTTTTGAAATAAACCGGTTTTTGTGAAGCAGGAAGTTCCGGTACAAATACGAGCAATACATTCTTTCCGTCAATGGTTTCTATTGTTATTTCGGGTCGGACTGTTTGATTGAATGAATCAGCACATTGTGAACTCAAATCCAATTGCAGTTTGTCGGGGTCATCTATTCCTGTAACAATATATTGCGGTGTTGTGGCGTTCTCATCTCGTTCTACGCCCAATAGCAGATAACCTCCGCCCAAGTTGGGCTCATTGGAAAAAGAATTTACTGTTTCCATGACAGACCTGTTGATTTCACTCGCCCGCTTTGCTTCAATATTCACAGATTCGTCAGTTAGATTAAGTCGTTCTAATAGGTCGTTTATGCTTGTCATCATTCTTGTGTTTTATGCAAAGGTAGTAATTCATTTTTTTAATAATTGATAAATACTACATAAAGCCAACATAAATACAACTCCATCTGCCTCGGGAGTATTGACATCATCCACTAAAACGTATCATATTCCTGTAAAACTATCGTTTGTGTAACCATACAGTAATTTGAAAGTTTTGCGGAGTATTGCAGGTAAGACAATACCAACACTCCCCAACTTCTTTAAATTTAATGTGTTTTCATCTGTGATTTCACGAACTAATGCTTCCATCCAAAAATAGCTTCTTCTATCGAATTTTTATAATCTCCGTACGTTTGATTCTCAATTTGATGGATAAGTACATTTTTTGTCCATCCGAATTTTTTGGTTGCAAGAATATAAAATTGACGTTGAAGATTATCCTTACATTTATTCAAAATGACAATGTGTTTTGTCCAACTAATTTCTCCAACCAATGGTTGGAGATTTTCAACCACGTGATACTCAGCATAAAATTGTGCCATTAACCATAAATTAGTGACTGAAAATCCACCTATTCCCGGAAATTCTTTTTGCAACTCCATAGAGAGTGTAGGCACTACTGCCTTTCCCCAACTCTCAATTTGCTTTTCAGTTATTGATTTTCCAATTTCCCAATATAGATTGATGAGTTGTAAATTCACCGTTCTAAGCGCATCATATTGAGCTTGACGAACTTTCTGTTTAATTTGTGCAATAAAATCTGTTTGCGTTTTGTCTAAATTCATATTTTTATTTCTACTGTTTTAAATTACTTTTCTTCGCCTGATACGACAACTGCAATCTCCCCTTTCGGCGGATTTGCTTCGTAGTGTTGGGCAAGCTCTGTTAAAGTGCCTCGTCTTGTTTCACTGTATAGTTTGGATATTTCGCGACATACTGCCGCACGCCTGTCGCCTCCTAAGATTTCTGCCAACTGAAATAATGTTTTAACTAAGCGAAAGGGGCTTTCGTAAAATGCCCAAGTACGGCGTTCTCTCGCGAGTTCTAACAGTCGAGTTTGACGACCCTTTTGACGAGGTAAAAATCCTTCAAACACAAATCTGTCGGACGGCAGACCTGACTGTACAAGTGCAGGGATTATGGCTGTCGCTCCGGGTAAACATTCAACCTCTATGCCTGCCGCGACACATGCACGTACAAGAAAAAATCCCGGGTCGGAAATAGCGGGTGTGCCAGCATCGCTTATAAGTGCTATATCGGTTTGCTGCACTTGCTGTACAACGTTTGCCGTCACCTGATGTTCGTTGAATTGATGATATGATTTTAGTGGAGTGTTGATGTTGTAATGCTTCATAAGAACACCGCTCGTGCGGGTGTCCTCGCATAGAACAAGCGATACGCTTTGCAATGTTTCCAATGCACGCAAAGTGATGTCTTTAAGATTGCCCACAGGCGTTGGCACTATAAAAAGTTTTCCCATAAGTGCGCAAAGTTACGCATTATTACTTTGTTTCGATAGACAGGTGCTTTTGCAATTTGAGGTGCTGATTGCAAATTACTAACAATTTATAGCCTCAAACTGCAACCGTGCCATTTTTGTACAAGTTTCGCGTTTAAGAACAGGTTTTCTTCAATCGGCATTTATTTTGCTCTTGCACCCGATATACTATTTATATTCAGCTATTTATGTTGCGTATGACAAAATAAAACATTTTGTACTTTGCCCGCAATGCCCGCTTTTTGCCCAATAGTTGCCCGCTTTGCCCGCTTTGCGTGATTATTGCGTGGTCGTTGCGTGATTTGCGTGATTTTATATTTCATAAAAAGTACCGGCACCGGCACCTGTGATTTTTAAAACATTATAATTCTCTACTAACTCTTTCAATTCGTTGGTTGCAGTTCTGTTTGATATTTGATTGATTTCTTGGTACTCTTTGTTTGTGATTTTCCCTTTTTCTCTTACATATAACACTGCCTTTATCTGCCTTTCATTCAATCCTCTATTACTCAAATCCTCTTTGTTATAAATGTCTTTGCGAAAAACAGTCCAAAAATCGTTTCCTTTGCAGGAAAATTGGGGTACAGGAATTTTGGCTTCAAGGCATAGGTTTTTCATTTTGTCCATTCCACGCCCCCACGACTCAACATAACCACTCCGGAAAAAGGCGGTTGCAATATCGGGATTGCGAGGTTGAGAGGAATGTTTGTCGAGCAAATCTTCAACCGTCCAATTTTCGGGCAGTCTGCCATAATTCCAAATCATAATTTTGTCGGCATATACGCTGATTTGAATAGGATACGGACCCGTATAGTCTTTGTGTGCAACAGCATTTAGCAAAGCTTCACGCAGAGCTTCTTTCGGATATTCGTAAGTTTCAACTCGTGTAATCCCTTCGTATGAAATCAATGCTTTAGTGTATTTTGTCAGTAGAAAATCCATTGTTTTTTCGACCTGCTCAAAAAGGTTGCCGTGTATTTCGTCTTGAAACAGTAAATCGCTGTCGGTACGAAAAAAGCCGATTTTGATATATGCACCCGACACAAATTTTTCGGGGTTGGGGTGGAAAAGCATTACAGCGGCTCTGTTCAAAAGACTCTTATCTACAAGTTTTAGATTTTCAAGCACTTGCAAAAGCGTATCGTTGCGGCTATCTTCCTCAATACGACCGCTTTTTATGCCTTTTTCTTTGAAAAAAGTGAATGTTTCAGGCTTCAAATCTTCTACTTGAACATTTGGAACAGGCACGCTATCCCATTTTTTACCGATACGTTCCAATAAAAACTCGTTGAGTGCTGCACCTGTCAATTCCTGTTTCACGCTGCCACTACGATAAAAATACCTGCCGCGTAATGAAATAGGAACGGAATATGGAGTAACAACGATTTCTATATAATGTTTGCCGTCTTCCTGCAAAAGATTGACATCGACGGTAATGCCCAACTGATTTTTGATTTTGTTGGGGATTTTCTCCATCAAATCTTTGTAATCGGCAATGCCAATTACATTTCCATTATCGTCTTTGCCGATATAAATTCGTCCGCCCTGCGCATTGGCAAAGCCGCAAATCCAATCTAAATAGTCCTCGTGCCACGAGGACTTGTATTCTATATTTTGCTGTTCGGGCATAATGATCAAAGGTTTAAGTTATTGCATTTGCAGGATTTGCTATCTGGTAAATTTCATTTACAAAAGCAGTTTTATCAAAATGCTCGTTATTAAAATTTTTACCATCATTAAATAGGCATTTAATACAATTATCTCCATATTTTGTACACTCATTGTCAGACAATTTACAAAAAGACGGTTTAATATTCGTATCTGTTAAAAAATAGGGTAACTCCACAAAATGGTTATACAACCATGTCCCCATATTTCCATTATTAAGTTTATTAAGCATTTCTTGTTTACTTCCAATGCCTATTTCACTTTGGTCCATTGTTTTTGTTCCAGCTTTCAGTTCTTGAATATAAATCATTCCTATTTTATTATTTCCATGTGAACTTGTTATTTTGTCCCATTGTTCTTTTTCATCTTCACCTGCTACCACTATTGTTTTTGAGTATTTCTTTGTAATTGTGACAACCAAAGTCCAATTTAGAAGTGGCTGAAGATTACTGAGAATTTTCCGTTTCTTTAATTCTGCTTTTTTCTTGTCATCATAGTTCTTAGTAACATACTCCCAATACTTTTTCCATTCTATACTATTGCTAATGCTATGAAAGTGATTTAGCAACTCTAAACTCGTTACATTTTGCAATAAAGAATTGTCTGTTATTTCTGGATTTCGCTGATAATATTTACTCAATAGAGTTATTGTATCTTTATTTACAGATATTTTATTTTGTTTAAGAATGGAGTTAATTTCATTTTGAAAATTACTCGCTTTTGCCGTTGCAGAATGTTTGCCACAATCGCCAATAATGACATGAAGTTTCCAGCCTGCAGAAACAAGAAGTTTTATAAGTTGAATTTGTGCTGTATGAATGTATGTTGCAGAAGGTTGCAAAGTAATAGGCCAAATTACATGACCCTCTTTCGTTGATAAATCAGTTGACAATCCTGTGCTTTTAAAATCTCTATCTGAAAGATATTGATAAAGCCCTTTAAACTTCTCTTGTTCAGCATTTTCTTTCGTTTTAAAAAGTCCTTTTATCCCAGAAATAAAAGTACTTGCCGCAATTTCACTTAATACGCTTAAAATAAAATCCCACATAAATTTTTACTATTTAATTATTCCTAAATAACGTTCATAATGTCCAACTAAATCAACTTTATTAAAAATTGATTCTATGGAGATTTTTATTTTTTCATTTTTCAATCTACTTTCAGTAGCAAATTGTCCTGACGGCAACACAAGAATTACAGAATTTTTTTGACTGTCAGTTGAATGAACAATTTGTAATGAAAAGTTTGATTTGGAAATATGTTTGTTGCTGAAAAATTCTATTTCCTTTTGTATTTCTTGTTGTGCATCATCCATGTTTTTTGCTTTACCAAAAGTCATCAATTTCTTAAATTGTTCTTGTTTGCTTTCATCATTAGGGTTTATTACCGAAAACAAACGCCACCCATTAACACCCAATGTGGGTAATTTATCATACAAATCATACAAACTATTTTTATTCACAGAAGAAACAACAGTATGAATTAAAACAGGTATTTTCATCTCTCGATATTTTGTTATATTTGTAACAATTGTATTAAGCACATTTGTGTTTGACTTCTTGTTTTTTAACGGACGAATTTTGCTATTCAACTCACTATGCAAAGAATCTAATGAAACACGAACAATAGCATTGTATTTTTGAAACAATTTAGCCAAATCATTATCATAGTGATAACCGTTTGTGTCAATTATAATTCCAACTTTATTTCCTAATACATTCAAACCCTCAATAATTTTTTGTTTTTCTCGTAATGGTTCACCGCCGGAAAAAACAACCGCCAATGGATTTGTTTCCATTATTTTTTGTGCTATTTCTGTGGCATCTGCCATTTCCGTCGGTTTATCAATAACATCTCCAGCATAACAATAATTACAGCTAAAACAGCAATTATTTGAAATTAACCAATTTATAACAATCGGACTATTCGGAAGTGTACTGTCATCTATGTATGAGAAAGCATTATTTTCCGGCAACCAATGGGATTTTATTTCAAAATTTTTATCTTTGACAATTCCTATATTTAGATTTTTTGCAATTTTGTCAGGTAATTTATTTTTTTTATTTTCACAATAGCTTATAGTATCAGTTACATATTCTCTAGATATGGCAAAAAACAATCCTGAATAAGGGGAAAATACGATTGCCCCAAATTTTTTATCAGTTTTGATAAATATTCCTTTTTTTGTTTTTATTACTTTGTTTTCCATACTTTTATAATATGTCTTGTATGCTTTGAGTTCATTCTTGTCGCAGCCCGTCCGATATTACCGTAATGGCTGATTTGAGCGGTATCTAAATCTACCGTATCATAACCCATATTGTTGAATATATCACAAATCGAAGCACCAACAGGGACAATAATATCTCTCGTAATATTGTCATTAACAACAATATAGCCGATTGCATTATCTGTAAGCATACTATCTAATTTAATGTATGCTTCTTGAATATTGTAAAAATATTGTGCAAAATACGGGTAGTAGTATGTTTTTATATCACTACACGATTTTTTATTTTTTGCTTTCAGTTTATCTGCCTTAATCAAAAGTTCCGATACAAACTTATTGGCTTTTTCTGAATGTATCTCGCCAAATGTTTTTCCACTAACATTATTTGAACCAATCATCATTTCAAAATCGGTTTTATTCTTCAAAATTATATTGTCAAGTACAAAATTTTCTATTTTGAACAATTTAGAATAATCCCGATAGTTTGGGTATGGCGGTGAGGTTACAAAAAACCGATATTTTTTCGACAATTTTACTTGCAAAATATCTGCCATCATATTGAAATGTTCTTTTTGTTTGTATGAAATAAGGTCATTTGAAAGACGATTACTTAAAAACTCTAAATATGAATCGAAATCTTGTTTCCACCCTGAATAACTGCAAAGTCCGCCTTGTTTGAAATGAGTTATGTTAGTTGGACTTTTTACATAATTAGCAAATCTTGACACAAATGGCAGCAACAAAGCCGTTGCTAATGATTTATTGTCTTTGGAATTATCAAGAATCAATTCAAATAATGCTTTGATATGCTTTATGGCGACTTCAGAAAACAAATTATCCGAAAGAGAAAATGCTTCTTTAATATTGGGAAACGTATTCTTAGTTTTCCGCAGTTCATTAATTATCTCAATAATAGCTTGTGTATTTTTCGGATTAATTAGTATCTGCCAATAATAAGACGGCGGATTAAGTTCTATGTTTATTGTTCTATATCCTTTCCTGCCAAAATACACCATACCTCCACCACATCCACTCATAGGGTCAAAAATTATGTCATTAGTCGAAAGGTATTGAGATATATCAGAATATATGATATTCAGTTCTTCTTCTTTGAAAGAAGCAAACGCTCTGCTTCTTTCAAGAAGACCTCTATAAACATGACTTATATTATTTATGTTTCCCATTTCTTTATATATACAAACTTTATTTATGTCTAATTCTGAATCATTTTTTTTAATACCCAATCAAAACAATCCCTTTCAGTGGCAACTGCAACCGTCCATTAATATACAGCGTTTCAAAGAATTGGAAAATCTTTGAAAAGTCATCATTCCCGCGATAATCATTGCGGACAGCTAACATCAAATAATCAACGCCGTACATCATACAAGCCTGAAACACATCTTTCAAGAATTGATTATTGACGTACGCACGACCTGCTTCTACTTCCAATACAATTGTTCCATCGGCACTGGGCGCATCGGCATCAAAGAATTTATCAATGCGATTATTCAAACTAAACAAAACCGGAACTTTAATTTTATCATCTCGCGCCTTACTTTCCTCTACCTTGAAGCCAAGTTCTTTTAAATCATCCGAAATAATTTTAAAAACGCCATCGCTATTCAGGTTGTTTTCGGGCGATTTTATTTCATCATAATGCTTTTGAAAACAGTTGATAACTGCTTCAACCTCTGCGTTTACGCCAAACGAACGGGGAAATAGTTGGTATTGCAGCACAAAGTATCACCTATTGTATTGATTATAAGCTATTTTTATCGCATCGGTGGCAATTTTTTTGTTGTCATTCACAACTAAATTCTTTATTTGGTCGGCAAGCCAAAGAGTTAAAAGTTCTTCCTTGTCGGCTTTCAATAAATCGGCAAGAATTACTATCTGTTCGCGCTTGGCATATCGGCTACCACGTTCAATTTTGCAATAGGTGGCAGAATCAATATTGAGGACTTCCGCCACCTTTCTCTGTGGCAGATTGAGTTGTTCCCGTAACTGTTTTATCCTTTCTGTAAATACCATACTTGTAAATTTAATGTCCTGACATTTTTCGGCAAAGGTACAACTTTTATTTGATATGTTGCTTACTTTTTTATTTTGGTGCTTTTGCAATTTGAGGTGCTGATTGCAAATTACTAACAATTTATAGCCTCAAATTGCAACCGTGCCATTTTTGTACAAGTTTCGCGTTTAAGAACAGGTTTTCTTCAATCGGCATTTATTTTGCTCTTGCACCCGATATACTATTTATATTCAGCTATTTATGTTGTATATGACAAAATAAAACATTTTGTACTTTGCCCGCAATGCCCGCTTTTTGCCCAATAGTTGCCCGCTTTGCCCGCTTTCATACAATCTCATAATGAGTGCCCACGCTCGCACCAAGTTGTTTCAATATCTTGTGAATTTCTACCAATTCCGACAAATCATTTGTGGCAGTCCTTTTCGATACCGAATTTAATGTTTGATACTCGCTATTAGTTATTTTGCCGTGTTCTTTGACATACATAACGGCTTTTATTTGCCTGCCGCTCAAACCTAACAAACCTAAATCAACCACATTGTAAACATCTTTACGAAAAGTAATCCAAAAATCACTACCCTTGTTTGTAATGATTGGTGCTGGCAATTTTGCCTTCGTACACTGTTCTGTCATTTTCTCAATGCCTCGCCCCCACGACTCTACGTAACCACTACGAAAAAACGCGTTGGCAATATCGGGATTATATGGACGGGAAGAATGTTCTTGCAACAAGTCTTCGACTGTCCAATTTTCGGGCAATTGTCCCTCGTTCCAAATCTTTATCCTATCGGCATAAACACGAATTTGAACAGGCGTACAGCCCGCATAATTTTTGTGTGCAATAGCGTTCAAAAGTGCCTCACGCAAAGCGGCTTTGGGGTATTCGTAGGTTTCGATACGAGAGATACCCTCATAACTTATCAATGCTCGTATGTATTTTGCAAAAAGTATTTCTACCTTAAATCCGCAATTATTTTTTGCTAAAAACAAGCAAAGCGTTATCAAATAAACATTTGTAACGCTTTGCCGTTTGAAAAATTTTCACTAAATTTGGTGTTACTACACAACCAATG
>JAISPZ010000141.1 GCA_031274555.1 Bacteroidales bacterium | reverse complement strand
CCCGCCCCCCGCAGAAGTAAATCACCAACCCCCCATAAGAGGGTTTGCGTGCAAATTTATGAAATAAGAAGATGTAAAAAGCGGTTAGGATATACAACAAACGAACAAAGTAATGTTAAAAATACTTATCTTTGCCAGATAGCAGATTTTATGTTGGAAGTTTTACTTTTAGTATCGGGGGCTATCGGTATTTCGTTGGTAATATCGGGCTTTATAGTATTGCTTGTCCCGTCAAAAAAACCTAATCGAAAAAACGATGTGCCACAGACGTTGTCACAAGCGTTAGGAATAAATTTTGACTCTTTGCCCACCGCCACCTCTGCACCTGCAACTCCGCCCGCTCATGTCGTGCTACGCACTGTTGCTGTAACCCCGTCGGCTGTGCCCGATACATCTGTTGCGCCCGCTCCCACCGTCACGTCATCCCCCGCCATCACACAATCTATCCTTGTCACACAAATCAGTCCAGAGCGGATACAGCAATTTGTAACAAACCACGAACGCCTGATAACCCTGATAAATGGCGTTCAAAAAATGAATAATGCCCGCAAAAACGAGCAAATAATAAAAATAGCAAAAGACTTACTCCAGACATCATACGGCTTTACAAGCGAACAAAGTTGGCTTGCCATAAAGCCATACGTAGAAGCAATTTATCCAAACTTTTTCAAAAAACTTAATGACGCAGCGAGCGAAGAACTCTCCGATTTCGAGGTAAGAGTATGTCTGCTTTCAGTATTCAATTTATCCTCAAAAGAAATTGCACAGATAACAAATCGCTCTATTCGGACAATAGAAACAACGGTATATAAAATCAGAAAAAAATTAAAAATCCCAACAGACGAGCGTGTTGCAGACCATTTGCAAAACCTGTAACAACAACGTTTCAGACCTCTCGCAAGACCTGTAACAACAACGTTTCAGCACCCAAACAAGACCGATAAAAACTTTCCGTTCCTTTGCAAAACCTATAAACAATAATCATAAATTTCATGAACTTTCCAGAAGAATTAAAGTACACATCCGACCATGAGTGGATTAAGATTGACGGCGAAACAGCCACAGTTGGCATAACAGATTTCGCTCAACATGAACTTGGCGACATCGTTTTTGTTGATGTGACAAGTGTTGGCGAAACATTTTCGAAAAATGAACCATTTGGCACAGTCGAAGCAGTAAAGACGGTTTCCGACCTCTTGCTTCCTGTGGGTGGAGAAATCCTTGAATTTAACGAAGCATTGGAAACCGATGCAGCAATTTTAAATTCAGACCCTTACGGTAGTGGATGGATTGTTAAAATAAAAATCACAGATATTTCCGAATTAGACACCCTTATGTCCGCAGCCGAATATGAGGCTTCGATAGGGGTGTAAGGTAGCACTTGCACAAACACTGTGTTGCACACCCAATAAAACCTCACAAAAAAAAGGGGGAGGGCGCACACACCCCTGTCAGAACAGTGACGGCAGTTGCTGCAAACAACAACATCCGTACAATCGCGACCATAAGCGACAGCGGCGACAAGTGGCAGCAACAACCGCAACAACGTAAGTGACTGCAACGGCAGCAACCACCGCAGTAGCAGCGACAGTGGCGACAAGTAGCGACAGCATAAGCGACCGCAACAGTGGCAGCAACCGTAGCAGCAGTAACAGCATAAGCGACTGCAACGGCAGCAACGACCGCAACGACAGCAACAACCGTAGCAGCAACACCCCCCCCCGCGAGCATAAACAACAAACACTAAACTATGGCTTTAAAATGTGGAATAGTGGGTTTGCCGAATGTCGGCAAGTCCACACTTTTTAACTGTCTTTCAAACGCAAGGGCACAAGCGGCGAATTTTCCGTTCTGTACGATAGAACCAAATATCGGAATGATAACCGTTCCCGACCATAGGCTTGCAGCACTTGTAGAAATAGACAAGCCCAAAAGCGTAGTTCCAGCAACGATGGAAATTGTGGACATTGCAGGTCTTGTGAAAGGAGCGAGCAAGGGTGAAGGGTTGGGTAATAAATTCCTTGCCAACATCAGAGAAACGGATGCAATAATTCACGTTTTGAGATGTTTTGACGACGATAATGTTACGCACGTTGATGGCTCGGTAAATCCTGTGAGGGACAAAGGGATTATTGACACCGAACTTCAAATAAAAGATTTGGAAACCGTTGAGGCACGAATTGGAAAAGTAGAAAAGCAGGCACAAAGCGGTGGGGACAAGACAGCCAAACGGCTTCTTGAAATTCTTCTTCAATATAAAGAAGTTCTGCTGCAAGGGCGCAATGCTCGTGAAGTAGAGCTTGACAATAAAGACGACGTAAAACTTGCAAAAGAACTTTTTCTTTTGACTGACAAGCCTGTTCTTTACGTCTGTAACGTTGATGAAAAATCTGCCCAAACAGGCAACAATTACGTCAAACAGATAGAAGAAGCGATTGCTGCGGAGCAGGCGGAATTATTAATTGTTGCGGCAAAGACAGAAGCTGAAATTGCCGAACTTGAGGAGTTTGAGGAAAGGCAAATGTTTCTCGAAGAATTAGGCTTAAAGGAAAGTGGCGTTGCACGTCTTATAAAAGCCTCTTACGCACTCCTTAATCTGCAAACATATTTCACCACAGGCGCAGACGAGTCGCGTGCATGGACTTTTGTAAAAGGCACAAAAGCTCCGCAGGCAGCGGGCATTATTCACACCGATTTTGAAAAAGGATTTATTCGTGCCGAAGTCATAAAATACAACGACTACATAACGCTCCGCAGCGAAGTCGCCGTCAAGGAAGCAGGAAAACTAAGTGTCGAGGGAAAAGAATACATCGTTCAAGACGGCGACATCCTCCACTTCCGCTTCAATGTCTAAATAAATCCACCCGCCTCGTCCCGCAATATGCATCAAACTTCCGCTTCAACGTCTAAATAAATCCACCCGCCTCGCCCCGAAACGCTTCATTCTTGTCAATAATACATATTTTTGTGTATCTTTGCGGGTGTTTTGAAGTGAAATAAAGATGAAATATTGAAGTGAAATAAAGATGAAATATTTAGAAGCGTTACATCGATTGAAGATTTTTCATAAAAAAGATGTTGTCGTGCTGACAAAAGACACCAATGCGGCAAAGGAAATTCTTCGTCGGTACAAGAAGCAGGAGTTAATTTCTCAAGTTCGTCGTGATTTATATGTTGCCACTGACTTGGCGAATAAGGCAAGTCTTGCTACCAAATTTGAAATAGCAGGTCAAATAACTCATTCTTCCTGTCTTGCTTATCATTCTGCATTGGAATATCACGGCTTGGCTCATCAGGTTTTTTACGAACTTTATGTTTCATCCAAAGAAATTTTTAATCACTTCAATTATGAGGGGATAAGTTATAGATTTTGCCCCTCAAAATCGGATATTGGAGTTGTAAATCCTGCGACAGATTTACTCGTCAGGGTGACAGATTTGGAACGGACAATGTTGGATTGTATTGACCGTATAGATTTGAGCGGAGGCATTGAGGAATTGGTTGAATGTTTTGCCATTATCACCTACGTTGATGAAAACAAACTATTAGACTATCTCAATCATTTTAACAAGCAGGTTCTTTACCAAAAAGCAGGATTTACTCTCGGCTATTTTCAAAAAGAAATGAAATTAAGTGATGATTTTTTTGAACAGTGTAAATCTAAAACAGGGAAAAGTATCCGACACTTAACATACATGTCGGAGTCTGACACTTATTTTAAAGAATGGAAACTATATGCTCCCAAAAACATTCTATCATTTTTAGAGCAAGGATGGGAGGGGGTGATGGTATAGTGGAGCGTATCAAAAACCATCCGATGGCAATGTGGAAAACAAAGAGGAACTAACGCGTGATATTTATTATTGTCCCTTATGGCAAAAAGCAACAAGACAACAAAATTATTGACTATTCCGTAAACGGATTTTCTCAAGCGTTTGGACGAGGAAGAAATCCAACTTTTCACGTTTGAGAGTGTCTTGAAATATAAATTAAAAAATGGAATCAAAAATGAATTTATCAGCGAAGCAGGCAGAATGTCTGAAAATGATGAAAGCCGAGTCGGTAGTTTATTTAACAAATATCGACAAAGACGGTTTTCCCTCCATCCGTGCGATGTACAACTTGAAAAATCCGAACGAGTATCCCGGATTAGTGGCAATTCACGAGGCGGAAGAAAATCCGTTTACAGTTTTTATGACCACCAATACAAGTTCGCAAAAATTTTCCGAAATCGGGCAAAACAGTAAAGCGAGCCTGTATTATTGCGAGCCACAAAAAATTTACGGCGTATTGCTGCTCAGACACTTTAATTAATGATTTATCTCACGGTGGGTAGTGAAGTGAACAATTACCCAGAACCAAAGATGAATATAAAGAAGTATGCGAAACAGTAATACACATAATTTAAAAAGCAGATAGAATCTCGCAGTAAAAATTAAAATAGAACTCGACATAAATGGCTAAAAAAGCAACAACGAAAGAAATCACCCTCGAACAAATATTGTGGAACTGTCGCGATATCCTCCGCGCAAAAGTAGAGAAAGCCGACAACCGCAACGCCGTATTGTCGCTTGTGTTCCTCAAATTTGCGGGGGATAAGTTTGAGAAACGCCGAACGGAATTTGCCGAGGAACTCAAAGCGCAGGGAATACCTGAAAAAGATTTGGAGCGTTTTTTGAATAATCCTGCCGGTTATGGCGCAAAGAATGTGTTCTATTTGCAAGAACATTGCCGTTGGACTTATATTGTAGAAAAAGCCACTGACAGCACTATTGCCAATATCCTCGACACTGCAATGGCTGATATTGAAACACAAAATCCTCCGCTGGACGGTGCTTTGCCGCAGAAGTTTTTTACCGGACTTCGTGGCGTGGATACCAAATCACTCAAAGGGTTGATTGATGAGATAAACAAAATCACACCCGAACGATTTCACGAAAAAGATCTTATCGGGCGAGTTTACGAATACTTCTTGCAGGAATTTTCTATTGACGAACGCAAAGATAAAGGCGAATTTTACACTCCGAAATGTATTGTCGATTTGATTGCCGAATTGATTGAGCCTTACAAAGGCAGAATCTATGACCCTTGTTGCGGATCCGGTGGTATGTTTGTGCAGTCACTCAAATTTGTGGAAGCGCACGGCGGCAACACCACCAATATCAGCGTTTACGGACAAGAAAGTACGCCAAGTACTTACCAACTTGCCAAAATGAATTTGGCTATTCGAGGCATTTCTCACAATTTGGGTGCAAAACCTGCAAGTTCGTTTACCGACGACCAGCATAAAGATTTAAAAGTAGATTACATCATGGCTAATCCGCCCTTTAATCTCAAAAAATGGCGGGCACCCGATGAACTGACTACCGACCCGCGTTGGAGTGGTTATGCTGTGCCTCGTGACAGCAATGCTAACTATGCTTGGATTCTGCACATGTTATCCAAATTGGATGTAACCGACGGCATTGCCGGATTTTTGTTAGCCAATACTGATAAAACAGGGTGTAGAAAATAGTATAACAACAACAATAATATGAGCGAAATAACGAGTAAAACATTCAATATCTATTGCGACGAAAGTTGTCATTTAGAGAACGACCATAAACCCTTTATGTTTTTGGGGTCAGTAAGTTGTGCCTATCCGCAAGTATCCCGCCATAGCGGACGGATTAACGAACTGAAAAAGAAACATAATTTCTTTGCCGAGATAAAATGGTCTAAAGTATCAAATTCCAAACTACACTTCTACATGGATTTGGTTGATTATTTTTTCGATACCGACCTGAAATTCCGTGCTGTTGGTATAGATAAGTCAAAAATAAAAAACACGGACTATTTACAAACGTATGACGACTTTTATTATAAAATGTACTATCAGTTATTGAATTATCATATTGATACCTTCAATCATTACAACGTTTATCTTGATATTAAAGATACGCTAAGCGCTTGTAAAGTGCGAAAACTTCGAGAAATTTTGAACACCAAATTTGGCGTTTTTCGTAATGTGCAGAATATTCGTTCGCACGAAAGCTTGCTGATGCAATTAGCTGATTTTCTTATGGGTGCTATTTCTTATAATTCCAATGATGTTGAACATAAGAATATTGCTAAAATGCAAATCATTGAGAAGATTAAAAAGCATGCTAAAATGCCTAATTTAGGCAAAACAAATTATTCTGAAAAGTTGAACCTGTTTTTTATTGAACTGAAATAGTATGCCATTAAATTTGCTTAAAATATACAACCAACTATTGGAACTTGCCTACATGAATGAATTTCAACGGGAAAAATCGTTGAAAGGCATTTTTGAAAGAGATATTACGAACAATCTCAATTTTGTATTTCAATCCAAAAAATTGAATCCAACTCCCGCTGACGGACAAGATTCAATGGAGCGTTTGTTTACGCATTTAACAACAGTTATTACAGATAAGAGCGTGAAAAAGAGAGCGTTTGATATGGCTCGGTCTATACGTTTGCATTGGTTGAAATATCATGTCGAAGAAAACAAAAAAGAGAATATGCTTGTCTTTTCGGTGGCAGAGCCCGATGGAACGCGAACATACATTTACGATAAAGATGAATATTATGTGATTGTATTAGAGCCAATGCGTAAGAAAAACGAGTATTATTTACTCACGGCGTATTATCTTGAAGGCAAGGATAAAGCCAGGGATAAGATGATGAAAAAATATAAAAGGAGGTTGGCAGATGTGGCATAAAAACAAAAAACGCAGAACCTCGTGGCTTGCGTTTTTCGATTTCCTTTTCTCAAATGAGAAATGAACTCGGTACAAAGATACAACTTTTTATGCAATGAATATATACATGTAATGATTATTTTTATGATTAAATAGATAAATAATTGATTTTAATGTGGCAAAGTTTACAGAAAGTACTTACGAAGAAGCGTTTATTGAACTGTTATGCAAAACAGGCTGGCAATATACCAACGGCGAAGAAATTCACCGTAGGGCGCAAGAAGTTATCCTCGAAGATGATTTGAGAGATTATCTAAAGGGTAAATATGCCGATTTAACAGAGAATGAACTTCTTACGCTCATCAACAACATAAAATTAGGCGGAAATTCATCGCTTTTTTCTGACAGTAGAGCTATGTTTAACTTGCTGACAGGCACAAATCCCTATTATCTGCAAAGAGATAATACTGAATTGTCAAACCTTTTTATCAATTACATTGATTTTGAAACGCCCAAAAACAATATCTTCCGTTGTGTAAACCAATTTACAGTGATACAACACGCCAATCGTCGTCCAGATATTTTGCTGTTTGTCAATGGTATTCCGACAGTAATCATTGAATTGAAAAATCCAACTAACGAAGAAACAACCATTCATGATGCGTGGGAGCAAATTCACAATCGCTACACCCGCGACATTCCTGTTTTGATGCGTCATTGCTGTTTGTCGGTCATTGCCGATGGTGCGAATGCTCGCTTAGGAACGATTTTTACACCCTACGAATATTATTATGCATGGAAAAAAATCGAAAACGAGGATTCATCAGCAAAAGGAATAAAAGAAAATGAAACGCTAATCAATGGCGCACTTGCACCTAACCGGTTTATAGAAATCCTTCGGGATTATGTTTATTATCCCGATAATTCGGATGATAAAGAGTTGGAAGTGGTTTGCCGCTATCCGCAATTTTTTGCCACTCGTAAACTTTTCGATAATATTCGTCTGCACCTCAAATCTGCCGGCGGTGATGGAAAAGGCGGCACTTATTTTGGCGCAACAGGCTGTGGTAAAACATTTACGATGCTTTTTCTTGCTCGCCAATTAGCCATGCGTGATAGCAAAACACTGGGAAATCCGACAATCATTGTCATTACCGACCGCGAAGACTTAGACACACAGGCATCGAAACTTTTCTGTGCTTCGACCACCTATCTCAACGACAAAACTGTCCGCAGTATCGAAAGTCGTCAAGATTTGAAAGATGAGTTGGGCATCCGTCAAAGTGGCGGTGTATTTATCACTACCATTCAGAAATTTTGTGCTGATACCGGATTGCTTTCTCACAGAGCAAACATAGTTTGTATTTCCGACGAGGCGCACCGTACACAGGGAAATACAGGCAGTAAACTTATTATCGACGAAGAAAAAGGCGTTAAAACCTCTTTTGGCTTTGCTAAATATTTGCGTGATTCCTTTCCCAATGCCACTTATGTGGGCTTTACAGGCACACCCATTGACGAAACAATCCTTGTATTTGGCGATGTGGTGGACAAATATACCATGAAAGAATCATGCGATGATGAGATTACCGTACCTATTACCTACGAGCCGCGTTTAGCAAGAGTTATACTCAACACCGAGCAATCTAAAGAAATTGAAGCCTATTACCGGCAATGTGAAGAAGAAGGCTCAACCGATGAGCAAATAGAACGCAGTAAGCACGCAATGAGTCAAATGCGCAAAATACTTGCTCACCCCGAACGTCTGAAAAAATTGGCAAACGATTTGGCAGTGCATTATGAAAAATTAGTGGATGAAAAGCCCGAAATTGTACAAAAAGCAATGATTGTTTGCGCCGACCGTGCTATTGCCTATGCTTTGCATAACGAGATTAGAGAAATCCGTCCCGCTTGGTTTGAAATCAAAAAATGCGAAGACGAAAGCCAATTAACCGCCGAACAACTCGAAAAACTGCAACTGTTGCCAATGGTTAATATTGTAGCCACCCGCGACAAAGATGACCCAAAAGAGATGTACGCACTATTGGGCGACAAAGCCCACCGCACCATGCTTGATGGACAATTCAAAGAAGATGACTCCAATTTCAAAATTGCCATTGTGGTGGATATGTGGATAACAGGTTTTGATATACCTTCATTGGCAGTGATGTACATTGACAAACCATTGCAACGACACACTTTAATTCAGACTATTTCGAGGGTAAATCGCAAATTTTCGGGCAAAGAAAAAGGGCTGATTGTCGATTATATCGGCATAATGGAAAATATGCAAAAAGCGCTCAAACAATATGGCGGCGATGAAGGTGGAAACATTGAAAACATGGAAGCTACACTCAAAATTTTCCGCAATCATTTGGATTTGTGTCATAATTTATTCACTAATAATTATAATGAAAACAATTATTGCAGTGAAAGCGAGATGGCTTGCGGAAACAGTAGGATACTTGTTGCAGCAGAGCTTTCTGTTCCTTCTGATTCGTTCGACAGCAGTGACTTTTTTCAAACCGACAATGCGCTTGCTCGTCTGCAATGCCTTAATCGTGCGGCTGAATTTATTATGTTGGTAAAGGATACACAAATTCGTTATATGGGCATCACTCAACGATTGAAGGCGGCATACGAAATTTGTTTCCCTTCTGGATTGCTGACAGACAAGGAAACGACTTATGCTCAATTTTATTTGGCAATTCGTTCCATTATTTACAAACAGACAATCGGTCATGCTCCCGATACAGAAACAATGAATCGCCGTGTTGAAGAAATGGTAAGGCAGGCAATTACTTGCAATGGTGTAGAAAATATAGTCAATGCAACTGAAGCAGAAGGTATTTTCAGCGAAGAATTTGAAAAGAAATTGGATGATTTAAAAATGCCGATGACAAAATTCAATGCCTTGTTGAAACTACTCAAAAAAGCAATAAAAGATTATGGTCGAACCAATAAAGCCAAAGCCATTGAGTTTGATGAAATGTTGCGGCAAGTAATCGAAAAATATAATACCCGCGACAAACTAACTTTTACAAATCAGGTTGTAGGTGACTTTGTAAATTCTCTATCCGATGAGTTGATTGATATTTTTTCCAAATTAGATGAAGACAAAAAATCTTTTGAAAAGTTAGGTATTACCTTTGAAGAAAAAGCATTTTACGATATTTTGGTAAAGGTGCGTGATACTCATAAATTTACTTATGCCGATGAAAAATGTATCCTGCTTGCCAAAGCAATTAAAGAATTGGTAGAAAACAATGCAGAATATGTGGATTGGATTAATCGCGATAACATAAAAAATCAGTTGCGATTGGATTTGACCATACTTTTATACAAAAACGGTTATCCTCCCGAATGGAATGAAGAAGTTTTTACACAAGTATTGGAACAAGCAGAAAAGTTCAAGAAATTTAGCGAGGTGTAAATTGTATAATTAGGGTCTGCTGAGAAAGCACCATGTATTTGTAGATAAAACAAAAGCGGGTACGTTTGCGAAAAAAATGCAAAGAAATATGTCATCAAGGCGAAAAAGTTGTGCATTTAACCTCCGTTACGAGACTCGTCGCAGGGGGGGATAGATTTGAGATGTTCTTCGAGCGGGAACTCAATTTGGAAAACCGGAGGGTAGTGTTGGCACATCTAATCCTCTGGGGCGGGTGGGTTGGGCGGTGCGGGGGATGTGGGGAATGGGGCAGTGCTCGTGGTTTGCGAGTGATAATTCGTGATTGCACAGGACAGTGGGTCGCGTTAGATATGAGGGATTATTGCTTCGCAATGAAGTCGCTCTCGCTCGGCATAGTCCGCACGAGTGGGGCACTGCGGGGGGCTTGCGTTAGGGATTATTGCTTCGCAATGAAGTCGCTCTCGCTCGGCATAGTCCGCACGGGTGGGGCTGTGCGGGGGCTTGCGTTAGGGATTGAGCCGACATCCTTTTTTGTGGTTGGCGGCGAGAGGTCTGCCTGCAGCTGTTAGTGAGGGGTGTTTGTGATTGTCTGATACAAAAAAGATATAGGCGAAAGCCCGACCCCGCCCACGAAGCTCTGCGAGGGGGCGGGGGAACGCTATAATTTTCAAATTCAACAGCTAAATCACCGTCGCCGCAGCTATCAGCGCGAGGAGGGTGATTTCGGCAATTAAACACTCCTGCGACATCTTTGTGCGATGAATGTAAAAAACTCTTGCAAATTCACTATATTTGCTCAAAATACCACACGATGAAAGCAACGATAAACACAACAATAGACTACGAGCAAATTGCAGGTGCTATTATTGCAATGCCTGTAGAGGAACGAAAGAAGATGGTACGCTATATCCAAATGTCATTAACGGGTGAGAATAAAAAGAACATTGAGAAGTGCGATATGCGTTCCGAATGGGAAAGAGATGCAATAAAAATGCACGCTTCGAATGACGATACATTGTTGATACCAGATATTTTTGAGGATGAAAAAATGGATTGGTGGACATGGAAATAAATCAATTCGGTATCTATTGGGTAAATCTAAATCCGACACTTGGTAGTGAGATTGCAAAAACTCGTCCTTGTGTTGTTGCAAGTCCTGATGTGCTAAATAAACACTTAAATACTGTCGTTGTCATACCCCTAACATCTACAATTAAGCCTTACTCTTTTCGTATTCCCTGTATCATTAACGGAAAAAGTGGTGCAATAGCCACAGACCAAATAAGAACGGTTGATAAAGCGCGTATAAAGGCACAACTTGGAAGTCTGCCTGTCGAAGAAATCAACAAACTTAAAATGGCACTGTATATGATGTTTTGTGAGTAATTGAAATCCGCCTCAACGTCTAAGCTATCCCCTGCAAACCATCCCCATCCCCCCGCTAAATCACCAACACCGCAGCTATCAGCGCGAGGAGGGTGATTTCGGCAATCCACTTTATTCGTGGATAATTGAGGAGTTTTCCGATGACGAAAGCACTGATTGTCGGGAACATAATATGTGAGGCGGGCTGCTCGTAAAAGAGGATACCGAACGCTGAAAAATATACAAATGCGAATAAAAATAATGATGTTTTTCTTCGAAAAATAATATCCCCGCGTAGAGTATTTATCCCAAAAATAAAAGCAACAACTCCGATAAAGAATTCTGCCGCTTGCAGAATAAGCGGCAAATCCCATTCTGGCATTACAGGCTTCAAGTCAATAGAAAACAAAAAAGGTTGCGAAGTCAAAAAACAAAAACAATAATAAAGCACCCAAGGCACAGCCATCGCTATTATGGATATAATCCAATGACGAAAATTATTATGAAACTATTTTCACTTAATTTTATCAACATTTTCGCAAGTCTGAAATAAATTTCGTGTAAATTATACAGAATAAACAGATTATAATGGATAATTACATGGGCACATTTGCATTTTGAGGTGCTGCAAATTATTAATAACAAAACAGAATAACCGAATAACGCAATTTATTTGTGTATCTTAAACGAAAATCCAATCAATGCAGCGTGCCCAATTCGGCGGATGGTGTTGTCGCGAATGGTGGAATACTCAAAGTTAAAGTTATAAGATAAAAATAATGTGCCGTATGGCTTTTTGCGTATAGTGATGGGAAATTCTACGTTCAAATAATTGCTTAATCTGTTTAGTATTCCTATTGGAGCAAAAGTGAAGTAACGCCCCGCCTTTCCTGAATAATAGAATGGGGAATATTGATAATGGGGATAGAAAGAACCTGCGAGTAGTGGCATAGAAAAATTATCGGAAATCTTCGCCCATCCAAAATTATATTCGGCATATATGGACGCACCGAGCGAAAAATCTAATGCAAGAAAATATCTAGATATATCTTCCGCAGCATAAGTAAACATCTCATTTTCAGGCTGTACCTCTATATTTCCGCCGACATACAATCGAAAATTATCATCAGAGAGCGACAAAACTTTTCGCATAATTTGATACTGTAACTTTGCACCAAAACAAAGTTCCGCCGTATTAAATATTGGAATATTGACAGGACTGTTATCAGCAAAAATGGACGCAAAATGAAGATAGAACTTCACGTCAGAAAGCCATTTGGAGTGAGGCATCTGCCATTCTAAATTCAGACTATAATTAAGACCTTTAAATTCAAAAGGGAAAAGCATATAGTTGTATCGCCGTTCCTCACCAACACCTATCGAACTGTTGAATTTACCCGTATTATTTTGAGCAAATAAATTTATATTAAGCAGGAGCATTATCAGTAAAGAATATTTTTTCATACGGTTGTAAATTTTTGTTAATAGGTCGTATGGAACTCGCCAATAAACAGTTGTCTTCGGGTAGCGACATTCGTCATGCTCGTTTCATACCATACCATTCTATTATAATAACAATTAAAAATAAAGTAATCCAATATAAAAATGTTGCAGTATTCCCTATTCGAGCAAACAAAGTTACGCAACTGTTCAATGGCACAGTTGCTTCGATAAGTTCCAATGAATTAAAATGAGATTTTGAAAGCATTTTGCCTCTTGGCGAAATAATAAATGAAAACCCAGATATGGCAGATTTGATAAAGGGTTTGGCAAATGTAACCGCTTGTGTCCGCGCCATACGTATAAACTGTTGAGCAAACAGTGAATCTTTTACACTATTGTCGTTTGAAACAGTTATAATGACTTCGATATTATTCTTTCGTATATACTTTGCGATGTGGTTGCTAAAATAAAGCTCATAACAAATCAAGGGGAGAATACACATACTGTTTTTGCAAAAAACAGTATCGTATTTTTCTTCATATACGGTTGAGTTAGATGCAATTTCTTCAATGTTTGGTATTTTTCCAAAAACACTTTTATATGGAATAAATTCACCAAAAGGAACTAATAACGTTTTATTTCTATAATTCGTTAATCCTGATGTGTCACAACATAATACCATATTAAAACGATTAATATCGTCAAATGACGCTCCCTCGCCCAAGTTTTGCGTTGAAGCACCAAATATAATAGACGTTTGCGGTGCTCGTTGCTTCAATAGAGATTTAATAGCAGAAAAATAAATGTTATATGGAATAGAACTCGCAGGCAAATAACAAATGGTTTCAGGCATAACAATAAAAGAGCAGGTACTGTCAAAAGGTGTAGCTGATAAATAATTAATTGCATTAATGAGTTGCACTTTATTACTAAGCGTATCGTTTAGATTTAGCGCACATATTTTTTCCGTTCGCTGTGTTTCAACAGGAGTAAAATGTAGAAAAAACGAGATACACAAAGGAATAATAGCAACAATACTATAAATCCATATTTTACATCTGCTTATTCTTTTTTGACTGTCAATGATGTACAAAAATATAAAGTTTACCCACAATATCCATACTGTGCCACCTATTACCCCTGTATATTGATACCACCGAATAAGTGACGGAACATTTCCCAAATAATACCCCAAAAGATGAAAAGAAAAAGATAATTTCCATTCACAGGAAAGCCATTCCACCAATATCCATACAAGAATAAAAAGTAAATATTTGTACTCCTTTTTTATGGGCATTTTATTTATGCCACAAAAATACAGACAGAACGGCAAAAATGTTATTAAAATTATAAGAAATATTAAAAAGATACTCCAGATGACATTGAGATTAGGCGAGTGTACCCATTGCAATGTACAGAAAAACCAAGTTGCGACACAAACAAAGGAATACAACAATGCCTCTATTGTTTTTAGATACTTGGTTACGGAAAATAAGGGGACAAACGCAATAAATATTAAAAAGAAAAAACTGTCCCATATAAACGGAATTGCAAAAAGCAAACCGTTGATACTTGAAGCAAATAATAACAGGGATATTCTACGTGCCGTTGTCATTTGTCTAACAAATATTGATATGCAGCCTTGAACACAGGGTCTATTCCTGTTAATCTCATTTCTTCTTTCATTTCAGGTGTTAGCACTATTTCTATATGTGGAGTAACTCCAGACTCAATAGAATTGTATTTTATGTCGTACGAACGCGAGCAGGGAGAAGCATAAATCCATCCGTTAGGCAAAATATACGTTTGTCGAGGTGAGCCACCACCACCAGTCGTTGTTCCTATGATTGTAACGTTGTCGAGATACTTCATATCTGCTACGAAAAAATTCGCAGCACTATAAGTCTGCTTGCTTGTCAAAATAACGACAGGAATATTTCCGTCTATAGTTCCACGTCCTGTTATTTGTATTGGAAAATAATCTGTGAAATCGTTATGCCCCTTGCCTTTTTTATGCTTTTCGTAACGAACGGTTTTTACTCCATTAAAAAAGCAGGAAATTAGTTCTACAGGTTCTTGACCACCACCATTTAATCTCACGTCAATAATAATTCCATTCTTGTATGAATATGTTTTTATCAGTTGTTCAAAAGTGTCTGCGTGAAATTTTGGTGAGGTGTAATACTGCATATACAGAATGTCCCCCTTTAATTGTAATGTAGAGTAACACTTATCAACCTCAGGGTTATGTTGCGTTGTGGCAATGCCATACTGGTAAATATTAGAAAACCACGTGTAATATCCATCTATTTCTGCGACAGGACTATCATAGTACAAGACAGTATTCTCTGCTTTAAGCCAAACATGTCCGTCGCGCAAGCTATCTATGATTTCTTGAAACACTTGCAGATATTCTTCCGTAGAGGCATTTCGTGTACGGCTATAGTAACGCCCATATATGGAATTCCAATCAACATTTTTCTCGTCAAAATACGGATATTTTTGGTCCATTTCTTGCCAAAAACACTCAAATACGTCATCCGAATTTTTTATGGAACAGCCAAAACAGAGGAACAATATGAAAACGAAAGACCATCTATATTTTCTTAACGCGTTAGTTCGTCTGTATCTCATCTCTCGCAATGACAGTACTGTACATAAACGAAAAACCCAACGGCTCCGCACCCATCATTTGAAATCCGTATAATGAAACAGAGGATACAGTCTGTTCGCCACAAGGATCCGCTTTTGTGGTTTTATTCCAATCCATCGCGAATAAGTAGTATGCCGAGCATACACAAAGCAGAAGTAGAAACAGTTTTTTCATAAGATATTTATTTTAAAGGTTTAAATTCGTTCAACTTTTCACTAAATTCGTTCAACTTCTCACCAATATAAAAACTTCTTGCCTGCAGATTAAAGGTAATAAACTTAATTTCAATTCACGATTATAAAATCACCTTTGGGTATAAACCACTCAAGCGCAAATGTACAGATTATTTTTATTTTAATTCTGCATAATTACAAATTTGAGGTGCTGTAAGCTGTTAATAACAAAAGAAATACTTAATCTTGTGCTGCAATCGCCACTGTCAAAAAAGACCAAATATCTTGAAAATCAGCTAAAAATCAGACAGTGAAAATATTTGACAAAAAAAGCTTACTGTTAATAACTTATACACATCACCTTAAAATTGCAAATTCAGAAGAAATTCTTGAATTACGCACAGACGAATAAAAATTTCGTTAAAATTTCAAGCTCAATTTTGTTTGTCATGCGAATTTTATCTTTGCAATTGTGATAATTGATAATTCGCAGGGCGGGCGGGCGGGCGGTGCGGGGGATGCCGAAATTGCGGGGTGGCGATGGGTGTTGGGCTGTGAACGTTGTTGGGTGAGGGGCAGGCGGGGGCTGTGGGTGAACAGGATAGTGGGCGGAAGTTATGGTGTTTGTCGGGCTTGCGGTGGGTGGCGGTGCGGGGGGCTGTGGGGAATGGGGCAGTGCTCGTGGTTTGCGAGTGATAATTCGTGATTACACAAGACAGTGGGTCGCGTTAGGGATTATTGCTTCGCAATGAAGTCGCTCACGCTCGGCATAGTCCGCGCAAGCGCGTCCTCTGCTCTCGCTTACTCGCGACTTTGAGCCGACATCCTTTTTTGTGGTTGGTGGCGAGAGGTCTGCCTGCTGCTGTTAGTGAGGGGTGTTTGTGATTGTCTGATACAAAAAAGATACAGGCGAAAGCCCGACCCCGCCCACGAAGCTCTGCGAGGGGGCGGGGGAACGCTATAATTTTCAAATCACTACGCTAAATAATCAACACCGCCGCTATCAGCGCGAGGAGGGTGATTTCGGCAATCCACTTTATTCGTGGATAATTGAGGAGTTTTCCGATGACGAAAGCACTGATTATCGGGAACATGATATGTGAGGCGGGCTGCTCGTAAAAGAGGATACCGAACGCTGAAAAATATACAAATGCGAATAAAAATAATGATGTTTTTCTTCGAAAAATAATATCCCCACGTAGAGTATTTATCCCAAAAATAAAAGCAACAACTCCGATAAAGAACTCTACCGTTTGCAGAATAAGCGGCAAATCCCATTCGGGCATTACAGGCTTCAAATCAATAGAAAACAAAAAAGGTCGCGAAGTCAAAAAACAAAAACAATAATAAAGTACCCAAGGCACAGCCATCGCTATTATGGATATAATCCAATGACGAAAATTATTGCTGCTGTAAAAGAGCAACACAAATAAAATAAATGGAAGCGCGACAACAAAAATATTGTCAAAAACAGAAATGCACGACAACAAAAACGAGCTGTTAAAGAAAAAGACATATTCGCTGCCTGTCTTGTCATTAGAGCGCAGAAGATAAAAAAACGCGACAAGAGCGACAAAAACTTCCACAATAAATCTTATATCTTCAAAAAGAAGAGGGTCGGAATAACAAAGGACGACAAAAACCAATCCTGCCGTAATACAATTTTTAGCAAGGGCTTGATTTCTTAAAATGATTGTTAGAAATACCGCCCCCAATAAGACAGATACCCCGATAATAATAGATGTCAAATCATACGACCACTCTCTTAAAAAGAGGATAGATGAGAGGATTACAAGAATTATATATCCGTTAATGGAACTATTTTTACTTAATTTTATCAACATTTTTGCAAGTCTGAAATAAATTTTGTGTAAATTTACAGAATAAACAGATTATAATGGATAATTACATGGTAAAAAAATTTTTTGTATGTGTCCTGATGTCCTGTTTTACTGCGGTAGCATTTGCTTCACCACAACAGGACACAGTTGATAATGTTTCGGATGACATTGTTCTTTCGGAGCTTGATGCCGACGAAGATGTCGGTTATGGCGGACAAGCGGTGTCAAGTCTATTTCTTAATTCACAGGATGTGTTTGACCGCAATATCGGTTACGCTTTAAGTCCATTCTTTTTCAAGACAAGAGGCTATGATAACAATGATAATTCCGTTTACATTAACGGTGTTATAATGAATGATGCCGAAACAGGGCGGTCTTCTTTTTCGGAGTGGGGTGGTCTTAACGACGCTACTCGCAACAAGGAAATTATAAGCGGTCTTTTTCCGACTGACTTTTCTTTTGGTAACGTTGGCGGTGCGCAAAATATAAATATGCGTGCATCCGCAATTCCGAAGCAACATAAATTTTCCTACGCACTCTCAAATCGCACTTATGTACATCGCCTGATGTACACTTTCGGAACAGGCGTTATGAAAAACGGATGGTCTGTCGCAGCGAGTATTTCTCGCCGTTGGGGTAATGGCGGATATATTGCGGGTTCAATTTATGATTATTGGGGATATTATCTGGGAGTAGAGAAACGTTTCGCAAAACACAGCTTAAATCTTACAGCTTTCGGTTCACCCGGACAACGAGGGATGAACGCAGCAGCAACGCAGGAAGCATACGATTTGGTAGGCTCAAATTTTTACAATCCCAATTGGGGATACCAGACACAAGACGGCAAAAAAGTTGTTCGCAACGCGCGTATCCGTCATACATTTATTCCGACATTTCTTTTGACGTGGGACTATAAGCCAAACAACGACTTGAAACTTTCCACGACAGCATCATATCAGTTTGGTGAATACGGTTCTACGGCACTCAACTGGTACGATGCTCCCGACCCGCGTCCCGATTATTACCGTTATATGCCGAGCTACCAAACGCTCCAGTCTGCGAAAGATTTTATCGCGGATATGTGGAGAAACGATGTAAACAAACGTCAGATAGACTGGGATGAGCTTTATCAGGTGAACTATACGCAAAACAAACTTGGCGAGCAGGCAAAATATATTATAGAAGACAGACGGAACGATGTTAGCGATATTGCTTTGAGTTCAGTGTTGAATTATAAAATTTCAAATCCGCTAAAACTTACGGCAGGCTTGAAGTCGCGCCATAGCACTTCGCATAATTACACCATGATTGAAGATATGCTTGGTGGTCTTTGGTGGAAAGATGTTGATCAGTTTTCCGAAAGAGATTTTAATGTTGATGCCGACGAAGTGCAGAATGACCTTAATAATCCTAACAGAATTGTGAAAGAGGGCGATATATACAAGTACAATTATAAATTGAACGTTTCGTATAACGAAATTTTTGCGAACTTCAATTTCGTTTATCCGCATATTGATTTCTATGCAGGATTGGATCTTTCTACTACAACTTTCTGGCGTGAGGGTCTTATGAGAAACGGTCGTGCGCCCGACAATTCCTACGGAACAGGCAAGACACATTCGTTTTTTAACTATGGACTAAAAGCAGGTGTGGTAGGCAAGATAAACGGCTTCAACTATATTTATGTTAATGCGATGTTCAAGACACGTGCCCCTTGGGTGCGCTATTCGTATGTTTCGCCACGTATAAAGGACAATACAGTGGCTGATTTGCGGAGTGAACAAATTTTGTCGGGCGACATCAACTACCTTTTCCGTTCAAGATATGTTTCTTTCCGTGCAACGTTTTTTGCAACGCAATATACGGATGCGATGGAGTCTATGAGTTTTTATCACGACGAATATCGGACGTTCGTTAATTATAATCTGACAGGAGTAAATAAACGTCATCTTGGCGTAGAGTTTGGTATTGAGGTTAAGGCTACTCCATGGCTGTCGCTCATTTTTGTCGGCAGCTATGGTGATTATCGCTACACTGCGCGTCCGCAGGCGACAATATCTGTCGAAAATGGTCTGCGTGAAGATATGACGACAACTGTTTATGAAAAGAATTTCTTTATTTCAGGACCTCAAAATGGCGAATCTTTCCAGCTCAAATTCTCTCTCCCATACAGCATCTGGATTGACGCTTCCGTAAATTATGTCGGTAAGACATATTTGAGTTTTAATCCTGAACGCAGGACAGAGCTTTCTGTAAATGGTCTTCTGCCAGAAGACCCGCTTGTTGCCAAGATTTTTGACCAGGAAGAAGTTAAGGGTGGATTTACCCTTGATGCTTCCATCGGTAAGGGGTTTCGCTTTAAGGGAAAGTACTACTTAAATATTAACGCAAGTGTTTCAAATATTCTAAATAATAAAAATATTGTTTCGGGTGGTTATGAGCAGAGCAGAATGGATTTTGCAGAACATAATCTTGATAAATTTCCGTCAAAATATTATTATTCTTTCGGAACGACGTTTTTTATAAATTTAGGATTTAGGTTTTAACATTATCTCACAGTTTATCGGTAAAAACAAATTATAAATTTGCGAGTTCCATAATGACATATTAAAAACAATTTAAGAAGAAAATGAAAAAAATCACAACATATATCGCAGCAGGGCTTTTGGTGGCAGTCCTCGCTTCCTGCGCAAAGAATTTCGACCGTCCACCATTTACGCCTCCTGTAGCACCAGACGGTTGGGTCGCCAACATAACGATTGAAGATCTTATAGATCGCTACAATGCCAGAAACTCATACGCTGTTATAGAAGACACACTCTACATAGAGGGTGTTGTTACGGCTAACGACGTGTCGGGCAACGTTTATAAAAAAATGTTTATTCAGGACACTAACGAGTATGGGCTTGATGTTGAATTGGACATGACGGCAATTTGGGGGGAGTATCCTGTTGGTCAAAGAGTAATTATAAGCCTGCGGGGTCTTTCCATCGGAAATTACGGAAATATGGCGCAGATAGGTCTTGGCAGGGGAACGAGCGGAAGCAATCCGAATGCGACAGGTCGTATTACAGACGTAATGAAAAGTACTTATATCGCCAAAATTGGTTTGCCCTATCCGGGAAATCTTCCTGAACCAAAATTGATGACTATTGCAGAAATTAATGACGACGTACTTCGTTACGCTGGTGTTTTGATAAAGATAGACAGTGTGGTGTTTGTGGACGCTGCAGCTGTGGGGGATACGGTAAATAAGGGGAAGACATTTGCAACACAGGGCGATGCAGGCAATGGTTCAAACAGAAATATAAGGGATGACGCAAATCAAACGCTTATAGTGCGTAACAGCACGGAGAGCAAGTTCACAAACGCCTATTTGCCAAGAGGTAAGGGCTGTATAGTTGGCATTTTGAGTCACTATCCATATCAGGGTAACGCACAGCCTCAGCTGACAATTCGCACCGTAGCTGATTTAACTGTTTTTCAGGATATTCCGACAGAGGCAGGCGGTGGAACAGGCGAAAATGAAGATTAAAATGAAATGAGCACGACAATTATATGCGAATTTCGTATTACCATTAATAAATTATAAGAATATGAACATAAAACAAATAATGACAATTATACTTGTGGCATTTATAGTCGCAGGTTGTGTTAGAACAAATTTTGACCCCGTCCCCGACTATTCGGATGCGCAGTACAATCTTCCACCAAATGCAAAACTTGTCTCTATTGAAGAGTTAAAGGGAGCATTTCCAGATGAAAATAACAACAAGATGGATACTATCACACAGTATATGGAAATAAATGTACATTATGATACTCTCCCTGACAGCAGTGTCGTGAGAAGAGTTGATACTGTCATGAAAGATTACTATATATACGTTATCGTTACTGCAAACGACCACAATGGCAATATTTATAAAAACCTTTTTGTGAGAGATGCGTCAGGTTTAGGCAGAATAGATGGATACCCTGCCTCAATGAATATTTCGATAGACAAGACAGGCATTTATAATTTTCTTCCTGTCGGACAAAAATTTTATATCAGGCTGACAGGTTTGATACTTGGGCTGTACAACGGCTTGCCTCAAATAGGGTACGTGTATCAGCGTAACGCAGGAACATTCCCGACAATTGGACGTATTCCCGACGACATTTTTATGACACGAGTATATAAGGACGATATTCCAAATAATCCAAAAGATTCGTTACTTCTTAAACCAACGGAAATTTGGGAAAGTTCGGATTTTTCGGACGGTCCTCGTGGCAGTATGTTAAACCAGCTTGTAGTTCTTAAAAACGTAAAGTTTAGCAATAGGGATGTAGGACAGCCAATGTGTCCAAAGCCCCCTGTCGGCAGTAATCCTATATCGACAGACCGCTCGCTTTCTTTACAGCTATCCCCCTCTACTCCCCTTATTTTGCGTAACAGCAGTGCGTGGAAATATACGACAACCCTCGTTCCCGACAGTGTGGGCGACATTGTTTGTATTTATACTGTTTACAACACCACGTATCAATTTTATGTTCGCGAACTCACCGATTTCAGGGGCTTTAAATGGGATGCTAAGCCATGGACAACCATTTACGAGGAGTCATTTTCTTCTGGTTTGGGTGCATGGACTGCACAAAATGTTTCAGGTGCTCAAGTGTGGTCTTATTCTTCGCAGTACGGCTGTGCGATGATGTCGGGTTATTCGGGAAGTTCAAATGCAAATGAAGACTGGCTTATTTCGCCTGATATTGACCTCACAGGAAATCATGAGAGTGTTGTAGTTTCAATAGACAATGCGCTCAATTATCTGCGTACGCAAAACATTGATCAGGCAATTTCGTTAATGGTTTCTACAAACTATACAGGTGGTTTACCGAATACCGCAACATGGACACGTATTCCATGGGTAGCAAAACCGACAGGGACAGACTTTACATGGATAAATTCAGGCAGTATGGATGTGTCTGATTACATAGGTTCGCCACGCGTTCGTTTCGCACTCAAATACGTCAGTGACGCGTCTAATTCATCCACTTGGGAAGCAAAGAATTTTTCGGTGAGTGGCAGAAAGAAAGGAGAATAGCTTGTCGTTGCGGCTTCGGGCACGCGAATTACTCAAACAATATTGGGGATACGATAGTTTTCGTCCCTTGCAGGAAGACATTGTCGTTAATGCAGCAGAGGGCAGGGATGCACTTGCGCTTCTGCCCACAGGCGGCGGCAAGTCTGTCTGCTTTCAAATTCCGGCTCTAATGAGGGACGGAATTTGTCTTGTTATCTCGCCTCTTATTGCGTTGATGAAAGATCAGGTGGAAAATCTGCAAAAGCGAGGATTGGAGGCTGAAGCACTTTTTTCTGGTATGTCTTTTGGCGAGCAGGAAAATCTTTTAGACAGGGCTGTAGAGGGCACAATAAAATTTCTGTATGTGTCGCCGGAACGTCTGCGCAACAAGAATTTTTTAGAGCGGTTAAAGCATATAAAAGTCGGGCTGCTTGCCGTTGATGAGGCGCATTGTGTGTCGCAGTGGGGGTATGATTTTCGTCCGCCGTATTTGCAGATAGCGGAAATACGACCGTTGATTGACAGGGTTTCGGCTTCGCCTGCTGCTGTTTCTGCTTCGCCTGCGGTTGCTTCGTCTGCTGCTGCTGCTTCGCCTGCTGTTGCTTCGGGTAGTGTACCGCTTCTCGCTCTCACCGCCACCGCCACCCCCAACGTTGTAAAGGACATTCTTCACCAACTAAAAATTAAACCCGAAAAAGTTTTTCAAAAAAGTTTTTACCGCGACAATCTAACATATTACGTCATTCACGACGAGGACAAACGCGGGCGACTGCTTCGTATTGTCGGAAAAATAAAGGGCTGTGGGATAGTTTATGTACGCAATCGGCGCAAGACGGAAGAAATCGCTATATTTTTAAAGAAGAACGGATTTTCCGCCGAAGCATATCATGCAGGGCTTACCGCAGCGATACGCTCTCGCAGGCAAAACGACTGGATAAACGACAAGACACAAATTATTGTCGCCACAAATGCGTTTGGAATGGGCATAGACAAACCTGATGTGCGTTTTGTAATTCATCTTGATGTGCCCGAAACGTTAGAAGCATATTTTCAGGAAGCTGGACGCGGTGGCAGAGATGGAAAACGTTCATTCGCGCTGCTTTTATATCATCCGTCCGACAAAAAAAGTCTTGAAGATAATTTCAGGACATCATATCCAACGATAGAATTTTTATACACGGTATATAACGCTCTGTTTAATAACTATCAAATTCCTGTTGGATCGGGCGAGGGCGTGACAGAGGCTTTTTCTTTGCAGGAATTTTGCACCATGTATCGACTGCGTGCGCCGGAAACAATGAGTGCGCTTGGCTTTTTATCTCGCGCGGGCTTTATTATTGTTTCGGATAATATGCGCAATAAATCGAAAATTCATGTACCTGTTGCTCACGAGGCACTGTATAAATTTTCTGTCGATGTGCCACGCTACGAAAATATTATCCAAACAATTTTACGTCTGTATGGAGGCGCGGTTTTTTCGTGGTATGTGGACGTATCGGAACAGGATATTGCTGTAAGGAGCGGGCTTTCAAAAGAGGAAACGATAGAGCAGTTGAAATTTTTACAGAAGCGTAATATCATTGACTACGAGCAAACAGAAAAAGGTGCAACAGTAAGTTTTTTACGTGATAGAATTGAGATTGAGAAAGAGTTTTTATTGCCAAAGACACTTCGTCAGCAAACAAAAAATGCTGCAGATAAATTGGAGCAAAGTATTGACTATGCTTCCTCTGAACATTTATGTCGGTCGGTATGTTTGTTAAGGTATTTCGGAGAAGAAAACGCGAAGAAATGTGGTGTCTGTGATGTCTGTTTGGCGGCTTCCGAAAAGGTATTAACAGAGAAAGAGTATAAAGAGATTGTCAAAACGATTTTGCCTGCGGTGCGCGAAAAAAACTTGGATATTAGACAAGTGGCAGATATGTTTATTCAATTTTCAGAGAAGAAGATTGCGTTGGCGTGGCGAAGAATGTTGGACGAAAAAGTTATTTAATTGTCAGTTGTTAATTGTCAATTGTTAATTGTTAATTAGGCTGACGCAGTTGTTAATTGTCAATTGTCAATTAGGCTGACGCAGTTGTTGTTTGTGCCGATTTAACTACAAAAAACTTATCGAAAATTTGTCATTTATAAAAGATATGAGAAAATATTTGCAATTATTTAACGAATATCTCGCTTCTGTGCCACTTGCGGAGCAAGAGCCGAAGAATTTGTACGAGCCTGTAAGTTACGTTCTTTCTTTCGGTGGCAAAAGAATAAGACCTGTGCTTGCGATGATAGCGTGCGAAATGTTTGGCGGAAAAGCCGAAGATGTTTTGCCACAAGCAACAGGGATAGAGATTTTTCACAATTTCACACTCTTACACGATGATGTGATGGACAATGCGGATATGCGCAGAGGTAATGATACTGTGCATAAGAAATGGAACACCAATACGGCGATTCTCTCTGGTGACGCAATGCTGATTTTAGCATACCGCTACATCGCAGTCGGTCAGAAAGAAAAACTTCCCGCACTTTTAGAGTCGTTCAACAGAACCGCGCTCGGTGTATGTGAGGGGCAGCAGTATGATATGGATTTTGAAAAACAGCAAACTGTAACGCTCCGCGAATATTTAGAAATGATACGCTTGAAGACAGCGGTGCTGATTGCAGGTGCGCTTGACATCGGTGCAATTATGGGTGGTGCTTCGCCAGAAGCGAGAGAGCATTTGCAGGAGTATGGAACGAATATAGGATTAGCATTTCAGTTGCAGGACGACCTGCTTGATTTATACGGTGATGAAAAAACATTTGGCAAAAAAATCGGCAGCGATATAATCGAAAAAAAGAAAACGTTTTTATGGATAAAGGCGCAGGAACTCCTCACTCCTGAAGGGCGCATATCGTTGCGAAACGCTATTGACACTGCCGACATCGCGGGTGTCCGCAAAGTCTATGACAGCATAAACATAAAAGAACACTGTCAGGAAGAAATTCAAAAATACTACGAAAAATCCCTTTCCACCTTAAAGCAGCTACCCAACAGCACCGCCTTAGAAAACTTCAGCAAAGAACTAACCCTACGTATAGCTTAGTGTTTTTGTCTTTCCAACCTGCCTTGCACCCCATAAGAATAAGGAGTCTTCAGCTATTTCTTCCAATTTTAGTTTCCTGATATATTGCATAACCACTTCCGTTTATCATGATAAAATGAAATTCGATTTGCAAATATACGGATTTTTGCAGTATTGTCGCAACCCATCTTTGCGGGTTCCCTGTTCAAGGGCTAATGCCTGTTTACACCAATTCTTTTGCGAGTTGCTCCGTCCAGCGGTTGATACGTTCTTCCGTCAGGTTGCTTTCGTTATCTTCGTCGAGGGCTAAGCCTGCAAATCGACCGTCAATGACGGCTTCGGAGTCGTCGAACGAATAACCCGCCGTATCAACAAAGCCGATGACTGTAGCCCTGTCTTTCACCGCCTTGTAGATTGTTCCTAAGGCATTGCAAAACGTATCAGGATAGGAAGATGAGTCGCCACAGCCGAACAGTGCGACTTTTTTTCCTGACAAATCTGCTGCGGTCACTGTCTTAATAAAATCTTCCCAATCATACTGCAAATCGCCTAATCCCCACGTAGAGCTGCCGAACAGCAGGACGTCATATTGTGTCAAGTCATCAGTCGTAGCCGAAGCAACATCGCGCACATCTGCGCTGTCCACATTAAGTTTAGAAGCTATGCGACGAGCCACGTCGCCTGTATTGCCTCCCGATGAACCGTAAAAAATACCTGTTTTACTCATATATTTACAATTTGTTTTATTATAGAACTCGCATATATTGTCTGTCAAACATCTGTCATGCTTGTTCCGTATTCATTTTTCCGCAACCTGTTGGTTTGAGAGTGCAAAGGTATATCTAACGAAAGCCTTTATGCTTACGCAAAAGGGATTTTTATTTTAATAATCCGTAATTTGTAAGTTGGGACGGCGAGGCAGGGAATAAAAGTTGGAGAATTTAGACTGTCAAAATGAGTTTATATTTTTTTTGAATAACTCGTATTGCGCCCGTTGCCGTATTTTTCAATCAAATTTTTGGTTTGCAAATCAGCCAAAATACGCTTTACGGTAGAATTGGGAATTGCCAATCGTTCGGCAATTTCGCCCGATTTTATCCCTGTATAATTGATTATTAGCGTTAAAATAGCTTTTTCGCGTGGCGAAAGTTGCGTTTCCATACCACCTTGTTTCAATTTTTTAAGCAGTTGTTTTTGAATATTGTGCAGGCAATTCAAAAAAAAGTTGAGCCAAATAGTAATATCTTCATTCGGTCGCTGTGCTTGACAAGTCCTCAACGCCTGATAATATTCGTTTTTACGGTTTTCTATCTCGTGTTCAAAACTGATATACTGTATCCATTTATAGCCGTTTTTCAATAATAAAAGCGTTGATAACAGGCGACTTAACCGTCCATTCCCGTCTTGAAATGGGTGTATGCTTAAAAATTCATACACAAAACTTGCACATTTCACGAGCGTATGCACTTTATTTTCACCATTATACCACTCAACAAGCGAGCGGACAGCGTTGTCGGTAGCAAATCCCGCTTCTGTGGTCTGAAAAATAATTTGCCACTCGCCATTCGGAAATGTCGCCTCTACTGCATTGTTATGCTGCTTGTAATTGCCTTTGTGCCAATGGTCTTTGTCGCTGTATTTCATCAGAACATTGTGCAGATTTTTGATATTGTTTTCAGATATTTCAATATTTTCAAAATTATCAGAAATCAAATCAAGCGTGTCAAAATAGCCTGCCACTTCTTGTTTGTCGCGGTCGGTAAGGTGGGTAATATCAATGTTTTTCAGCAAAACATCAACTTCTTCATCCGACATACGGTTTCCTTCGATACGATTTGATGCGCCAACACTGCGAATGGTGGCAATGGTTTTGAGTTGCTTCAAACCTTGCCCTTCACGGCGTTCAATGGCAGTCCATTCCGAGTCGAAACGATCAATCTTACTGATAAGATTTATCAGTTTCCAATCTATTTGCAGATTAAAGTTATAAACCTGATTTTCCATATTTTAATAAAGTTCAATGATACGATTTGAGCCGTAAAGATACGAAAATGATACGATATTGCAAAATTATTTTTTGATACGATTTGATACGAGAATATACGAATATGATACGATTATTTTTACAGCAGGGTCAGAATGGTGGATATAGTAATTTAAAGCGGATAGCTCGACCTCGCCCAGATAGACGTGGGGTTTTGCGGGGGCGGGGGCGCGGATTATGCGCGTAATTCGGTCATACCCAGTCACTGATTTCGCTCCATACCCGTTCACTTTTTTGGGCAAATTTATTATTTTTTCTTAAACTTTCCCCTTTTAGCTCGAATCAATGTGCGTGATGTGCTATTCTGTTCATGATGGCATCTGCGTGGTCGTTGCGTGATTTGCGTGATTTTTTCTGTCCTTCAATTATACATTTTAATTTGGAAATTACTTCCGAATGGGGAAAACATAAACCGATAATTTTGTTTCGCCTTGTTCTATTAGGAATGTTTCATTCCCGCCATTCCCGCCATATTCTCGCCAATTTAGATTCTGTAATATGTGTTCTTTCCGTATCCTTATCGTGTGAAAATTTCCTTGTTTATCAAATCTTCTATATCACGCGAAGCCGTTCTTTCAGATATTTCATTTATTGCTTGATATTTGCGATTAGTTTTTTGACAACTTTGGACACTTCGGACATCAAGCGGACAATCTTCGGACATTTAAAGGAAAATGTATTTGGAATGATTTGTATCTCCCTCATTTTCAAGCAATTCTTTTTCTGCTAATTCGGACAAATCACGCCTTGCTGTTCTATCGGAAACATTGTATTTTTCTGCATATTCCGAACTTGTTATTTCGCCTTTTGATTTAAAAAACAGCAACGCATCAACCTGTCTTTCATTCAATCCTCTGTTGCTCAGTTCTTCTTTGTTGTAAATGTCCTTGCGGAATGTAATCCAAAAATCGCTGCCCGCATTTGTTATTTGCGGCACCGGCAGCCCTGCAGCAATGCACATTTCGCTCATTTTATCAATGCCACGCCCCCACGCTTCTATGTAACCGCTACGGAAAAAGGCGTTGGCAATGTCGGGATTGTAGGGGCGGGAAGAATGTTCAGCGAACAAATTGCTGACTGTCCAATATTCGGGCAGTTTGCCTTCGTTCCAAATTTTTATTCTGTCGGGATAAACACGAATTTGAATGGGGACACAGCCAGCATAATCTTTATGTGCAACGGCATTTAAAAGGGCTTCGCGCAATGCCTTTTCGGGATATTCGTAGGTTTCTATACGCGACAAGCCTTTGTAACTAACCAACGCTCGCGTGTATTTGGTCAGCAAAAGTTCCATTGTTTTTTCGACCTGCTCAAACAAGTTTCCGTGAATGTCGTCTTGAAATTGCAAATCGCTTTCGCTGCGGAAAAAGCCGATTTTGATATATGCACCGGTTACAAACTTTTCGGGGTCGGGGTGGAAAAGCAGCAATGCGGCGCGTTTGAGGTAACCGTTATCGGTTAGTTTCAAGTTGTCGAGCAACTTTTCGGGTTTGTCTTTCAAGCAACTTTCTTCAAGGCGTTTTGCTTCAATCCCTTTTTCTTTGAAAAAGTCGATAGTTTCCTGTTTCAATGCAGAGAAGGCAACTGTGGGAAGTGTAACGCCGTCCCACTTCTTGCCGTATTTTTGCAAAATAAATTTATCCAATGCTGCGCCTTTCAACTCCTGCTTGGTGCTACCGCTACGGTAGTGATATTCGCCTTTGTAATTCACAGGATTTGGTTGCGGCTCTACAACGATTTCAATAAAATCGCCCTCTGGGGTTTGGTGCAGATTTACATCGGCTACAATGCCTAAAATGGTGGTTATCTTATTGGGCAAATCTTCCAACAGTTTTTTTGCGTTTTGCACACCTACCACATTGCCGTTATCGTCTTTGCCAATGAAAATTTTACCGCCCTGCGCGTTGGCAAAGCCGCATATCCATTTGAGGTATTCGTCCCGCCAACAGCTTTTGTATTCTATGTTTTGAGATTCGGACATAATATTTATTTTTATTGTTTATGTTATAGATTCAACAAGCAAAGTTATAAAATATCTGCTAAAAAGATGTCTGGGTGGATTTGCAATTTGAAGTGCTGTAAACTGTTAATAACGAAAAAATGCTTAAACTTGCATATAATATCCTGGCTTTTATTTCAATTTTATACACCACATTATTTTTTCGGTAACTGTCAATATATTTCAAAAAAGGTATGTCTATGTAGTGTATAATTTATACAAGCGGGGCGGGGGCTGCTGAAATTGCGGTAGGCGTGGATATATTGGGCGGTGCGCGTTGTTTGGTGAGTGGTGGGGCAGGGGCAGGGGCGGTGTGCGGATTATGCGCGTTGCTGCGTTAGGGATAGGGATTGGAGCGGAAATCCTTTTTTGTAGTGGGCGACTCACGGGAGGGGCAGTTTGCTTGTAATGCTATCTTTTATCCAAAAAACCAACAAAAAGCAAAGAATGACCAATACCAAATGAAAACCGTAAAATAAAGTTATTTTGCACGTTTTTGGTTTTTCGCGCTTTTGGAAATTTACTGACAAAGATGTATCTTTGGGAAAATTTTCCAAGAGATGAATTGGCAAGAAAAAGCAATTAAATGCGTTGGAAACAGCCCTAATGCCTCCTCCGAAATTCACAAAGGGTGAATATTTTACGAAGGTGTTTATTTATGGACGACAAAAATTCTTAAGGGTATTAAAGGCACTACTAAAATAATAGGAGTCGCAGGAGGAATTATTTCTGCTTTTCCAGGTATTATGGACGCGTCTGATAATCCAACACCAGGAAATATCGCAAGAGTTTTGATTCAAGGGGCATCTGTTGGAACTGCTTTTATTCCTGTTTGGGGATGGATACCGTCCCTCACGCTTGCCGGATTTGATTTTTGGTTTGGAGAAGATTTTTATAAGTGGTTAGATAGTTTTCAATAAATATGATAAAAAACAAATTAATTAAAAAGAATATGATATTTAAGTATTTGTGGTATAAAATATACAGGGCGGCATTAAAGTCCTCTCTAAAAGAAGCTCCTTTTTTTTTGGCAGCATTGTCATTTAGTCTGCTAATACACATTAGTATTGTAGAGGTAAATGTATTGCTTGCTAAGTTGGATATTTTGCCTTTTATGTATAGAAAGGATGATCAAATAATGCCATCTGTTATATCTGTTATATTAGCGGCTTTGTTTTAC
>JAISPZ010000148.1 GCA_031274555.1 Bacteroidales bacterium | reverse complement strand
CAAGTATGGTGACAGCAAAATTCATCCTCTCTCGTTTGGCTTGAGCTTGCGCTTGGGACTTAATTTTGACAGGATGGCTCTACGCGGCGGTGTGAGGATGTTTGACGAAGGACAGTAGTCAATTACGAATTACGAATTACGAATTACGAATTACGAACCCAACGGTTGTTGTTTTTACCGCTTGTCTGGCTTGATTTAGTGGCGATTTATGTTTGCTTAACACCATAGTTCAATTACGAATTACGAATTAAACAAACATCAACGATATGCACAAACGATGTGCACTAACAGTAAGTGTGTCAGCAATAATTAACAATTAACAATTAACAATTGACAATTAACAACTGCGTCAGCAATAATTAACAATTAACAACTGACAATTAACAATTAATAACATGAAACGGATAATAATTTTGATCTGTGCAGTAGCGATAAATTTCGCTTCGTTTGCAGCTCCGAGCAAAACTGCTCCCGTGCCCACTTTGCAGGACTCACTTTACAGTCGGGCAATGAAAGTTTACAGGCATGGTAAAATAGACAGTGCCAGAGCAATATGGCAGCAAATCTCTGATATGTTTCCCACAGATGTTGCTCATCAGATGCGCACTGCGGCGCTTATAGATATGGCTAACTATGCTCAAAAAAAGTTGTCCAACCCCGAAGATGTACTGCGCAAGCTCGTTCTTGTCAGCGATACGTCTTCTGCGGATGTAGCTCCGCTTGTTACAGGCGACGAGCTGACAATTTATTTCACTTCTAACCGTAAACATCCTTTGGGTGAGAAGATGTACAGGAAAAAAGGTGTTTATGCGGACAACGTGTATCGCGCTACTCGTAGCTCTTACGAAAATAACGCTTGGGATGTTCATATTTTGGAGTCGCCTGTAAGCAGTCCTGAACACGATGGCACTGCAGGTCTGTCTGTTGATGGTCGCAGTATTTTTATTTACAAGGGAGCGTTTGATGTGGGCTATTTTGAGATGGACCCGATAAAAGGTGCTGTGTATATGAACCTGAACAAAAAATATCCAAGTTTGAAATTAGGCAATGCACATGTCAATTCTATGGCTGTAGGTGCAGATGAAAAAGTAGTGATATATTCCGCCTACGAGTTAGAGGGTGGCTATGGTAAGTCCGACTTATGGGAAATCAGGAAGGATTCTGTCAGCGGCTTATATGGTGCACCAAAAAATCTTGGTCCTGTTATCAATACTACCGGTAACGAAGTTTCTGTTTCCATGACTCCCGACGGCAATACTATCTTCTTTGCTTCTAACGGACACCCGACTATTGGCGGTTACGATATTTATCGTTCTTCCCGCTCTGACAGTGGCACTTGGGAACGCCCTGTCAATCTTGGCTCGCCAATAAACACTGTCGTTAATGATATTTATTATTTCCCTGTCTTTACAAATTTGAAACACGGTTACTATAGCTCCGAAAACCCCAACAAGAGCGGTGTTTATGATATTTACAGTGTGGATATTCTGAAAGATATTCTTTCTGATGAGGATAAGCTGCTCGCAGCTAAGGCTGCCGCTGACAAGGCGGAAGCGGAGCGTTTAGAGAAAGAGCGTATCGCTCTTGAAAGTCGCAAACAAACTGAAGCGGAAGCAAAAAAGCGTGAGGAGAAGTTAAAGGCGGAAGCTGCTGCACGTGAGGCAGAAGCGAAGGCTCGTGAGGAGCAGTTAAGGGCAGAGGCGGCAGCACGCGAGGCAGAAGCAAGAGAGCGCGAGGAGCGGATGAAAGCCGACTATGCCGCACGTGAGGACAGCATAAAAAAGGCTGCAGCTGACCGCGAAGCCGAACTTTTATCTCAAAAAGGCTATCAGGATATAAACTCTTTGACCAACATAAAGGTTGGTGACAAAGTTATTCTCAAGAATGTATTTTTTGAGGTCGGCAAGTCCGCCATTTTGCCTATGTCTTATCCTGAGCTGGAAAAAGTATATAATCTGTTGGTAAATAATCCAAGTGTCCGTGTAGAAATATCCGGTCACACCGACAACACCGGCAGTCGAACGAGTAATATGAAATTATCAAAGGCGCGTGCGCAGAGTGTTGCAAGTTATCTTGAAGCCAAAGGCATTTACGAAGGACGTTTTTCCGTTAAAGGCTACGGTCCTGATATGCCTATTGAAAGCAATGAGTCCACTATTGGTCGTGCTCTGAACCGCCGCGTTGAGTTTGTCGTGATTGAGTAATAATCAATTACGAATTACGAATTACGAATTACGAACCCAACGGTTGTTGTTTTTACGGCTATTTGGCTTGACTTAATTGCGATTTATGTTTGCTTAACACCATAGTTCAATTACGAATTACGAATTACGAATTACGAATTACGAATTAGCACCTATCATTCCGCTTTTACTAATAAAAAACCTTTTTTCGAGTTTTTCATGCTCTGATAGGCAGTGTTTTGTAAAAACTTTTTGGTAAGGCGTGGTAAATTCGTTATATTTGCACAAAAACACCATCATGACAACATTTAGTATTGGCGTAAACAATCCAAGCGTTATATCCCTGATAAATAATTTAGCAGAGATGAAAATGATAACTATTCTTGGTGAGCAAAAGAAAAAAAATGTCAATAAGCAGCAGTCACCCTATAATTCTAAATTTGTAAAACAAATTTTGGAACAGGAAAAAATGCCTTCCGTAAAAATTAAGACTGCTGATTTATGGAAATAGAATACAAGCCAAAGGCATTGGCAGACCGTGATTTATTCAAAAAAAGCGGTAACAAATCTCTACAAAAGAAGATCCAAGATTTGATAAACGAAATAGAAAAGCATCCCAAAATAGGAACAGGAAAACCTGAGCCATTGAAATACGAATTATCTTCATATTGGTCGCTAATCAATTACGAATTACGAATTACGAAAACCAGCAACGGTCACAGGCACTAACAGTGTGCGCAAGCACAAACAATATGCACAAACAATATGCACAAACAATATGCACAAACAGCAAGCGCGTCAGCCGTAATTCGTAATTCGTAATTCGTAATTGAAAAAGCGCGTCAGCAATAATTGACAATTGACAATTAACAATTGACAATTATTTATGACGTTTCAGCGACATCCTGTTTTCTGTTCCGTGTAAGAGGCGATTGATGTTCTTGTGGTGCATTATCAGAATGAAGACGGCAATTATAATTGAGAAAATAAAAAGCGGCACACTAAGACTCTTTTCATCAGACAGATACCAGTAGAAAAATGGAAAAACAATTCCCGCACATATAGAGGCGAGCGAAACATATCTTGTAGAAAAGAAAATAATAGCCCATACTAATAGAGCACAAGCTACCGTCAAGGGAAAGATTGCGAGAAGCGCACCAAGAGTTGTTGCAACACCCTTGCCACCCTTAAATCCCGTGTAGAGCGGAAAAACGTGACCAAGCACAACCGCCATCGACAGAACAATCACAAAAAAGTCTTCGAGAGCGCAAAAAGAAACGCACGAAGACCCACAGGATAATGCTTTGGGCAGGAACAGATGCAATCCGGCAAATACGGCAAGCCATCCCTTTAAAACATCTATTACAAAAACTAAAATCCCTGTTTTTAAACCAAGCACACGAACAGTGTTTGTTGTACCTGCGTTTTTGCTCCCAAATTCGCGTACATCAGTGTTGTGAAACCATCGTCCGAGCCATACTGCGGACGAAAAACTTCCGATTAAATACGCAAAAATAATTCCCAAAATGATTAGTAGTGTCTGCATTATTTTTGAATTTTTTATTGTTTATCTTTTATTTATCCACGACAGGCAAATTATTCTTCATCTTCCTCTGAAGTTTCTTCTTCGTCTTCCGTAGTTGCTGCGGGACCTTGCTCCATCAAGAACATATTTTTCTCGCGTAGAGTTGATATGCCGTACTCAAAACCGCCTTTCTTTCTTTTCTTCTCTTTCATCATTTCAACCGCTTCATTAAATTCATTGTCGGACGAAATTATTTGGAGTACATTGTTGGAAATACTGCTGTAAATCCATACATTTGCATCAGGCTGAATATAAAAATCAACAACGTCACCTCTACGCGAACGAGAGAGGCGGACAGTCATTTTCAGCTTTTTATTCACAATGTTTTCGCCAAGCGAAACCATCTCGACATTTTCCTTTGAAACATAAGCGTTCTGCGCCTCATTCCACTTTAACCACAAATCAGAAAGCACAATAGTGTGATTTATTCTAAACGGAACTCTCGTATATGCCCCGAAAGAAGCAAAATCCCTGTTCACAGTAGCCAACTCTTTCGGCGACAATGATTTCGCAAGCATCTGCGGAAAATATTTTCCAGAAGCAACGTTTGCAGCCTCTGTTTTCGTCCCAAGATTGACCATTAAAGCAATTTTTTTAAGCAAATCATCATCTATAAAGAAATCAAAAGTTGTTGCACTCCGAATTTCTATTTCGCCTGTATTTCTGTACTGTGTGAGCCGTCCGAAGAAATCAGTTTTAAGTTTGCCTGTCTTTAAACTCAAGTTGATATTTCCGACAGCAGAAGAAACACAATCGTTTAATTCCCACACAAGAGCGTCATTTCCCGCTGTATCGGACAAAACGTAAGAACGTCTGTCAGCCGCAAACGTTAGAAAGCCATCTTTGACGGCGAGAATAGGATTATCGGTAGAGAGAACAGGGTCAAGGAAAACATATTTTGGCTCTCCACTTTTTGCATTTGTATAAAATCCACCGCGTAGCGGTTGTCCTTTTCTATTGCGAGTTTGAGCAGATACGGGAATAGAAACTTGTTCAGGGTTGATGTACGAGGCAAAGCGAATTTCAGACTTGTCAGGGTCGGCTTCCCCGCCACACCCATGAAGCAATTTTACAAAACCGCTAAAATAAATAAATACGTTGTCGGAACTGAACGAAAGGTCGCCACTATAAGAAAAAGCATTGTTTAGCAGGAGCGGTTTCTCGTCGGTAACAGTCGCTTTTGAAACAGTCTTTCCGAGAGCATCAGGCTTAATATCAGCAAAATAAATGGGCTGCAAATTTATTTCAGGCGCACGATAATCGTAGTATCCATCCGCATTATATTTTGATGAAGAAAAAATATCGACTGTTGCATTGTAAAAACAATACGAAGTATCGTTTTTATCTCCGTAGAAAAGACGAGCGTTTTTAAGTGTTCCTATCTTTGCGCCTGCAAAAATTTTCATAGCGTTGGCAAAGGGTTCAACACGTGCGTCAGCAACTCTTATCGCACTAATACTTTGAACAGAAAGAACAGTATCTTTATAACAAAATGAGGCTTGCCTACCCACAAACCGCAATGAATCCATGCTCTTTTTTGTAAACACAAAATGTTCTGTGCTCATGTTAAGACAATGCGCCTTCATATCCCATTCAAAACCATTCGTTGTAGCCTTGCATAAATTCGCAGGAAAAGACGCGCTTACGGACGAGCCACCCGCTCCACTATCGACAGTAAACACACCTTTGTCTTCGTCAATCAAAATATCCGCTTTTACCTTTGCGACATCGAATAAAATATTTCTGTTTTTCGGATTTCTTATTCTGAACGCAACATCAGCGGCAGTAACAGAACTGCGACTAAGCAGAAAGTTTGAAGATGAAAAATTTTCCTCGCCACCGTGTGATAATATTCCATTTCCGACAGAAGAATTTTTACCGAAAACATATTCTCCGTTAAACGTCCAATTATCTTTTTCAAAGACTTTAATCGGTGACTTTTTAGACGTTATCACACTATATTTGTCAAAATATGGGGACCACTTCTGTATAGTGTTTTTTCCGTCCATAACGGGGTAGGACGTTCCTGCAACCTCCGCCCCGCCTGCACTCTGCGCAACATCCCCCATAACGAAACTCGCCCTCCAAGCCCTCATCTCAAAAGGACGAAAAACAATAGAGTCAGCACGCGTTTGGGAATACAGATAAGAAATGCGTCCACGACCTGTAAGCCCAGAATTATCCAAACGGATAGTATCAAAAAACGTCCCCAAACCGCGATACAAAGGCAGTCCTCCAGACGGCATTTTAGAAGTAAATCCAAGAGAATAATCGCGCATCACGCAGAGATATTCAGGAATAGGAGGAAAAATGCCATACGAAAAAAAAGTCCCCTTAAATTTAAGTTCAGATGTTTGAATCGTCAGAAGATTTTTCAGAACAAAAGTATCTATCCTGAAATAAAAACTGTCTTTCAGATACACTCCGTCTTGAATAAACGGATATTCATAATGTGTAAAAGACGGCTTCACGCTCTTGAACATCGGATAATTGGGAATATTGCCAGCACCGCCTTTGTTTGACGGATTATCTATAAAAAGATAACCTGAAAGAGAATGGATAAGAGTTTTTACAGGCATATCTTTGCGGGTTAAGTCCGAGTCCCATGCGTTGTCTAAAAACTCTTTGATAGCAAAAGCGAAAGTGTCCACGTGTGGGAAAAATATTCTAAAATCATCGTAACTGAAAGTAGCGTTCTTCACAGTAAAGTCAAAGCGTCCGCCATGAACAACACCATCAAAAATCAGATTTCTGTTTTTTTTCACTGTAACAGTTCCATCTTGTGGAAGAAAAAACACGTTTTGTTTTTCGTTCAACAAAACCTCTTTCACGCCGACAATTTTAAGTGTCAAACTATCCATATTCAATATACCATACGTGTTGTTTACCGTTTGAGAAAAAATTCTTATAACATCAAAATCCGCTTTGCCCGAAGAAACATTTAGATAAAGCAAAAGTTTTGGTTGAAGTGTGACAGTTTCGCTTTCTATATTGTAGAGTAAAAAACCAAGCGAGGCAAGCGACATAAGCATACTTTTAGTGTGGGTAGGATCTAAGGCAAAAGCACGCGAAATGTCATAAATCATAATATCATTACCGCCATATTTCTGCGCTATTTTTCGCAGCAGATAGAGAGGGTTTAAGTCGCTTGCACCTATCGCCCTCTCAAGTTCACTGTCTTCGTAGTAGTCAAACGATTTGAACGAAGTAACAGCGGACATTCCTGGAACATGAAGTATCCCAAATTCTATTTCCCCCTTTCTTATATCCCAGAGAACCTGATCTACATCAACTTGCAATTTGTGATACGTTGTTGTAAAAGGAAAGTGTTCAGCTATTCTTGCCGAATTAGCAATGCGAAAAAACTTTTCGTCATTGTTATATTGTATTTCGGCAGCATTGTGATAGAGCGAGTCGCGCTCCAAAAAAATTGACAGTCGTGCAAGGGGTGAAAAAATCTTATTGTCTTTCAGGACGAATTGTTTTGAATAGAATCTTCCTGCAAGTATTCCATTTTTATAGACAGAGAGCAACGCTTCATTTTTGTCATCCCCAAAAACAGTTTTTTTACCTTGTTGGATAAATGCCCCAAAAATATCAACGTCCTCAAAAATATTTTTGAATAAAAACATCCCTCTCTCTTCCGTCTGAAAGCGAGGATATGTAGCACTTTCTTCGTTTACCTGTGAGTAAAGTTTATCAGAGAACGAGCCGACCAAAACCTTGTTTCCAAAAAGTTTTTCGTTTATAAATTCAACGGTGTCGCATGTCAAACGAAACGAAGATACGTTTATTTTATAATTGGATAGAGTGACAGAACAAGAGTCCCCACTGCGTAGCCAATAACATTTTCCGCCACGCCCGACAAAAAGATTTTCGAGTGGAAAAAAAAATCCTTCGGTTTCTTCTATCATAATGCTGTCACGCACATTCTTGCAGACAACATTCGTTTTTTCTATTTTAAAGGCAGCTTTGGCGGAAGCCCCAGAAGCTCCCGAAGCTCTCGAAACGACAGAAGCTCCCGAAGCTCCCGAAGCGACAGAAGCTCCCGAAGCTCCCGAAGCTCCCGAAGCTCCCGAAACGACAGAAGCTCCCGAAACGACTGAAAAATCAAGCGAAGACACCGTCCACGCCCCTGTATTTGTCTTATAAAAAGTATGTTCCCGAACGAGCAATTTTGTTGCGGCGACAATTTTATTGAAATCCGAAATACGCTTTCCTTCGAGAGTCGCAAGCCATTTCTCGCTGTTGTCATGCCCAACTAACAAATGTGTGCGATAAAAATTCAACAAATCTGGATAAAGACGAATTTTATTTTTTACTGCCTTTTGCGAAATACTATCAACAAGTTGTTGTTCCTTATCCGAAGTGCTCTCGTAGAAAGGCATATATACAAGCATTTCAGACGATATTTCTTCCTTTTGCTCCTTTGTAAGATTTGGCGAAGTGAGCAATAGTTGTTCAAATTTTTGTGCCTGCATAACAAATTGCGCCTGCATGAATAAAACAGGCGCAATACAGGCAAAATAAAACAGGCTTTTACGCGCCATTATTATTTTCCAAATGAATTAATAATTGAAACAAAATCATCTGCTTTAAGGGATGCACCGCCGATAAGTCCACCGTCAATATCAGGTTGTGCAAACAGGCTTGGCGCAGTTTGAGGCGTACAACTTCCACCATAAAGGATAGGTGTCTTGCGTGCAATCTCTTTTCCGTATTTTTCCTCAATAAGCGAACGAATATACTTGTGCATTTCTTCCGCCTGCTTATCGGTCGCAGTTTTGCCTGTACCGATAGCCCAGACAGGCTCGTATGCAATAACTATATGAGAAAAATCCATTGGCTGCAAATGGAACAGACCATCCGTAAGTTGCGTCTTTATAACGTCAAACAATACGCCGTTTTCGCGCTCCTCAAGAGTTTCGCCAACGCAAACGATAGGTGTCAAACTGTTCTGCAAAAGAAGTTCCACTTTCTGCGCAACCGTAGTGTCCGTTTCCCCATGATACTTGCGGCGTTCGGAGTGACCAACGATACAATATTCCGCTTCCATTGATGCGATCATTTCCGCCGAAACCTCGCCGGTATATGCTCCCGATGTGTATGCACTGACATCTTGTGCGCCAATAGAAAAAACATTCCGACTCTGTTCGTCCCTGCAAATGTCAAGAGCCATCTCTATAAAAACAAAAGGCGGACAAACGACAACATCAACATCAGGCGCAGCCTTTGCGCTCACAACGTCCACAAGCTCATCAAGTAGTTCCTCTGCCTGCTGAAAATTCTTATTCATTTTCCAGTTTCCGGCAACAAATTTTTTTCTCATAATGTAATTATTTTGTTAATAAGCAATCAATAACGGTTTGTCATAATACATTGAAGTTGCAGCAATTATGGCATAAAGTCCCCGTTTTTTAATTTTTTTTCAATTTTTGCGCTATTTTCCTCATTTTTATTCAATAATTTCTTGCGAATAACCCTTTACCTACGGTTATTTTTTTGTAAACCTGTTTCAAAACAGGACATTTCACATTTTAGTTGATGAATTTCTACAAACGGTGAGTCATGTCCAAATACATCGCGCGTGTTTTTAACATTTCCTTATTTTTAAGGTATCCTTTTTCTTGCGTTTCAGTAGAAAAAAGATATGAAAATCTGTTTCTTTCGTAAAATTTCAAGATTGATGTTACATTTAACGCATCAACTACAAGGTAACGACAACCGGCAATATTTCTATCAATTATAAAAGAAATCACAAAACGTAAGAGTTCAGAGCCTATGCCTTTACTGCGAAATTCTTTACTTACTGCCATTTGCCCTATCAACATCGCTGGACTTCTACGATGCTGCTTTTGTCGTGGAATATTACGATTTACCGTTTTTTTACGACTTCCCGGCAAATGCACCATTTCTATACTGTCGTTAGCTATAGAAAAGGCGCAAACGATTTTCTTTCGATTATTTTTTAAGGCGAAATAATAATTCTTGCAAAGTAACTCCACTTCATAGTTTCTTGCAGAATGAGCAAAAAAAGAAGTTATGTCATCATTTCCACAGTCAAAATGTGCAGAGAGAAAAAAGTCGTCTAAATTATACAAATTACACTCGTTCTCTAAAAAGTTTACTACTTCCATTTTGAGCGTTTTAATATTTTATCAAGAGATCTTTTTTCGTCAGGTGTAATCAACTGATATGTTCCGTTTTTGATTGCTTCACGTATTTTCCTGTTTGCCACATCTTCTCTCTTGGCAAACTTCTCGGCGACTTTTCCTGTTAGAATTGGGAAACCACCATTGTACATGGCGTATGCGATAAATTCGTGTTTCTTTTTCATAATTTCATCCTCCTTTTGCAAATTTACACGAAATTTTTAAACTTACACACATAAACAAAATTTTGTCGAAATTTAGAAAGAAGATTGCTGTGCTCTTATATCAAACAACATTTCTGTGTGACCTTTTATTCGTTGTTTTAAAAGCAGTTCAAGTTGAACTAAGGAGCAAAAGAGAGAAAGAACGAGGGGCGGACACCAACAATGTAGCTGCAACTTTAACAGGAAAGGTCTGAGCTCTCACGAAACATATATTCTATAGCCTGATTAATACTAATTTAAGGTCATCAATCATAGAAAAATCTGTATCAGCAGTTAATAAGGGTTTGTCGTAATACATTGAAGTTGCAGCAATTATGGCATCAGGAATTTTAATGGAATATTTTCGTCTTATGTCAATCGTAATGTCTTTGATGTCATTACTAACGGGATGAATTTTGCAGTCATCTAATACGTTGCGAATTATTGAAAGTTCTTGTTCTGAAAGATTTTTCTTTCCCAGAAGTTCTATTTCTGTAATAATAGAAACGGCAAAAAACTTATCCTTGTATTTTTTTACGGCAGGATTTTCTTCAAGAAAATAGATTAAAATATTAGTATCTGCAATGAAATCAATCCCACTCATCCCTTAATTGTTTTTGATATTCCAATCCATCAATGCCTCTTTTCAATGCGCCGAAATGAGAGGACATCGTTTTAAGTTTTTTTGTTGGCGTAAAAATTATCTTAAAGTTTTTGTTCGAACTTGTTTGCAAGACGATTTCTTCCCCTTTTTCGGCTAAATCAAAGTAAGGTAAGAGAAAATTCAAATTTTTTTCTAATTCTGTCGGGGTTACTATCATAATCGCAAATATACGCTAAAATCTTCAATTTATCGCCGTATCGTCCTGAAAAAATCTACGGTCTATCTTGGGGCGACACATCTTATCAATTACGAATTACGAATTACGAATTACGAATTGAAACGAACGTTGCATAAGACAAGTATTAACTACGGCTGACAACAACACGCACGAACGATAATCAATTACGAATTACGAATTACGAATTACGAATTGAAACGAACGTTGCATAAGACAGGTATTAACTACGGATGACAACAACACGCACGAACGATAATCAATTACGAATTACGAATTACGAATTACGAATTGAAACAAACGTTGCATAAGACAAGTATTAACTACGGCTGACAACAACACGCACGAACGATAATCAATTACGAATTACGAATTACGAATTACGAATTACGAATTACGAATTACGAATTACGAATTACGAATTACGAATTGAAC
>JAISPZ010000144.1 GCA_031274555.1 Bacteroidales bacterium | reverse complement strand
ATATGCGCCTTTTGTGAAAGGATCAAAGAAAAATGATAATACGCATTGTACAAATCATCGGCTAACAGCAAGTCGTCTTTTTGCATTTTCATTAACATCGGAATAACTAATTTTAATTCTGATTGCTTACGACTTGATAGACCGTATTGAGTTATCTGACCACTACCTTGACGGATGAATACTTGCAAGAGTGCTTGCATAGTAGGCTCTGGACTAATGATTGATTTGATGTCATAAATTAATTTTTTAAATTTATGACAAAGATACGGTTTTTTATTTATATTAGTGGCATTACCCGCCAGGGCAAACGCATTAAAAATATTTTACACGGATAATCTCCTGATAATCAAACGCAAAGATTGCTGTTTTTTGTAAAAATTGACAAAACGTAATTCTGCAACTATTTGTATATCTGTTAGATATTTTTTTAATGCGTTTGCCCTGCGCCCCCCGCCCAGCTGCAAAATACGAATTTGGTTCTAACGGTGTTTAATGATAGCCATTTTCAACCAACAAATCAATACCTGTTTCATGACAGGCACAACAAAGTGGATAAATGTACTGACCTGTGTATTCCGCGCAAATCAACAATTGTGATAACTTGACATCAAAGTCTTTTAATATCCGACTTAAAGCGCGTTTTACAGAAGCTGTCGTATTTTCAACGACTGTTTCCTACAAAATCCTTTCTCCACTTTGAAAGCAAATATCCAATTTTTCTTTGCTTACATCAATTCCAATAACAAAATTTTTCATACTTTTGCATTTAACAACAAGAAAAAGAAAGGGTGGTTGTGGATTTTAACTGTGTTGGCGGAGTTGGGGCGCGTTAGAATGTAGAATTTAGAATGTAGAATTTAGAATTTAGAATGTAGAATTTAGAATGAGCTGACGCGTTGATAATTGTCAATTGTTAATTGTTAATTGTCAATTGTTGCTGACGCAACCGTTAATTTAGAATGTAGAATTTAGAATGTAGAATTTAGAATGAGCAGAGCGCAAAATAGAATGTAGAATTTAGAATGTAGAATTTAGAATGAGCTGACGCGTTGATAATTGTCAATTGTTAATTGTTAATTGTCAATTATTGCTGACGCAACCGTTAATTTAGAATTTAGAATTTAGAATTTAGAATTTAGAATGAGCTGACACGTTGATAATTGTCAATTGTTAATTGTTAATTGTCAATTATTGCTGACGCGTTGATAATTGTTAATTGTTAATTGTTAATTGTTAATTGTTAATTGTTAATTGTTAATTGTTAATTGTTAATTGTTAATTGTGATATTCGCGAAAAAGTATTACTTTCACAGAAATAAAAGTAAAAAATGCTCCAAAAAACAACACATACAATAATCAATGGCGATAGCAGGCAGATGAGCGAACTTAAAGGTAAGAGCGTTCATTTGATTGTTACTTCACCACCGTATTGGCAGTTAAAGGACTACGGAACGGAAAACCAAATAGGATTTCACGATGATTACGAAACCTATATCAATCACTTAAATCTCACGTGGCAGGAATGTTATCGCGTATTGCACGATGGCTGCCGACTATGTGTCAATATTGGCGATCAGTTCGCACGCTCTACTTATTACGGTCGTTACAAAATCATCCCCATTCACACAGAAATCATTAAGTTTTGCGAAATGATAGGTTTCGACTTTATGGGGCAGATTATTTGGCAGAAAACGACAACAATGAATACTTCGGGTGGTGCAAGTATTATGGGCAGTTTTCCACATCCACGAAATGGAATTGTGAAATTGGATTTTGAATATATTTTGCTTTTTAAGAAACAGGGAAATGCACCGAAACCAACAAAAGAGCAAAAGGATAATTCGGTGATGACTAACGAAGAATGGAACACTTACTTCAATGGTCACTGGTACTTTTCAGGTGCAAAACAAGATAAACATTTGGCGATGTTTCCCGAAGAATTACCTCACCGTTTAATTCGGATGTTTTCGTTCCCCAACGAAATCGTGTTAGACCCTTTTTTGGGAAGTGGAACGACTTCGTATGTCGCTAAGAAGTTGAATAGAAATTCGGTAGGTTATGAAATAAACTCAGATTTTATTCCAATTATCGAAAGTCGAATAGGGGCTGACGATGTTTTTGCCAAATCGGAAACTATTATAGTTAAGCAAAAAGAAATTTTGCATAATTTTGATGAGCAGATTAAAAAATTGCCTTATCAGTTTGTAGATACGCACAAATTAGATAAAAAGATTGATGTAAAATCCATTCAATACGGTTCAAAAATTGATGTCAATAGCACAGGAAAACGTGAAGATTATTTTTCGGTTAAAGAAATTATTTCCCCAGAGTTGATACGGTTGAATAATGATTTGATTATACGATTGATAGGAATAAAGCAAAATCCTGTTATCAACGGCAAGGCTATCGGGTATTTGACCAAAAAACTAAAAGGAGAAAAAGTTTTTTTGAGATATGATGAAGTAAAACATGACTCTGATAACCATTTAATGGCATATCTTTATTTGGAAAACAAAACTTTTATCAATGCGCATTTGTTGAAAGATAGAATGGCAGATGTTGATGAGAATATTGACTTTAAATATAAAAATAAATTTAAAGCACTGATATAAAGGCAAATAAAAATATTCGGTATTCACATCTAAATAGAACAAGGAATAAAAATAATCGTTATAATAATGGCTACATATAAATACTCGCAAGAATTTGGCAAGAAAGAGAAAGTACTGAACTACGCTTGTCAGACATATCAACTTTCACGACCAAATAAAGTGGGTGCGGTGATGGCATTGATTAGGGAATGTCAGCCCAAGACGATTGACGAATGGGAAAAATGGTACTTTGAAAATGCTCAAACAGCAGGAAAAAATCCGTTCAAAATCACAAAAGAAAGTTTGGTTGAATTAGGCGAACGGCTTCATGAAAAAATTACAGAAGTGGTTATTCCTGAATGGCAAGAAGCATTTAATCATTTAACAAAAGAAGATTGTGTCAATTATATTTACAACTTGACCATAAATAGGACTTTTGATGGTTATTTGCGAGAAAAATCAGTGGTCAATGATGGTTTAGCAAAAATATTTCCGAAAATAAAATTTGAAGAGAGTCCGTCAGAACTTGACCATGCGGGAGATATTGACTATCTAGGGTATGTTTCGGGCAAGAAAGCCTTTGGAATACAGATAAAGCCCGTAACGGCACAATCAAATTTCGGCAATTATTCCGTATCTGAAAGAATGAGAGCAAGTTTTGATGTATTTACAAGAGATTTTGGTGGAAAAGTATTTATTGTTTACAGTTTGGATGGCGAAATAGCAAATAAAGAAATCGTTGATGAAATCAGTAAAGAAATAGAACGATTAAAGTAGAATAAAATTTAAATTTATGAGTATGGTTGCTGATGAGCTGTTGCGACTGTTGGGGAGCGTTAGAATGTAGAATTTAGAATTGGCGGACACGTTGATAATTGTCAATTGTTAATTGTCAATTATTGCTGACGCGTTGATAATTGTCAATTGTTAATTGTCAATTGTTAATTATTGCTGACACAACCGTTGTCAATGTATATCGTTTGTACTTGCGCTTGTTGTTGGCTCTCGTAATTCGTAATTCGTAATTGAATGTGCAGGGGGAACGCTATAATAAAAAATAATACTATGGAAAACGTTTGGACAAAGCCGCCTTATGATGAGGCGACACAGAATGAGGTGAGATGTCTTATGAGGGAAGACCCTGCGGCGTTTCAGGATGCCTTTTATCGTACGCTTGAATTTGGTACCGGCGGGCTGCGCGGTCTTCTCGGCGTAGGCACAAATCGTATGAATGAGTATGTTGTCGCTATGGCTACGCAGGGTTTTGCGAATTATCTTGCGACACTTGTAAACACGCTGGGCTTGAAAAAACAGGTTGTGATTTCTTATGACAGTCGCAATAAGAGTAAGGAATTTGCTCTTGAAACTGCGCTTGTCTTTGCGGGTAATGGTTTTAAGGCTTTTCTTTTTCCTGAAATGCGCCCGACTCCTGTGCTTTCTTTTGCGGTGCGCCACCTGAACTGCTGTGGCGGGGTGATGATTACCGCGTCACATAATCCGAAGGAGTATAATGGTTACAAGGCTTACGGCGATGACGGCGGTCAGCTTGTTGCTCCGCACGATAAGAATGTTATGGACGAAGTTGCCAAAATTGCATCTATTGAGCAGGTTGTGAAAATATCTGAAAAAGAGGCGTTAGAAAAGGGGCTTCTTGAGTATGTGCTTGTCGATGAGCCGTATCTCGCGCAGGTTAAGACACTTCAGACGACTGCGTCACAAAAATCAATGTCTATCGTTTATACGCCACTGCACGGTACAGGTGGTACGATTGTCCCTACGGCGTTGAAACAGTGGGGTTTTGAGAATGTGCATTGTGTGGAGGAACAAATGATACCGGACGGAAATTTTTCTACTGTCGCCTCCCCCAATCCCGAAGAAAAAGCGACTATGCAGATGAGCATAGACCTTGCTCGCGCTGTTAAGGCGGACTTGGTGCTTGCTACTGACCCTGATGCAGACCGCGTTGGCATTGCAATTCCTGACGGCAAGGGTGAATATATTTTGTTGAACGGCAATCAGACAGGCTCTGTATTTATTTATTATCTGCTAAATAGACGTAAACTGATTGGCAACGAATTTGTTGTAAAGACGATTGTTACAACGGAGTTGATAAAGGATATAGCTGAAAAGAGTGGGGTGGAGTGTTATGACGTGCTTACGGGCTTCAAATATATTGCTGAAAAAATTCGTCTTTTGGAGGGCGAGAAAACGTTTATAGGTGGTGGCGAAGAGAGTTACGGTTATCTCGCAGGGGATTTTGTCCGCGACAAGGATGCTGTAATTGCTTGTTGTCTTATTGCAGAGATGGCTGCCGATGCAGCACAGCGGGGGGATAGTTTTATGGATATTCTGCGCCGTCTTTACGAACAGCACGGTTTTTATAAAGAGGGTCTGCGTTCTGTTACCAAAAAAAGGATGGACGGATTGCAGGAGATAAAGGACATAATGGCGCGTCTGCGAAAAAATCCGCCGGTCGAACTGGGTGGCGAAAAAGTAGTGGAAGTGCGTGATTATCTCAAAGGGGTAGGGGACTTGCCTGCTTCGGATGTGTTGCAGTTTTTTACCGAAAACGGAAGCAAGGTGACGGTTCGCCCGTCGGGTACTGAACCGAAAATTAAATTCTATATTGGTGTGAAAGCTCCCTATCGCAATGACCTGTCCTTTGCTGAACAGGAAGCGTTGTTGGATGAGAAGCTGGGGCAGATTACGGTTGAGTGATAAAAGGTGTGCGCGTCTATTTCGGGATTTCTTGATTTTGGGATTTCGGTATTTCTTGATCTTGGGATTTCTTGATTTTGGGATTTCTTGATTTTGGGATTTCTTGATTTTGGGATTTTTTGATTTTGGGATTTTTTGATTTTGGGATTTCGGTATTTCTTGATTTTGGGATTTCTTGATTTTGGGATTTCTTGATTTTTGGATTTCGGTATTTCTTGATTTTGGGATTTCTTGATTTCTGCATTTCTACATTTCGGTATTTCGGGATTTCGGGATTTCGGTATTTCGGTATTTCGGTTAAAAAACGTTAAGGTTTTATCAAATCGCGTGCTATTGGCGATATGTTTGTATATTTTCAATAACTTCGCCGAATAAGTAATTCTAAAGTTCCATTAAGATGTACAAAGTTTCCATTTCGTTTAGTAAAATGTACAGAATTTCCATTTTGAAATCTAAAACGTTCTTTTTATTTTTTCTTTTATTTCAGACTGTTTCTTTGTTTGGAGGAATGTGTTATTTTGTAGGTTTCAAGAGTGTACCTGCCGATAATAGCCATAATACGATAGTTAAGGATCAAAAAACTTTGGGTGAAACGTTGCTCACTGTTTTGGGTAAGGGACACAGTTATAATCCTGTTTCGGGCGACACTGTTTTTTTGTCATGGGGACGTTATATGCTCACTTCCGAGATAACTATACCACGTGGTGTAACTGTGATTGGTGGCTATTATGAACATTTCGATGCCAAGCGTCTTTATCCGGGCGCGTACCCTTGGTGGCCCGGTTCCCCCTTATATTCTGCTACTATTTTAGACGGCAATTCCTTCTTGTCCTTACCTGCCGATAAACATCGTGTAGCCACTGTTTATGGCACATTGGAAACTTGCCATGTCCGTAACGGTCATAGCAGTAAAAATGGCGGTGGTTTGTATGTGGACGGTGGTACGGTAATAGCGTGTATAATACGTGGCAACGTTGCTATGAACAAAGATTACAATGCCTGTGGTGGCGGTGCTTACATAACGGGTGGCGGCAAGATGTACTATTGTTTGGTTGCCAACAATATGTCAAATCGTGGTTTTGGCATTTATGTTGACGGTGAAAAAAGCGTGGCTTCCAACGTAACAATGGTTTATAACACTTGGGCACCTCGTCCAATTCTTATCAAAGGCACTGGTGGCAACAATGGCAAGACTATCACCGATACAAGTATTTATTTTTCCCACGAGGCACATACCGAAACTCAAGATGCAGGTGCTGCTAAAGACGTAAATTTACGTATTCAGCTTTCTGATTTTTATATGGCTCAAACCGCAACAACTGTTATGCAGTATTGTTGTTTTTTTGCAGCTATCGACTATGACATTTCTCGTGAACGTATATTTATACCGGCTTCCAGCTCGGAATTGTTTGCCGAGATGGAAGCTTTTACTACAAGTGACGGTATTAAAAATATAGCTCAATATTATAATTTTAGTGTTCCCGATATGAGTAACTATCTTATATGTAATGGTAACCTTTCTGATTTTTCGCGCTTTATTGGTGCAGGTGTTAATAATATTGAAACTGTGAATGTGTTGTATCCTCAGGAAAAGTACGGCAATGGTGATGTTCCTGCCGATGAGATAAGTATTAGTAATATAAATTGGTATGGTGCTGTTGCTTACAGTCACTGGCTGGGCGGTGTTTTGCCTACTGAAGCTCAGTGGGAGTTTGCCTTGCGGCGCACAAAAGATGTTTTTAGCGGTAATAATGCCACAGGTGTATCTGTTGGTGCTTATCCTTATGGGGATGGAACATCAGGTGAGGCGGAAAACTATGCTTGGTACAGAGGCAACTCAAATGGGACTGATGCGGACGGAACTACTGCTGGAAATTACGGCGACACTGATAATCATGCTCATCGCGCGGGTCAAAAAAGTCCAAGCCCTTTGGGTTTATATGACATGAGTGGCAATTTGTCCGAATGGTGTGCCGATTGGTATAACGGAAGTGCTTACAACAATACTGCTACTCACTATTGGTACGATGACAGCGATGGAAAACTTTTCTTAAATCCCATATATAAGAAACCCACTTCATGGCGTGTAAACCGTGGTGGCTCATGGTACTATACAGTCACATACCTTCGTTCAGGTTTTCGGGAGTTATCCTCGCCGTTAGCCATATATACCAATCTTGGTTTCCGCCCTGCATGGTGCTCGTCGGGTACAGAGAAATCCTCGCAGTGATTACTTTTTGAAGTTTCTAAATTTTGAGGCACAGTGGCTCAAAGATTTTGTGCACTGTTTTAGACCTTACTTTTTGAAGTTTCTAAATCGCAGGGAGATTACCCCGAAGAATGCTTCTTTGAATATTTTTTTATTCATCTTTGAAGTGCCTGCGGTGCGGTCGGTAAACACAATGGGGACTTCTTTTATTTTTAGACCGAGCTTCCACGCAGTGTATTTCATCTCTATTTGGAAAGCGTACCCGACAAAACGAACTTCGTCTAATTTTATCGCTTCGAGGGTGGAGCGTTTGTAGCAAACGAAACCTGCTGTGGCATCGCCGATTTTCATGCCTGTGACAATTCTTACATAAGCAGAAGCGTAGTAAGACATAAGCACTCGTCCTATGGGCCAATTCACCACATTAACAACACCATTCACATATCGAGAGCCGATAGAAACATCTGCACCGTCTATCGCACAAACGTTATAAAGACGGATAAGGTCATCAGGGTTATGCGAAAAATCGGCATCCATTTCTATCATATAGTCATAGCCATTGCCAAGTCCCCACTTGAAACCGTGAATATATGCCGTTCCAAGACCGAGTTTCCCCTTGCGTTCCTGAATATGCAATCGCTGCGGAAATTCTGCCATCAAACGTTTTACAATATCTGCTGTGCCGTCGGGAGAATTGTCTTCCACTACAAGAATGTCGAATTGTTTTTCGAGTGAAAATACTTTGCGAATAATCGCCTCAATATTTTCTTTTTCGTTGTAAGTCGGGATTATAACTAATGTGTCGCTCATTTTTGTTTTTGTTTGTGCAAATTTACATTAAATAATTTTATTCTCGTATGGGAGTGCAAATACAAACTAATAAAGAACCGGGAAATTTCATAGAATTTTCAATATTCATTATACGTTTTGCTAATTTTTTAGATAAAAAAGAATAAAAAGGTGCAAGGAAGAAGAGTGTTCTTACATCTATAACGTCAAATCCCCCACTTTCTACAAATTTTACAAGCGAATTGGGGGTGAATTTTGATATATGTTGCTCTTGATATTTTACCGGAGAAAAAAAGTTTAAACCAACTTCTATAATAGGCCACAAACTACGATAATTAGGTGTTGTTACAATCCATTTTCCATTTGGCTTTAATATACGCTTTACTTCTACAGCTGTTTTCATTGCCTGATAGGGCAAAAGATGCTCTGCTACCTCTACCGTTGTAACAATATCAACAGAATTATCAGCGTACGGTAATTTTTCATTATCAACTTTTATAAATTTTAAATTTGACAATTGTAGTTCATCCGTTTTATTTTGAGCAAATTCAATTTGATTAGACGAAATATCTACTCCCTCACATATTATGTTTGGTAGTTGTTTATTAAGCATAAACAAAAAAGTTCCAGGTCCGGTGCCAACATCTACAAGTAACGATTTTGATGAAATATTTTCTGCCTTAATGATGTCTATCAGATATTGAAATTTTTGACTATGCCAAAATTTTTGGACATTATTTCCTTTTTCCAAGACATCGTGGTAATATCCCGCAGGAATACTTTCATAATCAAACTTCGTTTTTTTCGCTATGTACGCCATTTTTATTTTTTTTATTTGTTAGACATTGCAATTTGCATATTGTACTGTATAAAAGGCAATATATTTTGTTTGTTGCTCGTGTTTATCGCAGAGGCACGCTGGAGCATATCTATAGCGTTATTCCATTCTTTTAATCCTACGTAGCTTGCACCTATGTAAGTGAGACAGTATAATTGTTCATCGGGTTGGGACCAAAAACCGTAATATTTGGCTAAAAATTCTATTGCTTTTTGATACTGCCCTATATGATAATATCCAATGCCCATGTGATACCATAGACCAAAATTGCGTGGATCGAAAGCATAACTTTTTTCCAATTCATGTAGTCCTTTAATGTAGTCTTGCTGCCATATTAAACGAATACCGAGCGCATCAGACGGACATTTTTTTATTGCAACTGCTATCGGCTTTCCATCTACTTTTTCGGAATATACCACACCATTTGGCGGAAACCATTCTTTGCGCACATTTAGCGGCGCAAAAGTCATAGAACATAATGCATAATCGCAATCAATCGAAGCAAATGCTCTGATACCACCTTCTATAATCTCAACGTGTTTTATTTTTTTTGATATTGCATACTGTTTTGAAAGAATATTTTTGCACATTACCTTATATACTCTGCCTGTATCAGTCATTTCATATTTGAGTAGCCATTTTAAGCAACGCAACTCTGCTTCCTCTGTAAATCCTAAATCGTACTTATAGTACGGATTTCCTGTGAGAACATTATAGTACGCAGAAGCATTATTATAATTTTTAATCTGCCATAATATTGTTGGCAACATACATATAAATACAATTATTGAAAAGGATATTTTATACCATCTGCTTTTAATCCATCCGCCAGCAGTGATAAGACCACTCGCAGCAAGCGGTGCAATAGAAGCATAAACGAACAAAGTATGCCCCCATCCGATAAAACGTGTTTCCTGAAAATATACATACAGAACAGGAAACAAAAATGTGAAAACAGTAAAAAGAATTTTGAAGTTTGGTTTTTTAATATTTTTTAGTCCGTTTATGCCAAGTAATATAATCCCCAAGAAGACCCATAGCGGAATTGTTATTAAATAGCTTATAATATCCACACTTTGCGGGATATCCATTAAACGACAAAATTTACCATTCCAAAATGCAGGAGGATTATGAAAAAAATCATTAGCGAGGGTGAACGTTTCTGTGATAATTTTAACAGGTCCTATTTCAAAGAAATAAGGATAAAAACAAAGCCCCAACAATAAGCCGAAAATGCACACTGTGACGGAAATTGCTATGCTTTTTAAAAAGAGCATACTACTACTAAATATTTTAGTGCGCGAATTTTTATTAAAAACAATCAGCATAAAACAACCGACTACATAGTAAAAAATCACGATAAGCCCCACTGATAGACGAACAGAAACCGCAAGTGCAATGCCAAGTATGGCTACAATAATGTGCCTTATTTTAAAATCGGGTAGTTTCTCAAAGATGCTTAAAAAACCGTACAGTGCTATCGCTACTCCTGCTGCCACAGGGATATCTTTTTGAAAATGAAAGCTCCAACCAAAAACAATGGGAGTAAAGAATGTAACTATCAAAGTAAGACATCCTGCTTTCCACCCATATAGCCGTTTTCCTATAAGTCCTGTAAAAAATAGAAATAGAAAGCCAAATAATGCACAAAGAAAAGAGCGTATTTCTATTTCGTAAAACGCCAAGTTGCAATATTTAATAAGAATAGCGGGAATAATATCAAAGCCGACACCATAAAGACGCATGTGGCTGCCAATATTTGAGGTCATTCCCGGTATTACAGCGTCGGGATGTTTTCCATAGTCAAGAATTGTTGTATCCCCTTCGGTATAATATTTGAGCGCGTACTTCCCATGCGCACCATCCCAAAACGAATCGCCTGTGGCATTTCCCTGCGCACCTTGTAAAATATAAATGACGAATATGATAATGGCTAAAGCCAAAAAAAGAATTTTGGCATTCGGCCAACAATACGACTGATGGCAACTATGGACTAGCTCTCTCTCTCTCTCTCTCTCTCTCTCTCTCTCTCTCTCTCTCTCTACAACCACGCGGGTTTTAGAGGATTTATATTTTTTTGCCATTGCAATTTTTTCAATTAAATTATTTATTCCGCGAATTTACACAAAAATCTTTAATTTACACACAGATGGCAAGTGTGTGGACAAAATTTGCAGGGGAAAATACGACAACTTTTATTTTGTCACACAAAATAATTTCATCATCGTTTGGAAATAATCGTAAGCAGTCACCTCTATCACTTGATCGCTCAATTGCCAAAGTCGTCAAAACGGATCATTTCGCGCGGAACACCAAGACTGTCGAGCATACGCATCACCGCGTCGCTCATCACCTTTGGTCCGCACATATAATATTCTATATTTTCAGGCTCTGGATGATTTTTCAAATAATTGTCAAAGATAACTTGATGTATAAAGCCTGTATAGCCTGTCCAATTGTCTTGTGGGAGCGGCTCAGAGAGTGCGACATTAAACGAAAAGTTATCGTTTTTACGAGCGAGTTCTTCAAATTCTTCCGTATAAAAAAGTTCTTTTAACGACCTGCCACCGTACCAATATGAGGCTTTACGTCTTGTATGCTTTGTCTTGAACTCGTCAAATATTTGAGAACGTAGTGGAGCCATGCCTGCACCACCGCCTATGAACAACATTTCTCTCTCTGTATCCTCAACAAAAAACTCGCCATAAGGACCTGAAACCATAACCTTGTCGCCTTTTTTTAATGAAAAAATATAGGATGAACATACACCTGGGTTTACTTTCATAAAGCCGTTCTTTTTGCTGTTGTACGGCGGAGTTGCAATACGCACATTGAGCATAATCCTGTTGCCCTCTGCGGGATAGTTAGCCATTGAATAGGCGCGGTACACGAGTTCGGGATTTTTCATTTTCAAATCCCACATATTGTTTCTATCCCAATCGTTTTTGAATTGGTCATCAATCACGATGTCTTTGTAGTTTATTGTGCATGGCGGGACATCTATTTGAATGTATCCTCCGGCGCGGAATGGCGGGTTTTCACTTTCGGGAAGCTGTAGCACAAGTTCCTTTATGTAGGTGGCTACGTTGCGATTTGAGATAACCTCACATTCCCATTTTTTCACACCAAAAATCTCTTCGGGAATAATAATTGAAATATCGTTTTTTATCTTTGTCTGACAGCCAAGTCGCCAATTGGCAGCAATTTCTTTACCTGTAAAAAATCCTTTTTCATTTGCAAGAATATCACCGCCACCTTCGGGAACACGACAGCGACACATTCCACATGTTCCTTTGCCACCGCAGGCAGAGGGTAGAAAAATATTATTTGAAACGAGTGTGGATAGAATGGAATTTCCCATCTCTATCTCCATTTTTTTTTCTTCGTTGATAGTGATTGTAACTTTCCCCTGCGGCACGAGCTTTTTACGCGCGTAGAGCAGTAGCGAAACTACAATAATCATGACTACAAAGAAGACAGCAACGCTGATTAAAACGATATTAAAAATCATAAGTCAATTTCTTTGCTTTTTCAACAATACCTGTGGTGTTAAGTCCATAGAGATCCATTAATTCCTGTGGCTTGCCACTCTGGCCAAATTCATCATCAACGCCGAGCATTTCCATCGGTAATGGCAAATTTCGTGCGAGCAACGAGGCAACGCTTTCACCAAGTCCGCCTGCAATTTGATGTTCCTCACAAGTGAGTACTTTACCTGTTTTGGAAGCCGACTGTAAAATACATTCTGTATCAAGTGGTTTGAGGGTGCTTATCTTTATAATCTCTGCGCTAATGCCTTGCTCTGCCAGAATATCAGCGGCTTCAAGCGCGGGATAGACGAGGTGTCCGATAGCAATAATTGTGATGTCTTTGCCGTCCTGCAACACTTCACCTTTTCCTATCTCAAATTTTTTATCGGCAGGTGTAAAATTCGGTACTTCTGGGCGTCCACATCTCAAATAAACGGGTCCGTTATATTCGGCAACGGCAAGTGTTGCGTTATATGCTTCGTTGTAATCACAAGGGTGGATAACGGTCATGCCCGGTATCATCTTCATCATGCCCATATCTTCGAGTGCCTGATGTGTCGCACCGTCTTCGCCGACCGTTAGACCTGCATGCGGAGCATATATCTTGACATTTTTTCCTGAATACGCTACGCTCTGACGAATTTGGTCGTAAACTCTGCCTGTAGAAAATTCGGCGAATGTGCCTGTGAACGGTATTTTTCCGCTTAGAGTAAGTCCAGCCGCAATGGAAATCATATTTGCTTCCGCAATGCCAACCTGCACAAAGCGGTCGGGAAACTCCTTTGCAAAAGCATCCATTTTCACTGAACCTTTAAGGTCGGCAGCGAGGGCTACCACATTTGGATTTTGCTTGCCTGCTTGAAGAAGTCCCGCCCCAAATCCGCTGCGGGTATCTTTCTTTTCTGTATATGTATATTTCATACGTTTATAATCTGGTGAATGGGTCGCATGGAACTCGCACACTTTGGGTGGCAACATTTGTTTTCGGGTGGCAACATTTGTCATGCTCGTTTCATATTAATCGCTGTCCTGCAAATTTACATTAAATCCTCGAATTACCATACATGGATCGATAAAAATGGCAGGGCAAACGCATTATAAAATTATCTAACAGATATACAGCTATTTGTAAAACTGAATTTTATCAATTTTTGCAAAAATAGCAGAGAATATATATTTGATTATCATGATATTATATGCGTGAAATATTTATAATGCGTTTGCCCTGCGTAGCAATTGAGGATTGTCCTACCTTATATTCTGATTAGTATTGTTCGCTCTCGTTAGGGAAGTCTTTGTTCTTCACGTCTTCGATGTATGAGGAAACGGCGCGGTTTATTTCTGTGTTAAGTTGATGGTAGCGGCGCAGAAAACGCGGCGAAAATTGTTCGGAGATACCAAGCATATCATGCAGAACGAGAATTTGACCGTCCACCATGTTGCCCGCACCAATGCCTATAATTGGCGTTGAAACTGCTTTTGAAACTTTTCCGCCAAGCGAAGACGGTATTTTTTCGAGCACGATTGCAGAACATCCAAGTTTGTCTAACAGGATAGCATCATTATAGAGTTTTTCGGCTTCTTTTTCGTCTGTGGCACGGACGACGTAAGTTCCAAATTTATTTATAGATTGCGGAGTAAGTCCAAGGTGCCCCATAACGGGTATCCCCGCAGAAATAATCTTTTCAACGGACTCGGCAACTTCTGCCCCACCTTCAAGTTTTACGCAATCTGCACCTGTTTCTTTCATTATGCGAATACTCGAATGAAGTGCCTGCAATGGGTCGCCCTGATATGTGCCGAAAGGTAAATCCACCACAACGAGTGCGCGTTTCACGCCTCTGACTACCGATGAACCATGATATATCATTTGGTCAAGGGATATTGGAAGCGTTGTCAGATGACCAGCCATAACATTTGCAGCAGAGTCACCAACGAGGATGACATCAATCCCCGCTTTATCTAAAAGTAATGCCATAGAATAGTCGTATGCCGTCAGCATTGCTATTTTCTCACCACGCCGCTTCATTTCCGAAAGTGTATGCGTTGTTACTTTTTGTTTTCCCATCGTTTTAATTTTTACAACAAAGTTTGCAAAGGTATATATTTCGGAATTAAAAAAGTTGATTGTGCCCTCTTATATTTGCCTGTTTGATGCTTACAAGTCAATTCAGTCATATATATTAAATACGGTATAACCTCTCATTAACAATACATTATAATATGTTGTTAATATTTTGGGTTTCTGCATTATGATATTTGTCAAAAAATTTTATGATATTTGCAGCCTTATTAACCAGAGGGGGATAATTAAAATGGTTTTTTAACCACCCCTTCATAAAAAAAATATCATGTCAAACATTGCAGATGAAGTAAAAGCCATTATTGTTGAAAAACTTGGCGTTGATGTAAGTGAAGTTAAACCCGAAGCAAGTTTTACAAGCGATCTTGGTGCTGATTCATTGGACACCGTTGAATTAGTTATGGAATTTGAAAAGAAATTTAAAATTTCCATTCCTGATGATCAATCGCAAAAAATTGCAACGGTTGGCGATGCTATTTCCTACATCGAAAACCATTTAGCGTAATTATTTGTACGAATGAACCTTAATCGTGTTGTAATTACCGGAGTTGGAGCACTCACTCCTGTTGGCAATAATGTTCCTGATTTTTGGAACGGTTTGACTAATGGAGTGAGTGGAGCAGCTCCTATCACGCATTTTGACACGTCTAAATTTAAGACACAATTTGCTTGTGAGGTAAAGAATTTTAATCCCACAGATTTTATTGATCCAAAAGAGGCACGCAAACTTGATCCATTTGCACAATATGGTATCGTTGCCGCCGAAGAAGCAATAAAAGATGCCGACATTTTGAGCAGTTCCATCAATAGGGAACGTGTCGGCGTTATATGGGCGTCTGGAATTGGCGGAATGCAAACTATTGTTGCAGAAGTTGGCGAATTTACCAAAGGGGATGGAACACCGCGTTTTAATCCTTTTTTTATTCCTAAAATGATCTCTGATATTGTCGCAGGACATATATCTATAAAATATAGTTTTCAAGGACCCAACTACGCAACTGTTTCTGCTTGCGCGTCTTCGGCAAATGCTATCGCAGATGCCTATAATTGTATTCGCCTTGATATGGCTGATTTGATTGTATGCGGAGGGTCGGAAGCGGCTATTAACGAAGCTGGTGTAGGCGGATTTAATGCTATGCACGCTCTTTCTACACGCAATGATGACCCTAAAACAGCCTCGCGTCCTTTCGACAAGGACAGAGACGGTTTTGTGCTCGGCGAGGGTGCAGGCGGTCTTATCCTTGAAAATTTGGAACATGCGCTTGCTCGCGGAGCAACAATATATGCAGAAATTGTCGGTGTTGGGCTTACTGCAGACGCTCACCACATCACTGCCCCCTGTCCTGACGGTACTGTCGTTGCAAGAGCAATGAAAATTGCTGTGGAAACGAATGGCAACAAACTCACAGACGTAAATCATATCAATACACATGGTACGTCCACTCCTGTGGGGGATATTGCGGAAATAAAAGGGATTTTGTCGCTTTTTGGCGAGCATACTCCAAACATTGCGATAAACTCGACAAAGTCGTGCACAGGACATCTTCTCGGTGCAGCTGGTGCGATAGAGTCAATTGCGACCGCACTTGCCATAAAAAATAATGTTGTTCCTCCAACGATAAATCATTTTACTGATGATGAAAATATTGATCCGTTGCATAAACTTAATTTAGTATTTGGTGAAAAGCAGCAAAAGCCTGTCGATTTGGCACTTTGTAATACTTTTGGCTTTGGCGGACACAATGTTTCCATCGCCATAAAAAAGTACAATGTCTAAAAAAATTTTTTTTAAATCTGAACCGTCCGAAAACTCTGAGCTTCGCACATCCATAAAACGTATTTTGGGATTTCGTCCCGGAAATATTCGGATTTATCATCAGGCATTTCTTCACCGCTCAGCGGGCGAAACCAATACTGTTGGGTTCAAACTCAATAACGAACGTCTTGAATATCTTGGAGATTCCATTATCAGTGCCGTTGTAGCTACATATCTTTTTAAGAGATACCCGAAAAAAGACGAGGGCTTTTTGACCGAAATGCGCTCAAAAATAGTTAGCAGGGAATCGCTTAACAAGGTAGGACAAAAAATGCGTTTGAATGAACTTGTAATAACGTCTTCGCAGGCGCGTGAGCAATTTAAATCAATAAACGGTGATGCTGTGGAAGCACTTTTTGGAGCAATATTTTTAGATAAGGGATACCGTTTTACCGAGAAAATAATTATAAAACATATTCTATCTCACTACATAGATATAGACGAGGTGGAACATCGCGAATGGAATTTTAAGGGGAAACTTATTGATTGGGGACAGCAACAAAAAAAGTCTGTCAGTTTTCGCACTGTCGCAGTAATCCCGCAGCAAGGGTATAAACGTCTTTATAAGGTTGAGGCTGTTATAGGCAATAAACACGCTTTTGTCGGTGAAAATTTTTCTATAAAATCAGCCGAACAGTCCGCTGCCGAAAAAGCCTACAAAGAGTATGCCACAAAGAGTTCATCCGAGAAACGGGCTGTTATTGAAAAGCCTGTGAGGAGTTTATCCGAACAGCGGGCTGTTATTGAAAAGCCTGTGAGGAGTGCGCTGTAAACAATTCATCTGAACAGCAAAAAAATCATGGCTTGTCGTCAATATACTAATTATCAATATAATATACTCTAAATTATGATGATAATCCAAAGTTGTGGTTTGGATTATCATGATAATTTTGGTTACAAAGATACAATATTTATGCAGAAAAACGGCAGAAGTGTAGCGTATAATTAGATAATATTCGCAAAGTTATATAGTCAGTCACAATTTTTTTTCTATTTCTAAATCTCGCTTTCTAAAATTTTTCGTATTTCGCTGTCAGAAATGGAAGTTTTTTCGCTTTTGTCATAGATGGAAAGCAGATAGATACTTCCCTGTTCGGTTTTTAGATAGGTAATTACCCTTGCCCCACTGCTCTTTCCCTTACCTTTGGAAGCTATTGCAAGCCGAATTTTATAAAGATTGTTGCCCAAAGGTGTACCCTTTTCAGGATTTTCTGCTAATTCTTTGCCGAGTTTATATAATTCAACCCTTAAAGAAACATATTTTTTTAAAAGACGCTTTGCCTCACGCTCGAAATGGTGCGTTGTTTCGATTTTATAACTCATCCAAAAATTCTTTCAAGGGACGAGTTTTCAACTTTCCGACTTTGAGCAGCTTCAAGTCTTTAGCTGTCTGTTTGAGATTGGCAACAACTTCTTCACGCAAGTCGCCATCGTTGTCTTCATCCTTTGCTACTTTCACAAAATCAAAGTTCTGCAACAATTCCATCAAAAAACCATATTTGCGTGGCGCAACAGTTAAAACAACTCTCTGCATGCATTTTTGGGGCATGCGTTTTTGTCTATTTGATACTACCGTACTCATTTTTTACAATTTGAATTTGATCATCCTTTTCACAAATATACAACATTTTTTTGAGGTGCCCAAAATCAGGAGAAGACACTCAAATAATTCACCATTGTTTGCAGTGCTTCTTCCTGCGATGCGCCGTCCCTAAAAGAGAGGCTAAAATCATTGACCTGAGAGTTCCAGATACCCTCCTTGCCAACTTTGAATTTTGCATTTGAACTTGATGTTACAGATACATCTATATAGTGGAATTGCAAACTTGTGTCGAAAAAAATGTCGAAGTCCTCGTGAAGAAAACGTTGAACCTCAACTGCCGTATTTTTCGGGAATTTTTTGAAATTTATTTGAGAAGGCAGTAGCTTGTCTATCGATTCAACAGTGTCCTGTAAAGTTGGAAAATAGACGAGCATTTTTACTGTTTTACCCAACTGCCGCATATTCTTTGCAAATGAAACAACTGTATTAAACTGTTCATCGTTGCTATAGACAGCGTAAATACCAACCGTTTTTGCTCGCTCCAAATTTGTGCTTTGCCTGAAACGCACATTAGAAGACATACTTCTTTCAACTTTTAATTTCCAAAAAAAGTTGCGCAGTTTCTCTTTTTTATCTTCAAAAAATTTCATATTCTTATAACAACTTATCTTACAAGTGTTATTGTCCCCTTTTTTTCAAAAGAATAGCGTTCTACTGTTTCGCGATAAAGATAAACATACACCCCCGCAGGAGCATTCTTCCCACCTATCTTTCCATCCCAACGGATGTTCAAGTCAGTCGTTTCAAAGATACGCTTACCGAGAGAATTGTATATTGAAAACTGGTATTTCTTTTTAGCATCTATAACACCTATGGGACCATAAGTAGAAGTTATACCGTCAGGCTTAAAACCACTTGGAAAAAACATCGACATACATTCTTTAACTTCTATAGGATGTTCTAATTTAACGTTACAATCTGCACTGCTCTCGTCTGCCAAGATTTGACAATATACCGTAAATGACACGTTTGCTATAAACCTTATACTGTGTGCCGTATCGCCATTAAACCATCGAACATTCGGAGCTGTTGTCAGCACAGACAACGCTACCGTATCACCAATGCAAAAAGAACTGTCCCCCTCAATAGTGCCCTGCGACATCGCAATTACGCGCACCGACAGCGTGTCCTGCATTTTGCAGCCGTTTACACTTTCACCCACATAAGAAAGCGTAGTGTCATTGGAAATAAAAATATTGCGGGGATTTTGCGTATTTCCATCCCACCATGTAATTTTGGAAGCACGAGCAACGCTGTAAGTATGTTCACCATTGGCACATACAAGAGTGTCGCCCGAAATTGGCGATGACAAATCACGATGGACTATAACGTATGCTGTGTCTATTGCATAACATTCATTTATATACTTGTCCCTTTGTATGGGGTATTCCGACGAATAAACTGCGTACGCTGTCGTATAATAAGGTCTGATATTTATAGTTGAAGATACTTGACTTGTTGTTGGCCAATACCAATATTTACCGCCTGTAATGCTTATGGTTGCCTCTTCCCCATAACAAATTGTGTCATGCTTTACACTTGTCTTTGGAATTGAGGTAGAGTATAAATGTACAGTGTCTGTCGCAATAAGAATTTGCCCATCGTAAAGACGGAGTATAACACGTGTGTCTTCCTGACTTGGCGTATATGTCAAAGTAGGTCCATTATATGTTGTACCGTTTATGTCCCAGACAAATACCGGACTTAACACTGTCCCTATCGGAGAGTGATCCTCACTTAACACCACCGAATCACCTGTGCAAACAACATTAGCCGAATAGATAATTGAAAGTGGCTTAACCGCGTCAATCTCCTCCGATACTGTATCCTGCCCGCACAGAAAGGCAGATAAAAAAATAAAAAGAAATAGAATGTTAATTTTCGGCATTGGTGCTTATTTCTATTTTGTGAAAAGCCCCAAATCGGTGCTTAACAATTTTTTAACATAAGACAAGTTCAAATTTACGATTTTTTTATTAGATGACGGCATTTCAAACATAAAATCGCGCATTATTTTTTCCATTATTGCGCGAAGCCCCCTCGCACCTGTTCGATATTCTATCGCTTTATCCACTACAAATTCAAGCACACTGCTATCCATATTAAGCTCAATCTCATCAAGAGAAAAAAGTTTCTTGTACTGCTTTACAATTGCATTTCGTGGTTCTGTCAAGATACGAAGCAGGTCTTTTTTATCTAACGGCAGAAGATATGAAATTACAGGAAAACGCCCTACTATTTCGGGGATAAGACCGAATTTTTTAACATCTTGCGCATTAACATATTTTATTAAATGCTCCATGTCTATATGTTCGCTGTCATCTTTTTTTCTGTATCCTACCGTGTGAGTATTTAAGCGCGAGGCAATATGCCGCTCAATGCCGTCAAAAGCACCGCCAGATATAAAGAGGATATTCTTTGTGTTGATTGATACGAGTGGCTGTTCGGGATGTTTCCTGCCACCTTTCGGAGGAACATTTACTGTTGCGCCCTCGAGCAATTTCAGCAATGCCTGCTGCACACCCTCACCCGAAACATCGCGAGTTATGGAAGGGTTATCGCTCTTTCGTGCAATCTTATCTATTTCGTCAATAAAAACTATTCCGCGCTCCGCCATCTCCACGTCGTAATCGGCAGCTTGAAGAAGTTTCACAAGCACATTTTCTACGTCCTCGCCAACATATCCTGCTTCCGTAAGAACCGTTGCGTCTGCGATTGCAAATGGAACGCTAAGCATACGTGCGAGGGTGCGAGCGAGGAGTGTCTTGCCTGTCCCTGTTTCGCCGACAAGCAGAATATTTGATTTATCAAGTTCGACATCATCTTCTAAGGAAGCAGACCCCAGACCAAGATTGTAATTAAGACGCTTATAGTGATTGTAAACAGCGACAGAAAGGGTTTTCTTGGCATCTTCCTGCCCTATCACATACTCATCCAAAAACGTTTTTATTTCCTTTGGAGTACCTATCTTTATCGGTTTTTGCTTTTCTTTCTGCAAATTTTGCTGACGAAGCACCTCTTCCTCTATTTGCTTTACGTAAAAAGCCTCAAAATTATCTTTTTTCATACGGTTTTTCATTGTTGTAAATAGGTCGTATGGAACTCGCCAATAAACATTTGTCTTTGAGTGGCAACATTTGTCGTGCTCGTTTCATACGGTTTTTAATTGTTGTGAATAGGTCGTATGGAACTCGCCAATAAACATTTATCTTTGAGTGGCAACATTTGTCGTGCTCGTTTCATCATCTTATTCCGAAAGAAAGTGCATCAATATTCGTATATATGAAACTTGCTATACCTACTGCGATAAGGGCAACCGTGCAAACGAGCAGACTGATTTTGTTGTAAGTATCTGCATTTACTTTCTCCGCATTTTCTTCGGCAGGACGTATATACATTGCACGCACTACAAGCAAGTAATAGTAAAGAGATATTACTGTGTTGAGTAACGCAATAAAAACAAGCAGATATTCACCTTGCTGTGCTGCCGCCGCAAAAAGAAAAAACTTGCTGAAAAAACCGCCGAGTGGAGGTATTCCTGCAAGAGAAAATACTGCAAGCATCATCACAAAAGCGAGTACAGGCGACGTCTTTCCAAGTCCGTTATATACACCAAAATCAGTCCGCCCTGTTTTATTTTCGACTGCTGAAATAATGCCGAATGCAGCCATATTTGCAAAAAGATACACGAGCAAATAATACACAACCGCAGTCATTCCCTGCGATGTTCCGCTTATCACACCGAGCATAATATAACCTGCCTGCGAGATAGACGAAAACGCAAAAAACCTTTTAATGTCTTTCTGCCTTAATGCAAAAATATTACCAAGTGTGATTGTGATAACTATTAGCCACCACAGAACAGGCTTCCATGCGGTGACGAGCGAGCCGAACGCCTGATAAAGCGCAAATATAAGCGCAAAGCAGGCAGCTGCCTTTGACGCAACAGAGAGGAACGCCGTAATACTCGTGGGCGCACCCTCGTAAACATCAGCAGTCCACAAATGAAACGGAACGAGAGAGATTTTAAATCCAAGACCTGAAAGGAAAAACACAAGACCTGTTATTGTGAAAAAGTTGCCGTCAGTCAAATTTATATCACCGTAATAGAGTGTGCCTGCCGCCGCATATAAAAACGATATGCCAAAGAGCATAATACCTGACGAAAACGAAGTGAGCATTATATATTTTGCACCTGCTTCCGCCGACTTGTGCTGGTATTTATTATACGCAGCAAGAATTGCCATAGGGAGTGATGCCGTTTCTATACCGATATATAACATCATAAGATTTCCTGCCGAAACCATTATATACATTCCGAGAAGCGTTGCAAGAGAAATAACATAAAACTCCCCTGCTCTACGCTTTAAAGCATCGGTGGAATGAAGCCACGAGCCTGATTGTAAAAACATAAAAAGAACACCAAGGTCTAAAATATGTTTCATCCATGTAGTGAGAGAAGACGTTACATAAAGTCCTCCAAACGCAGTACCCTCGGATGGAAAAAGAAAACCGAAAACAGTATGCACTAAAAAGAGGATGCAAGCAACAGGCTGAAAATATTTTCTGATGCACGATTTCTCACTTGCAAAAATATCAAGTACAAGCATTATCAGGAAAATGAGCATTAACCCAACTTCTTGACGCATTATTAAAAAATTTCCAAAGTCCATACCTATCTAATATTAGCAATTATTGGCGTTACGCTGTCTGATATGATGTCGCTCGGAAAAGACGGCAAAACACCAATGGCAACAATAAACAAAATTAATACAACTACCGAAACACGTTCATACCACGAAGCATCTGTTAGTTTTGCGTGTTCAGGATTAACAAGTTCCCCGTAAAGGAACTTTCCGACCGTTCTTAAAATATACACAGCTGTAATAACGATTGATGTTGTCGCAACAAACGTCAGTACGCGATGGAAAATATCCTGCTCTTGAAATGAGCCGATAAATATTGTCATCTCCGCAACAAAGCCACTCAATCCGGGCAGCCCCAACGAAGCCAAACCTGCAATAACATAGCAAACGGAAGCGAATGGCATTATCTTCATAAGTCCGCCCATTTCGCGAATATCCCTCGTGTGTGTCCTGCCGTAAATAAGTCCTATCAATGCAAAGAAAAGTGCCGTCATTAGACCATGCGAAAGCATTTGCAGAACAGCACCTGTCATCGCCGTTTTATTGAGCATAAGAATTGCAAAAAGAACAAGTCCGCAATGGCTGACGGATGAGTATGCGTTGATGTATTTGAGGTCTGTCTGCACAACCGCACTTAATGCACCATAAACGACACTTATACCTGTGAGGATTAAAAATATCCATGACAATTCATCTGCGGCTTGTGGCATAAGATATATTGCTACTCGAAAACATCCATATCCGCCGAGCTTCATAAGCACTCCTGCGTGGAGCATCGACACCGAAGTTGGCGCGGAAGCATGACCGTCAGGCGACCATGTGTGAAATGGAAAGAGTGCGCCGAGAACGCCGAAACCGAAAAATGTTATCGGGAAAATCCAATATTGGTGCGCCATTGGGATAACGTGATTTTTGGCTATCTCTACGAGGTTCATCGTCTGTCCGCCTGTCGTAAAATAAATTCCGAGAATACCTGTGAGCAAAAAGGCAGAGCCACCCATAAGCATAAGGGTGAGCTTCATTGCGGAATATTCCTTTTTTCCTGTCCCCCAAACACCGATAAGCAAATACATCGGGATAAGAGCAACTTCATAAAAGAGGAACATCGTGAATAAGTCAAGCGAGATAAAAAATCCGAAAACGCCGATTGTGAGAAGACAAAACCACATAAAAAACGAGCGTTCCATATTCCACGAAGAAAAGACACCAGTAAACACTATCACTGCCGAAAGTATAAGCATTAAAACTGAAATTCCATCAACACCTACCGAATAGTGAATGTTTAATGCTTCGTACCACATCGTGTTCGACACAAAAAGCATTGTGTCGGCATTTACCGCACGCTCCTGCAAAAACAGTACTGCCAGAATACCAGAAAGCAGGAGTAGTAGCGAAGATCCGACAACCATTATCGTTCGTATGGTGTTCTTTCCCCGCACTGCGAAAAGCAGTAGCAGCATCAACGCTGGAATGGCAACAAAAAGAGAAAGTATGTTCATAATTGTTAATTGTCAATTGTTAATTGTTAATTAGCGGAGCGTATAATAAGCGTTTGTTAATTGTCAATTGTTAATTGTTAATTGTTAATTAGCAGAGCGTATAATAAGCGTTTGTTAATTGTCAATTGTTAATTGTCAATTGTTAATTAGCGGAGCGTATAATAAGCGTTTGTTAATTGTCAATTGTCAATTGTTAATTGTTAATTAGCAGAGCGTATAATAAGCGTTTGTTAATTGTCAATTGTTAATTGTTAATTGTTAATTAGCGGAGCGTATAATAAGCGTTTGTCAATTGTCAATTGTTAATTGTTAATTAGCAGAGCGTATAATAAGCGTTTGTCAATTGTCAATTGTTGTTATGTGTTTTGTCGGTGGTTAATTGACAATTGACAATTAACAACTGACTATTATTTTGCGCTCTGCTGCGTTAGGGATCGTTGCTTCGCAATGAAGTCACTCTCGCTCGACATAGTCCGCGCAAGCGGGGGCTGTGCGGGGGCTTGCGTTAGGGATTGAGCGGAAATCCTTTTTGCCGAGCTTGCGAGGCAAAAAGATTGGAGTGAAAGCCCGACCCCGCACGAAGCTCTGCGAGTGCGGGGGAACGCCCCAATTTTCACCCTCTCGACAGCAAAAACACGACCGTTATAATAAGCACACCGGTGATAAACACCCATGCGTACCACTGAACACGTCCTGACTGTAAATTTTTAGTAATTTCGGATGTTTTTACAGTGGTATTTCCGATAGCATCCATCGTGCCGTCAATATATTTTTTGTCAAACTTGGCTATGGGGGTGGATACGTGACGGAAAATAATTTTTCTCGTTACAAAGTACCACACTTCATCTATATAAAATTTCTTTGCCGTAGCGCGATAAAGCCTGCCGAGAGAAATGGCAATTCTCGCCGGCATTTCGCTTTTTTTGCGGTAGAACGTCCTCGCGACAAAAATACCTGTCAGCGCGACTAAAACTCCTGCTGTCGCCACGCCCCATTCTATATGCGTGTGGAGTGGGATTTTGTCTGCACTGACGAGTTCGCCAAAGGGAATAAGTCCTGCAACGATGGAGAGAAGCGCAAGGAATAGCAACGGATAGGTCATAATTTTTGGGGACTCGTGCGGAACGTGTTCGTGGACACTTTCTTCGCCCCAAAAAATATTGTAGTAAAGACGGAACATATAAAATGCCGTTAATCCTGCAACAACCCAAAGTGTTACGAAAATAATTTTGTCGTGCATAAACGCGGCTGCGAGGATTTCATCCTTACTGAAAAATCCTGAAAACGGCGGAATACCCGCTATAGCCAAGCATGCGATAAGGAAAGTGATATGCGTTATCGGCATATACTTTTTAAGTCCGCCCATATTTTTCATTTCGTTGCTGTGGACAGCATGAATTACAGAACCTGCACCCAGAAAGAGTAACGCCTTGAAGAACGCGTGTGTAAAGAGGTGAAACATCGACGACATATAGCCTAAGCCATCGTGTCCGTTATAGCCCGACACGCCGAGAGCTACCATCATATATGCAATTTGCGAAATCGTAGAAAACGCGAGCACACGCTTAATATCCGTTTGAGTGATTGCAATTACTGCCGCAAAAAGAGCGGTAAACGCGCCCACGTAAGCGATGAGCGTAAGCACTTCGGGCGTTGCAAAACAATAGACAGGAAAAAGACGTGCGACAAGATAAACACCCGCAACAACCATAGTGGCAGCGTGGATAAGTGCCGAAACAGGGGTCGGACCCTCCATAGCGTCAGGCAACCAAATATGGAGCGGAAACATTGCCGACTTACCTGCACCGCCGATGAAAATAAGTGTCATTGCCCACGTAGCGGCAGAAATCCCCATAAAGGAGATACCCTGCATTGACGATATAACGTTAAATCCATTGTTCTCTGTTAATACCCCGAAATCGAACGTACCTGTAAAATATGAAAGTATAAGGATACCCATTAAAAATCCAAGGTCTGCAAATCTTGTGACAATAAACGCCTTTTTGGATGCCGCGACAGCAGAGGGTTTCGTGTAATAAAATCCGATAAGTAGATACGACGATACTCCAACAAGCTCCCAAAAGATATACATCTGGAAAATATTTGTCGCTATCACAAGACCGAGCATCGAAAACGTAAAAAGCGAAAGGATTGCGTAGTAACGCTGAAAGCCTTTTTCGCCTTTCATATAGCCCATACTGTAGATATGCACCATAAGGGATACGGTGGAAATTACAACGAGCATCATCACCGAAATCGGATCAAGGAGAATACCAAGATCTATATGAAGATTTTGTGTAAATGAGAGCCACTCAAAATTAATCGGCATGACTGTTTGCCAAACGCCATCAACGTTGCACGTTGTAAAATATGTAAATGCAACCACGTAAGACAACACAGCCACTACTGCGAGTGAGCACGTTCCGATTATTCCCGATATTTTATGAGAAAGCACTTTTGAGAAAAGTCCCAGAAAAAGAAACGCACAAAGTGGTAAAACAAGTATCGCTAAACTATATTCCATAACTGAAGATTAGTGTTTTAATTGTTCTACGCTATCAGTGTCAATATTATTCATATTGCGATAGACGTTAATAATTATTGCAATTGCAACGGCAGTTTCCGCAGCGGCGATTGCTATTCCAAAAAGAGAAAAAAACATTCCCTCAAGAGCACCAGGATAAAGGTAGCGATTAAAGACGGCAAAATTCAATTCTGCCGCATTAAGAACAAGCTCCACCGATATAAGCACGGCGAGAAGATTTTTGCGGATGATAAAACCCACAATCCCCACGAAAAACATCATTGTACTGACAACGAGATACCATTCCATTGGTATAACGTCAAAATTTATATTTATGTTAAAAAAATCTAAAAGTTTTTCCATATTCTTGTCGGTTTTGTTAGTTCCTCTTTTGGTGTCGTTTTTTGTTTCGTGTTCTATGTTGTCTGGCTTGTTTTATCGTTTTCGTCCTATTAAAATTCCGCCTATAATGCAGGCGAGCAGCAATACACTTAATATTTCAAATGGCAGTAAATACTGATATTTTTCTGTTCCCATTAGTGCGTGACCGATTACTTCCATATTTATTTCTTTATCTACAACATCATTAGCGGTGGCTGTATCAGCGTACGGAAATGTGTATTTCATAATGGCAAGTGCAACAACCCCTATCCCAAGTAATGCCGCAAGCAAGGCGGGAATAATACGTTTGATACCGTGTATCTCGGAGCGTTCGCCTTTTGTATTTGTCAAAAGAATGGCAAAAATAAAAAGAGTTAGAACACCTCCTGCGTAAACGGAAAGTTGCACTACTCCAAGAAAATGATAGTCAAGCAAAAAGTAAAGACCTGCAGTAGAGGCAAGCACAAAAAGGAGATACATTGCAATATGCATCATCTTGCTTGACGTTACGGCAAACACCGACGAAACAAGGATGATGAGGGCGAGGATTGCGAAAATTATTACCATAATAGTCAATTACGAATTACAAATTACGAATTACGAGTTTTGGGCTTTTTCAGCGGTGGGGGCTTGGGTGGGCGTGGCGGGGGTTGTTTCAGCGGCGGAAGTGGGGGCTGTAGTGGCAGTGGGAGCTGTCGTGGGGGCGGCGGTGGGGGCGGCGGTGGGGGCGGCGGG
>JAISPZ010000108.1 GCA_031274555.1 Bacteroidales bacterium | reverse complement strand
GCAGTACCTGCTGTGGGAGCCTGAAAAGCCCCGCTGCCTTTGCGACGAAGAGCAAATTCCCACTGAGCTTCGGTAGGCAAGCTACCACCCAACCACTGACTATAAGCTAAACTGCCATACCACGAAACATTGCAGACAGCAATATCATCGTCAGGAATAGTACCACCAGTTCCCGTTGATTCTCTCGGAACAATTATGTTGTTACGCCGATAAAGATGACCGAAATAGTTGTCCGTACCGCTTGCCAAAGCCTCACACAATATATATTTGTTGCTGGCGTTGTTGCAATACGTTTCATCACTCGTATAACCCCCTCGCGCAACGTTTGTACCGTAATACTCACTAACGGTTTTATTGCCCGTGTCATTACCTGTTATACCTGTACCATAAACTTTTAAAGTCCACAAGCTGTCCCGATAATTGTCGGCAAGACGAACAATATTTGAACTAATCGTATAGTCAATCCCCGCAAGAAAAGCACAGTATTGAAGACTTGTGGTTTCTGTTGCACTAAGATAAAAATCGGTCAATTGAACTTTTACTGTTGTGTTATAATTTGCGGCCTCAGTATCGCCTGGATTATGCGCCTGATGATAATAATAGTTGCTAACATTCGTATCACTTTGAGCAATGTTGGGACCTGTGCCACGAACAGGGACACTTATAGGGGCAAAAGTGTTATAAACTATTGTGGAGTTTGTGATAACGCAGCCCGCTTCACCATAAACGCCGTAGCCCCCGTTAGCCATATTATTGGTGATTAGACTATTGTAAATCTTGCCACCGTTTGTAAGATATACGCCACCACCCAGAGCATGCTTTGCAGCATGACTGCTCGAAACGTTGTTTGCGACATTACCGCGTACTATGCACGAAACAACAGTGCCACCATCTATATACAAGCCACCACCGTGAAGTCTTTCAGGCGCAATGCCGTTAAGCTCATTGGTATGACCACCGCGAATGTAGCAGGTTTCCAAAGTGCCTTTTACGGTCGCCACGCGGTGTTTCTTAGCGCGGGAAGAAGTGAAGAAAGCGTTGCCGTCAAGAATGGTCATATTGGCAAAAGTTGGCGCACCGCTCGGATATACAGCACCAGGATAGGTGCGGGCGAGAGTTGTGCCTGCATCAGAATTGTAACCGCCCTGCACAACTACACCTGCCGGTATGATTAGTTCGCTCGTGAGGTAATATCTGCCCTCGGCAATAAAAACGGTGTCGCCAAAGGCAGGCGTGACGGACAGCAGGTCTGCACCCAAGTTGGTGGTTTTGGTGACAATAACGCTGCCTGCGGGAGCGGAGCTGGCATTAGTGAAGCCCACATAATAGCGTTTCCCCTGAACAACGCTCATCAGCATTAGCAACATGCTCAACAGTAATAATCTATTCATATTTTTTTAAGTTTTTGAGATGACACCAACATAAAAAACTCCATCGTTTATGCTTCGCATAAACGATGGAGTTTATAAAATCACACCAACTACTGTTGGCGGTTGATATTCCTGTAAAATTTTCTTGAATCTCGACGTGTCGCAGAACACAACTACGTCTTGGCTCATACCATATTAAGCCCGAAGCCCGAAGCCCGAAGCCCGAAGCCCGAAGCCCGAAGCCCGAAGCCCGAAGCCCGAAGCCCGAAGCCCGAAGCCCGAAGCCCGAAGCCCGAAGCCCGAAGCCCAGGGGTGCTCCACTCACCCTTTAAGGGTGAAGCAACGCTTTCCGTTGTGTTAATCACTCGAACAGGCTTATTCATTTATATTTCAATTGTTATTCAAAAATCCAATTAAAAAACTCACACTACATACATCCCTTTCCCTACTTCCACGCTATGGGCACACACAGCCCACACCATAAAACGCTCAAACCCGACGATCCTTCATATTTCAATTGTTCCGCAAAATCTGCTTGAAAACTAACACTACGATCATTAATGACCAAAAAAGCTCGGCAAATATATAACATTTATTTTGATTTTGTTAAGATTTATCAAAAACCCAACGTTAATAAGTGTTAATAACCACGAAAACCCCGCAAAGGTACGCAAAAAAAACCAAAAATTTCCTATATTTTAAGAGAAAATGGCACTTTTGCAATTTGAGGTGCTGTGGGTAAGCTATGAACACTGATGTCTTTAATTTAGTTACGAACAGTTTCCAGCACCTCAAATTGCAAAAGCACCTATAAAGGCACATTTTCATTTTGAGGTGCAATATTATAGCGTTCCCCCGCCCCCTCGCAGAGCTTCGTGGGCGGGGTCGGGCTATCCGCTATAATCTTTTGCACTCGGACAAAAAACAAAACCCCCTCATAAAATCCCACCAAACCGTCACACACAAACGTTATGCAAAAGGATTTCCGCTCCAAAGTCGCGAGTAAGCGAGGGCAGAGGACGCGCTTGCGCGGACTATGCCGAGCGTGAGCGACTTCATTGCGAAGCAATAATCCCTAACGCAGCCCCACCGCCAATCCCCGCCCAACCAGCACACGCCAAAACACCGACCCCCGCACCCCCGACCCAACACCATCCACCCATCCCAACTTCAGCGACAACTATCGACCAACCACTACATTACAAGCACAGCCCGCCATTTCCGCATATATAGCACCTAAAAATGCAGATGTGCCACAACTGTCTAAGCATGGATAGTGAAGCAATAGAGCCATCTAATTCCTTTGAGAAATTTTTCACGCATATCCTAATAAATACTAACATTTAAAAATTGCGTCTTATATTCAGCAGGTTGTTGTCGCGTAATCAGCACACAAAAGAAAATAGCAATAAATGGAATTGTAATTGTTTTTGATATTCCATAAGAAATTCAAATTATAATTCTGTTGTTTGAATTGTCTTTACGGCACTATTTAAGTATCTAAAAACAAGAGTTTTACCCTCACAAAGGCAATCGCGCTCTTTTAAATTTTCTCCGTTACTTTTGATATATGAATAATACGGACATCCTCCATTACAAATATAAAAGAATTTGCATTTACTTGATTTACATGAATTTATTGCCATTAACCTTTCTTCAATCATTCTGTTCATAATTTTTGATTTGGCAGAGAGTATTTCCTTTATTTCAGACCTATTTATATTGCCCAAAAGCATATTTTGCGAACCCGTAAATTTCGGACAATTATAGGCATCTCCATTAGGAGTAAGGGCAATAAAATTAGTTAAACATCGTCCGCCAAACACGCAGAGTGTATTATGTGATGGTTTTTGATTAACGCAACATTGCACAATATAATCAATAGTTTGCGGAATAGGCTTTTCTTTACCGCAATCTAGCCATGCATTAAATTGCACAATAAAATATTTTGCATAATCGTAGTTGTTTAATGAAATTTCTTCATCTTTCACTTTGTTTTTTGAAAAATAGACATACGGATTGCTGTGAAAAGCATTAATGTTTTGTGTACGAAAAAAATCCAACATTTCTTTTTCGTGTCCCAAGTTATTTTTTGTAATTGTACTTATAAAGCCACAATTTTGCTTTGTCCTGTTAAAAATATATTCTCGTGTTTTTTGCACTCTATCAAACGAGGGTACATTGCCGTTTGCAGGGCGATTTAAGTTGTGGATTTCTTCCGTACCATCAATAGTTGTAGAAATTGGGAATCCATTATCAAGTAAAAAATCTATTAACTTCGTATCAAACAAATAACCACTTGTTTGTACACAATTGCTGTAAGATTTTGTAGTATATTTCTTTTGCAACTCTACAACTTTTTTGTAAAATTCAATGCCAAGCAATAACGGTTCGCCTCCTGTCCACTCAAATACAACATATTCATGTCGTGTTTCAAATGACTGCTTTATTGCTTTTTCCAAAACATTTACATCAAAAGTTATTTTATTGTTTTTGTGCGCTCCTTTGGCAAAACAATATTTACAGGATAATACGCATTTGTCCGTTAATTGAAAAATTATATGCAATCCATTTGCCTGATATATTCTTTCTACAAATTCTTTCTTTTTCATTATACTGGATTAAATAAAACTATAAAAGGTATCAAAACAGGTATGTCAGATACCTTTTATTGAAAATTATACATTTAACAATCAGGATTATCTGTATGCGTGTTTGTGTGACCCGAATTGGCATTAGTATGCGAACTATCACCACTCCTGTCGGTATGATTGTCGGTATGTTGGACACACGTAGTTCCTGCACTATATCCCTGGTTGTTAGAATGATAATTCGAGTGCGGCTGATTAGAATGTCGGTCAGTATGAGTTGCTCTGTCTGTATGTGCATTTGCATGCGCAAGTAATGTTCCGTTTTCACTAATTCTTAACCCCAATGTGATACGGTTGATAACCTCATTTGAACCTTGCTTTTTTGTTATTTGCTCAATGAGTTGATTACTATTTGTCAATTCTGTATTTGTAGGTACAGAATTGGCATTACCAATGGACAACAAACTTGCAGGAATTGCTATTCCTAAACTTAATGCAACTTTTTTTAAGTCTTCTTTCATATAATTTACCTATACCCTTAGGATTTTTTTGTGCATCTGGTACGCGAATTGTTACTAAACTTTTCCTGTTCTCACGTGGCTTTGCAGGTCTTGCCCGTTTTTTAGAAAGTGTCTTCTCTTTCCTGCACTACGATTTAAGTGTTTGTGCAGTTTCACTCCGCATTTCTGTGCAGTTGCGATTCTGTGTATATAGTGGCGGTCAGGCCGTCGTCGTATTTTTCAAATTTTTGAACATAAAAATAGCGGACTTACATTATCCGCTTACGAGGCTCTTCGACTGCCTAATTGACCAATAAGTAAGCCCGCACACCGCAGGCGTTTACTTATTCTTGTCAATTTTGAATTTGTCGAAGATTCGTAAGCAAGAATAGCAAAATGTTAATTTTATATGTCTTATTTTTATAGTGTTTTGCGCACTTTATTCTTTTTTGTTCTACATAATTATACCATTTTAATTCGACCGCAAAGCTACAAAAATATTTCCATATAGTCGGCACGGCACATTTGCATTTTTTAGCAGGGCAAACGCATTATAAAATTATCTGACAGATATACAGTAGTTTGTAAAACCGAATGTTGTCAATTTTTGCAAAAATAGCAAAACCAGCATTTGATTATCAGGATATTATATGCGTAAAATATTTAAAATGCGTTTGTCCTGGATGCGTTTGCCCTGTATTTGGTATTTTGAAAAAAATGTTTTAACTTCGTGCAAACAAATTTTAGGAGTGAGGCTGCAAAGCTAAGCGCCGACCTCAACCCGACAAGCAATTGTCGGGTTGTTGATTTTATAGGGTATTGATTTTATCTTCATTGTTTGTTTCGTAGTAAATAACTTTTATACCTCTTTTCTTTAAAGCCTTTAGCTGTTCTGTAATTTTTGCATTCATGTTTTCAAACTCAAAAACTACAATATCTGCCCCTTGTTTTTTTACTGCTTTTAGGGCATAATCAACGATGTGATTATGGCTTTTTGTTTTTTTTAAATCCGTAGGAATGTTGTTTATGTGTATATCGTATTTGCCATCCACTTCTTTAAGATATTCTACAGCGTATCCGTTTTTAGACAATGTTTCGCACATACTGTGTTCCTTTTCAAATTTCGATTTTTCTTGTTCGTTTCTTTGTCCCTGCTTCACACGCACTTTGTCTGTAGCCAAGTATCCACCATTATTGTAAAATTTCTCTTTCTTCCACTCTTTGGTATCATACATAACATATTTTTCAGCGTTAGACAAATGCTGCCTATACTGCTTATCGACATCTTTGAGGCAATCATTATCTTTTGGTGCTTTTGCAAAATACGTGGCTCTATCCGTAAAGACCTTTCCTGTCGTTGCGGGGTTTCCCTCAAGTCCTTTTGTGGGTCTAACGCTTGCGGGGACCGTGCCTTTTGCAGGCTCGCTTGTTTCTTTCCATTCACAGTTGCAACTCCAGATATTTCCTGGCTGATTGAATTTCCAAAAAGGATCATCTTTGGGTAGGACAATTCCCCATAGCTTGCTGTGTTCCTTACACGTATTTGGCAACCATTTCATATTGGGATATAGCTTGTTTGAAATCGGGCTGTCGTTATAGTCTATCCACTGTTTGGCGGTCCTTGCGCGTGAGATAGTGATGTTGTATTCGATGCGTCCCCATTGGCTAAAAATGCGGAGTATTCTCTCTGCCTGTTTGCGATATTCTTTATCCGAGTGTTCTATTCCGTTGCAGCATGCTTTCTGTCCATCAATAAGGCTTTCTTTTGAAGCCTCTGCGGATATGCTGATAAGACGTATGGTATGGTAGGCTTTGTAAGCTGCAAAACGATTGACATTTGCGAGCAGTTTCTGTTTTGTTCCAAAATACCTGTCGTCTGTCATCACTTTGGTAACCGCTTTTTGCAGGATCTTCGAATATTCGCTGTATAATTTAGAATGTGTCTTATTTTTGCCGTTCCAAATATTCCTTATGAGAGTTTCTCTGTTTTCTTTTGCCAATGTCATTATATGTTGTTTTATCTATAATCGTTGATTACTCAATCAAGCCTGTAGTCGTACAGTGCTGATTTTAGTTTTTCTTATTTGATAAATATGTCCGTATATAATAACGTTTGAGTTTGCGTTTTTACAATGCCATTACTGTTTTTAAGAAATATTTAACTATTATCTTCTTGAAGAATGTTCCAACGCGATATATCGTGTAGGGGTGAAACATATAAATCGCGTAGCGGCGGTGTATAAATTAAATTTGCAGGATATTTGTAAGGTCAAAGCATTTAAATTTTGATCGATCTGCTCAAAACTTAAATGCGTTTGCCATGTTAAGACAGGATTGCTTTTTGGAAAGTAATTTTTTTATCGTACCTTTGCACAGATTTTGGTGTTATGCTATTCCGAACAGGGATAGCTGATGAAAAGGAAATCAGGTGTAAATCCTGAACAGACCCGCTGCTGTAAGCTTCGCGAAAGTCTTTGAACGATGTTTAACCACTGCTCCAACAAGGAGTGGGAAGGATGTCCAAAGATGAAGTAAGTCAGAAGACCTGCCAAAGTTTATTAGTTTGAAGCTTTCGAGGAATAGAGGCTGAGACGAACAAAGCAGGTTTGATAACAACACCTGTACGTTTATTTCAATTTTATTTTTGTGAAAGCTGTTTAATGTAAACTTAAACGGCTTTTTGTGTTTTTAATCAGAACATCTTTTTTACTGTTGTCGGCACTCCTGCCTGTACAAACGTTTGCGCAATCGTCCGAACAATCGTCCGAACAAGCTGAACAGTCGTTAGTACAATCGTCCGAACAATCGTCCGAACAATCGTCCGAACAGTCATTCGGACAGGCGCAGCCGTCCCATAACACCCAACCATCCCCCGACAGCACCCATTCCTTAGATAAAGTGACAGTAGAGTTGCGAAACTACGAAACAATTCGCCATACTCCCCCACCCGACAGCACCCATTCCTTAAACGAAGTGACAGTAGAGGGCAACCGCTATAAAGAAATTATACCGTCCCAAAAACTGCAAGGTGAACAATTGGAGAGCCTTAGCAGCTTTTCAGTGGCAGATGCCATTCGCTATTTTTCAGGCGTACAAATCAAAGATTACGGTGGTATCGGCGGGCTTAAAACAGTGGACATCCGCAGCATGGGCACGAACCATCTTGGCGTATTCTACGACGGTATTCAACTTGGCAACGCACAGAATGGACAGATTGATTTGGGTAAATTCTCGTTAGACAATATCGAAGAAATATCCCTGTATAATGGACAGAAAAGCGAAATTTTTCAACCTGCCAAAGACTTTGGTTCTTCGGGAACAATCTATCTGCGAACTCGCCGTCCGAATTTCGATAGCGGCAAGAAAACAAATATCAAAATATATTTCCGCACAGGCTCTTTTGAACTCGCCAACCCCTCTATTCTCTGGGAACAAAAAATCAGCAACAACATTAATTCTTCGCTAAACGCCGAATATATTTATTCATCAGGAAAATACAAATATCGTTATCGGAAAGTGGAAAACGGAGTGGTGCTATGGGATACTATCGGCGTGCGCCACAATGGTGATATAAATGCGCTACGTGTAGAAGGCAGCGTGAATGGCATTGTTGAGCAGGGTCTTTGGAATGCGAAAGCCTATTTTTACAATTCTGAAAAAGGTATTCCGGGTGCAATCGTCAATAATAAAACGATGAATTGGCAACGGCAGTGGGACAGGAATTTCTTTGCACAAGGCAGTTTTCAAAAGCAATTTTTCAAAAATTACGAGATGTTGGTAAATGTAAAGTATGCCAACGACTGGATGCATTACCTCAACCCATACCTGCCAAATATAGACAGCTCATCATTGCGTATTGATAACACATTTCTTCAACAGGAAATTTATACCTCTATCGCCAACAAATACGCTATCTTCCCGAATTGGGATGTCAATCTATCACTCGATTATCAATGGAATATTTTAGATGCGGATTTGAGGGATTTTGTATTCCCTCAACGTAATACAATACTTCTGGCAGGAGCAAGTGCCTTTGAGTGGAAGTGGTTTAAGATACAGGTTTCGGTGTTGGGTACTTTTGTGCTTGAAAAAATAACGCGGGCAAGCGAGTATAACCCGCAACAACAACAGTCTGCCGACAATACAATGAAATGGACTCCCGCCATTTTTCTTTCTTACCAGCCGTCACTGCACCATAAATTTAATCTTCGGGCATTTTACAAACGGATTTTCCGCATGCCAACCTTTAACGATTTGTACTATACCGATATTGGCAATATTGACTTGAAACCCGAATATACTACGCAATATAATGTAGGGCTTCAATATCAGAAAGAGTTTAAAATTGTGCAGTTGAACTTTACTGCTGACGCATATTACAATGATGTGACGAACAAAATTATTGCCGTTCCAAAGGGCAACAGTCAATACAGATGGATGATGATGAATCTCGGACGAGTAAAAATTGTTGGTGTGGATGTTGTAGCACAAACAGGATTGACGTTCGCAACATATTCGCGCAGCGGCACACTCTATCCATTGCAAATCAATTTTGGTTTAAATTACACGTATCAGAGTGCACGCGATTTTAGCGACCCGAATGATAACGACCCCGAAGCAGGCACGTACGGCAGACAGATAGCATATATCCCATGGCACAACGGCTCGGCTATCGTCAATATGAGTTGGCGGTTGTGGGAATTAAATTACAGTTTTATCTATGTTGGCGAACGCTATCATGTTTCATCCAATATTCGCGAAAATTATGAGCAGCCTTGGTACACCCACGATTTCACACTTGGAAAAACATTTAAAATCGGCAAAGGCAAGGATACAGGCAAAGGCAAGGATACAGGCAAAAATACAGGCAAAGGCAAAAAGTTTTTCGCCCACACGAAAATAAAAATCTCAATGGAGATTAACAACATTTTTAATCAATACTACGATGTGGTGGTGCGTTATCCAATGCCTGGGCGCAACTACAAACTGATAATAATGGTGGACATATAAGCACTGCGCCATTCGGTGCGTTATCCAATGCCGAACCGCAATTATAGAATGATAATAAATATGAGAAAAATAATCACACTTGCACTAACAGGCTTCTGCCTGACTTCCTGTCGAAAAGATATTGTTTTGCCACCGCAAATCATTACTGTTTCTACCCCCGAATACACTTCCATTCAGGGATTTTACCTGTTGAACGAGGGCAATATGGGCAGCAACAAGTCCACATTGGATTACTATTCTTATGATAGCGGTAAGTATTACAGGAATATTTTTGCATCTGTCAATCCAAACGTACCAATGGAGATGGGCGATGCAGGCAACGATATTAAAATTTACGGCAGCAAACTCTATGCCGTCATCAATTGCTCCAATAAGGTAGAAGTGATGGAAGCACAAACTGCCAAACGTCTGGGACAGATAAATATTCCCAACTGCCGTTATATCCGTTTTCATGGTGGATATGCTTACGTCACTTCTTATGCAGGACCTGTACAGCTCAATCCCGACTACGAACAGAAAGGCTATGTGGCAAAGGTGGATACTGCAACCTTTCAGGTGCTCGACCACTGTATTGTGGGCTTTCAACCAGATGAGTTAGAAATAGTCGGCAGTAAAATTTATGTAGCCAATTCGGGCGGATATATGTTCCCAAATTATGAAAGCACCGTTTCAGTGATAGACATTGAAACTTTCACAGAAACAAAACGGATTGAAGTGGCACGCAATCTACACCGTCTGCGGGCAGACAAATATGGCAATCTGTGGGTAAGTTCCCGTGGCGACTATTACAACCAGCCCTCTCGTCTTTACTGGGTGGACACAAAAACCGACTCGTTGATAGACTCGTTGAATATTGCCGTTTCAAATTTTCATTTAGACGACGATTTGCTCTACGCGTACAGTACAGAATGGAGTTATATAACAATGTCAAACGTAATTACTTACGGCATTGTGGATGTCACAAAAAAAGAAGTTGTAACAACTAATTTTATCACTGACGGAACAGAACAAAATATCAAAATCCCTTATGGAATTATGGTAAATCCAATTACAAAAGATATTTACGTTACGGACGCAAAAAATTATGTTTCACCCGGAACGCTATATTGTTTCGACAAAAACGGCAAACAAAAGTGGAATGTACGTACAGGGGATATACCTGCGCATTTCGTCTTTCTTGGGAAAATTAAAAAATAAAAGATATGAAGAAATTATTTACCGTAAGTCTGCTTTTATTAGGACTGTCACTGTCGGCACAGCAAAAATCGCCTTACATCCACAAAGTTTATGATTTCTGCCCTGCCCCAGGTCAGTTCGCAAACGAGTTGCCCGAATACGAGTCGGGGGATAACGCACGCGAAATGGCTCTGAAAGCTGAAGAGTCCATCGAAGCACAAGAGAAAATATTAGTTTCTTTGGGTGGATACGGCGGTTATATTATCTTCGGCTTCGACCACGAAGTAATCAACGTCCCAAACGAATACGATTTTAAAATTCTCGGTAACGCATTTTATGCCAATGCCAACCCTAACCCAGACGCTCCAGAGAAGGGCGGCAGCAGCGAACCGGGTATTGTTATGGTGTCTTATGATGCTAACGGTAACGGTCGCCCCGACGACGAATGGTACGAATTGGCGGGCAGCGAATACTACAAGCCAGAAACTATCCACAATTACAAAATAACTTACTATAAGCCCGACCCTGATAAGCCGCCGACCCCAGACATGAGCTATCCTGCGCTGAATGACACAACCTATATCAGATGGGTGGACAATCAGGGCAATCAGGGGTATATCTCCCGAAATGTCTATCACGACCAACCTTATTGGCACCAATGGATTGAAGCAGATACGCTGGTGTTTGAGGGGACAAAATTAGCTGACAACTACATTGACGAAAGCGGAGTCGGTTCTTATTATGTGCAATATGCCTACGGTTGGGGCTATGTGGATAATCATCCCAACAGTGACCAGCTCTCTAACTTCAATATAGAATGGGCTGTTGATAAAAACGGAAACAAGGTAAATCTATCCTGTATCCATTTTATCAAGATATACACAGCCGTAAACCAGTACTGCGGCTGGTTGGGCGAAACGTCCACCGAAATTATGGGCGCGAAAGATTTACATCCCAATGCCGCAGCTTCAATACAACATTCTCAACAAGCGAAAGATATAACATTGCTCAATAATCCGATAAAAGAACAACTTATAATTGCTTCCGCCCAAAGGCACAAGGCGACTGTCTATAATACTTCGGGCACACCGATGATGAGTTTTTCGATAGAAGCGGGCACAAACTATATTCCATGTCAGCAGTTGCCGTCTGGTCTTTATGTAATAGTTACCGACAATAAAACCATTAAGTTTATAAAAATATGAAACGACTGTTATACGCCTTATTGTTTTTGATAGCAAGCTGCAATCTGACAGCTCAGATTATCACTTTGGATTTAAATAATACGAATATAGAATTAAACGAACGAGGTTATTGGGCTAGAACTTACAGCAATGACCACCCATCATTGGACTTTGGACTGTTTTCGTTTACCCACCTGATTAACGGTGGTGGCGGAACAGATGTGGGCGGTGGTATGTCTTACTGGGACGGCTTTACATATTGCACGAATGGGGATACGATAGATTACGGTGCTTTTGGCACTTCGGACGGCTGGGTTGCCAACCAGTGGGGTTGTATCGCAGGTGGTGGCATAAAAACCAATGATAGTGGTGAGATTTTGAAAGACACACAGGACTCACAGGGCGCACAGGGCGCACAGGGCGCACAGGAAAAAGTTGCAGTCGAGAAAGGTATCCCTTATTTAGTCGCCTATTGGGGATATTGGATAGAGATGATGGAGGGGGGCAGTCCCTGCCTAAAAGTCACATTCAACGATAACGCATCTTATGAAGCCGTTGGTGTATATATCGCCAATCACCCTTGGCCCTTTTACGGAAATGTGCATGGGGACGGCTTTGCAAGTCCATTTGACGAGGACGACTATTTTAGATTGTATATACACGGTTTGAATGAGTTTGGAGAAGATGTCGGCAATCCTGTAATGCACACTCTTGCCGAATATAAAGACGGTGAATTAAAACAGAGTTCCAATTGGGAGTGGGTTGATTTATCCTCGCTTGGGACGGTAAGCGGGTTCTTTTTTACGATGGAAACTACCGATGCAGATTATACTTACGGACCTAATTCGGCAGTCTATTTTTGCATGGATAAATTGCAGGTGCGTACGCTCAACAGCGAGGGGAACACACCGCCATCCCGACCGTCCAACTTACAGGTTACACCCACAGAAACTACTCTCGCTCTTTCGTGGAATGTTTCATCCGATGATGTAAAAGTTGCGGGTTACAACGTTTATTTGAATAATGAACACATAGCAACTACTGACACTACATTCTATCTGTTTGAGAATTTAACCCCTGCAACTTCGTATCAATTAAGTGTGGAAGCCTTTGATGATGAAAGTGCACTATCGGACAGAGCAGGCGTAAATGCTGCAACAACTGATGAAACGCCACCAACAATGCCTGCGCAGTTAGGAGGTATTCCGACAGAAACTACTATAGCCCTCACATGGGATGCCTCAACCGATAACGTAGCTGTGACAGGGTATAACGTTTATTTGAACGGGGAAAGAGAGAAGCGTGTTACTGTAACAGCTTACATCTTGACATTGCTTGACCCATCGACTACTTATTTCGTAGAAGTGGAAGCTCTTGACGGAGCAGGAAATAAATCGGAAAGAGCAGCGATTTCACTCTCTACATTAACGAACGCAAGTATTCAGGATAACGCGACAGGCAACAAGTTCAATGTCTATCCAAATCCATTTACCGGCAAAATATTTATCGAAGCAAATCAAGATGGTGTTGTGGAAATTTATAATGTGAACGGAACGAAAATGCACACAACAACGGTGAGTTCGGGGACAAATATTATCAATACACCTCGATTGCCGAAAGGTGTGTATATCATAAAATATCAAGATAGCATTATTAAAGTAATAAAATAGTTTTTTGAATTTCAAAATGCCGTTAAAGGGAACGGCGCGGTGCAAGTCCGCAACAAGTTTTACAATGAAAATAACAAATCTTTTGAAAACAGTTTATCTGGCAGGAATGTTGGCACTGTCAGTCGGAAATGTTGGTGCACAAACGTTAGAAAACATCCGCCTCACCGATAATACCCCTGTGCCCATAAGTATTACCATGAACGGCACAAGTCAAACAATGACACTCACTCCAAAAGACGGTGGCATACCTGTTGAAGTCGGAACGCCGACATCCTACAAATATACTTTTAACGCTGCTCCTGACGATTATGTGCTGTCGGCTTATGATACAGACACAAACCTCAACGGTACTGTCGAACTCACTGTGACAGGAGATACTGCACAAAGTTTTAGTATTGTTACAGTTACTGCTGGCGCAACTAACGCGGGATGGGTATTGGGAACGGATTATACTGTGGATTACCGGGCAGTAGGCAAAGAGGGAGCAGTACGAATTGTTACAGCTGGCACAGGAACTGCTGCCAACCGTATCACTTTCCCCATGCTTGTTGGCGACAGCTATTCTGTAAACCTTATTCCAAACGAAGACTCCACAGCAGCGGGTTATATGAAAGCAGGATTATTTGGCACTGTTACGGCAAACGTGGCGACTGCACAAGGCAGTATCGCGAAAGGCAGTGCTTTTTATGTCGTTGTACCCGAAGGTGCTTCTGTTTTTATTGGTGAAAAAATGGGTGCTGTCAATCAAGGTACAGGTGGCGTACACTATCTTCCTTTTCCCGAAAAAGAGCCTGTTGGTACTCCTGTTACAAAAGATGGGAAAACAATCTATCAATATTTCTTAGCTAAAAACTCAGGCACTTACTACAATTACCGCGTATCGCAGGCGGGCAAAATAACCAATGCAGGAAAATTTAATCGCAATACGTATATGGATACGCTGGAAATTACTGCCGATATGCTTAGTGCAGCCCGTCCTGACTCAATAGACCACAATCCGACAAACAACAGTGGAGCTAACGTGGGTGATATATTGATGAATATCAACGCGCAGGGGCATTTGAAATTAAATCGGGGAAACGTCCGTTCCATCCTGACACTTCGTTCATGGCAACTTACCGATGACTGTTGCAACAACTATTTTATTGAACCCGACTTCCACTTCACTGTCGTAAATGAAAGCGGACAGCCTGACACCAACGTAATAACTGTGGACAAAAAAGGTCTTATAAAAGCTAAAAGTGCAGGTACAGCCATTGTGCTTGTCACGTACGACGCCATTTCTCTGTTGTCGCATAAATATACGGAAACGGACAAGACAATATTGCCCTATTACTACGGCTCATTCTGGGGGGCTATATGGCCCGAAAATACAGGTACTTTTGTAGTTACGGTGGACGGAAACGATGACACTTCCATTAAACCCAATATGTATATACAGGAAGAGTTAAGAACAGGCGAAATCGCTGCTGATGTGGATGCAGAATTTGATGTTTTTTACTATCATGAAGACTCAACAGGATACACTTATACTTTTAAACCCGAAGGGGTGGCTTCTGTAAGCATAGCTAACCCAGTCCTTGGGGCAAATATTGCGAATTATACAGGATTTATGCCTGTAACAGCAAATGCAGACAGCAGTTACACCGTATTGCTTACTTTTGGACGCAATATTATAAAACTTACTTCGGCAGGTAGCGTATCTAAATATCAGGTAATCTCTGCTAAACCTGTGGGATATGAAATCGTAAATAAATCAAGACCCGGAGAACCTGTCTTCCCGGGTGATGATATAACTGTACAGTTTCATGGATTTTTTCATCCTGCAAATAAACTCGCAGGAATATATAATCAGACGGCAGCTATCCTTTACAACGGAGTACCAAATGAAAATTCCGTTATATTAGGTCCCGGTCAATATCAATTTGGTGGTTCACCTGAAGCCCAGCTCGTAAATGTGCATATTAACCCTAATAATGAGGCAGACTTTGTACTCAAAAATGGGGCGATACAGGTGAATGGCTTTGGGTCTATACAGGGAAGACATCGCGCTATTTCCACCGAATTTGGAGTTGCGCCTAACTTTAACGCAGTAGTGCGAGTAAGCTACTTTGGCTCTATACCGAATGTGAAAATTCCCATCACAAAACCAACCGAAGGTGTTTATTTTACAGGAGTTCCCGATAGTGCAAAAATCACCGTCACAAACGACGTGGGCGACACTATTCAGGCAAATCCACAAGGGCAATATCTCGCAAGCTACCGTAATGGTTATGCTTATAAGATAACCCTCAACACTTACAAAACTGTATGGGAAACATTTGACATTAAGAAAGGACAGGGCATTGTAGAAATACCTGTACAGATGGAAAAGCTCGACACAGCTATTGATTGGGACGGTACAACAAAAAAAGAGCCTGCAATAGTATCGCCCGAAGAAGGGAACACCGCAGGTGGAGTATTTGAGGGGATGACAGGTTACTACAAACTCTCCACAGGTGCTGAATTGGCATGGTTTGCCAACGCAGTAAACACAGGGAATTACACTTATAATGCCATTTTGACAAGCGACATCAATCTCGCTTTTTTTAGCTGGACACGTATTGGAAGTAGCTCGGCAACAAGCTATAAAGGTACATTTGACGGTGGCAACCACATCATTGTCGGACTGTACATCAATACAACAGTTAATTATCAGGGCTTGTTCGGCTACGTCAATGCAGCGACCATTAGAAATCTTACCGTAAAAGGGCGAGTGACAAGCGTAGGAAGCAGCACAGGAAATTACGTAGCGGGAATTGTTGCTTATTCGACAGGAATTTCTGTTGTCCAAAACTGCCATAATCAGGTAGTTGTATCGGGAAGACAAAATGTGGGCGGTATCTTGGGCGCAAGTGCATCCGCCGATATTACCATAACCGATTGCAGTAACTCCGCAAATATCACCGCCTCAAATACTTATGCGGGAGGCATTGCTGGAAATGTTCCCAAAGCCTTGCTTCTGGCACGGCTCGCAAACACAGGCAATATTATTTCTACAAGCAATTATTCGGGCGGTCTGTTCGGGAATGTAGCGGCAAATATTACTGACGCATTTAATACAGGAAATGTTACAGGTGGAGCAAGTTATGTAGGGGGGATAAGCGGTCAATCCAATGCTGTCAATACAATCAGCAACGTCTATAATACAGGCATTGTGAAATCGGGCAAGGGTGCAATCATAACGAACAATACGGCAACTACGGTCAATAACGCCTACACTCTGAATAATGTCGGCATGGTGGACACCAACGTTACTGTCAAAACAGCTGAAACATTTGTTTCGGGTGAAGTAGCATGGCTGTTGGACAGTGCTTTTGGTCAAACAATAGGTGCGGACGCGCTCCCGATACTAAATGGCGCAACTGTTTATAGAATAGTCTATACCAATAATTTGGATGTTGAAACGGTTACTTTCTACACGAATGGAGTATTACCTGAAATAGAAAAAGACGGATATACAGGCATTTGGTACACCGAAGCAGGAGGTACTGTTGTAAATGGAGTAATAGAAGACTGTTCGCTGTATCTGTTATTCACAGATATTGCTGCACCGACAGTGCCGACCGATTTGGCGGGCGTTCCGACAGAAACAAACATTGCGCTCACATGGACTGCCTCTACCGACAATGTCGGTGTCGTAAAATACAATGTTTATGTGGACGGACAACTTGTTGATACCGTTACGGAAACAAACTATACTATAACAGGTTTGACTGCTGAAACGCAATATACTATCGAAGTGGAAGCGGTGGACGCGGCAGGAAATATATCGCCAAAAGCGTCAGTTGTTTTAACTACCGGAAAATCTGTCGGCAATAGCCTCTCGGCAGTTGATAGCAAAATTTCCATATATCCAAATCCGTTTACCGACTACATTAACATTTACGCTGTCGCTGACGGAAATGCCACTGTTTATAATATCTTGGGCAAAAAGATATTGTCCGTCACCGTAAAAGCGGGGAGCAATAGAATTAACACCTCAATGCTGCCAAAAGGCTTTTATGTGGTGAACTTCGGCACAAATACCGTTAAGGTTGTGAAATAGATTTGGTTAATTTCTCATATAAGCCTAAATTCCGCATTGGTCTATAATACACTGATTTATAGCGTTAATGCGGAATTTGGGATATTATAGAATGAAGAAAATCAATAAATTTTTAGAAATTTTCTTGAATTTTTGAAAAATTGTTTTACCTTTGCCGCATTATAAACTAAAAACTAAAAAAAATGAAAAAATTTTTATTAAGTCTCATGGCGGTTGCCGTGATTGCGGTCGGGATGACCGGATGTTCAAAAGATGGTGATTTGAATGGTACAACTTGGGAGAACGGTGCTTCTGTTTTTGGAATTTTTAGCGGAACACGTTTGGAGTTTAGTAAAACTACCGTAGTAATGAATGCCGTTGCAGCAAGCATAGAGATTGAAGCTATGAGTGGTAATTACACCAAAGACGGAAACAATGTACATGTAACCTGGACGGATGGTGAAGCTGGAACAACAGAAGAGTTCGTTATTGACGGCAAGAAAATGACGAGTCAAGAGTCAGGGACCGTTTACACGAAAAAATAACATTATTTTTCTTAAAATCCTTAAAATTAGAGGCAGGGCAATATCGCCTTGCCTCTATTTTTTTAATAGCCGTAGAAAGTTTGGCGGGAGGAATGTTCGTGTCGCAAATGTATCTGTTCGTATCATTTGAAAAAAAACGCTAACTTTGCAAGAATAACCTTTTTATAACCATATATGAAACGAGCACGGAAACTGCCACCATACAAAAGCAAATGTCTGTTGGCGAGTTCCATGCGACCTATTACAAACAATTTATAACCGCATGAAACCTGATTTTAAGAAAACTGATTTTAGAAAATCACTTGTCGGAAAGCGCACAAGCGTCGATGGGCAAGATTGGACACCAGCCGAACAGATAAAAGTAAAGGCACGCTATACTGCGGAAGACCTCGAAAATATGGAGCATCTGCATTATTCGGCAGGTATTGCGCCGTTTTTGAGAGGACCTTACAGCACTATGTACGTGATGCGTCCATGGACAATCCGCCAGTACGCAGGATTTTCTACAGCAGAAGAATCGAATGCGTTTTATCGCCGAAATCTGGCAGCAGGTCAAAAAGGTCTTTCAATTGCCTTTGACCTCGCCACACACAGAGGATATGACTCCGACCACGAAAGAGTTGTCGGTGACGTTGGAAAGGCAGGCGTAGCAGTGGACTCCATCCTTGATATGCAAATTCTTTTCGACCAGATCCCTCTTGATAAAATGTCGGTTTCTATGACAATGAACGGTGCAGTATTGCCCGTTCTTGCTTTTTATATCATTGCAGCCGAAGAACAGGGAGTTAAGATGGAAGAGCTTAGCGGCACTATCCAGAATGATATTCTTAAAGAATTTATGGTGCGCAATACCTATATCTACCCACCACTTCCCTCAATGAAAATTATTGCCGACATATTTGAGTTCACTTCAAAGAATATGCCTAAATTCAACTCTATAAGTATTTCTGGCTATCATATTCAGGAAGCGGGCGCAACGGCGGACATTGAACTTGCATATACCCTCGCCGACGGTCTGGAATATCTTCGCGCAGGTGTTAATGCGGGAATGAGTATTGATGATTTTGCTCCTCGCCTTTCGTTCTTCTGGGGTGTTGGCATGAACCATTTTATGGAAATTGCCAAAATGCGTGCAGGTCGCATGCTGTGGGCTAAAATAGTTAGGCAGTTTAATCCGAAAAATCCTAAGTCGATGGCTTTGCGTACTCACTCGCAGACATCGGGTTGGTCGCTCACGGAGCAAGATCCGTTCAACAACGTTTCCCGTACCTGTATCGAAGCAATGGCGGCAGCACTTGGTCATACACAGTCGCTCCATACAAACGCGCTCGACGAAGCAATTGCTCTGCCTACCGATTTTTCGGCACGTATCGCACGTAATACTCAAATTTACTTGCAGGAAGAAACAGATATTTGCAGAGTTGTAGATCCTTGGGCTGGCTCATATTATATCGAAACTTTGACGCAGGAACTTGCCGAAAAAGCGTGGAAACTTATTGAAGAAGTTGAAGAACTCGGCGGTATGGCAAAAGCTATAGAGACAGGCATACCGAAAATGCGTATCGAAGAAGCTGCCGCCCGCAAACAGGCACGTATTGATTCCAAAACCGACACTATCGTTGGTGTGAATAAGTACCGTCTTGAAAAGGAAGATCCTATCGAAACGTTAGAAGTTGATAATACGAAAGTTCGTGAGTCGCAGATTGCTCGCTTGGCTAAACTCCGCGCGGGACGTAATCAACAGGAAGTTGAGGCGGCATTGGATGCTCTTACAAAAGCAGCCGAAACAGGCGAAGGAAATCTTCTCGCTCTCGCGATTGACGCGGCTCGCAAGCGTGCATCGCTCGGCGAAATTTCCTACGCTCTCGAAAAAATTTATGGTCGTTATAAAGCAGTAATCAGAACTATATCAGGTGTGTATTTAGCAGAATCAAAAAACAGTGAAACGTTTGCCAAAGCTCAAAAAATGGCAGATGTATTTGCGACCAAAGAGGGTCGCCGTCCGCGTATTATGGTGGCAAAAATGGGACAGGATGGACATGATAGAGGCGCAAAGGTTGTTGCAACAGGGTTTGCAGATCTTGGCTTTGATGTTGATATGGGACCGCTCTTCCAGACGCCTGCCGAAGCAGCGAAACAGGCAGTCGAAAATGATGTTCACGTGCTTGGTGTTTCTTCGCTTGCGGCGGGACATAAGACACTCGTTCCGCAGGTGATTGAAGAACTCCGCAAATTAGGTCGTCCCGATATTCTCGTTATGGCTGGTGGGGTTATTCCTGCGCAGGATTATGACTTCCTTTATAAATCGGGAGTCGTGGCTGTGTTTGGACCGGGAACTGTTATTGCAGAAGCGGCGATTAAGTTGTTGGCGATTTTGGGGATTGAGGAGTGAGGCGCGGGGGGTGTGGCGGGGGGTTGTGCGGGGGTTGTGGCGGAGGGTTGTGGCGAGGGGCGCGGGGGTTGTGGCGAGGGAGCGTTGGGCGGCGAGGGCGTGTGTGGGTGGTGAGTTGCGGTACGTCTGCCGAAATAAAAAGAATAATGTTGAAATAATAAAGTGACGTTGGGACGCGTTAGGGATTGAACGGAAATCATTTTGCAGCAGGGAGAAACGGTCGGCTTGGCGCGGCGCAGTGGTGGTACGGACAAAAGTTGATTAAACACGTGGTGTGGGTGCTGCAAAATATTGGAGTGAAAGCCCGACCGCACCGAGCTTGCGAGGGGCGGGAACGCCAAAAAAAATTTAATTATGGCAAAAAATCTTGTAATTGTGGAGTCGCCTGCAAAGGCAAAAACGATAGAGAAATTTCTTGGAAAGGAGTTTGAAGTTATGTCGTCACAGGGTCATATTCGTGACCTTGCAACGGGGGATAATGCTGTCGATATTGAGAATGGTTTTGAGCCTCACTATGAGGAAGATAAAGACGTTAGAAAGCAGAAACTTATTTCTTCTTTAAAGAGTAAGAGTAAGGCGGCGGATATCGTTTGGCTTGCATCTGATGAAGACCGTGAGGGTGAGGCTATTTCGTGGCATCTGAAAGAGGTTCTTAACTTGAAGGATGAAAAAATCAAGCGTATTGTTTTTCACGAAATTACTCGTCAGGCAATTTTGAATGCGATAGAAAATCCGCGCGATATTGATATGAATTTGGTGGATGCACAGCAGGCTCGCAGGGTTCTTGACCGTCTTGTGGGGTATGAGCTTTCGCCTGTTTTGTGGCGTAAAGTTAGACGTGGATTGTCGGCAGGCAGGGTTCAGAGCGTTGCGCTGAGATTGGTTGTGGACAGGGAGGAGGATATTAAAAATTTCGTGGAGCAGTCGGCGTACAGGACGGTGGGGACGTTTGGAGCTGATACTGAGTTTACTGCTGAACTTAATAAGCGTTTCGGTAACGAAAGGGACGCTGATAAATTTTTGCAGGACTGCGTAAATGCGAAATTTTCGGTGCAGGCGGTGGAAGTGAAGCCTGCAAAACGTACTCCTGCGCCTCCATTTACGACATCAACGCTACAGCAGGAAGCGTCCCGCAAACTTGGGATGTCAGTCGCTCAAACAATGCGTGTGGCGCAACATCTCTACGAGAGTGGGCATATTACATATATGCGTACGGACTCCGTAAATCTTTCTGCGCTCGCGCTTGGAGCGTCTCGCAAAATGATTGAAGCGCAGTATGGAGAAAAATATGCCAAGACACGCCAATATTCTACAAAAAGCAAGGGTGCGCAGGAGGCTCACGAAGCTATCCGTCCGACTTATTTTCAAAATATTTCTATTGACGGCGACTCACAGGAAAAACGTCTTTACGACTTAATTTGGAAACGCGCTGTTGCATCGCAAATGGCAGACGCTGAACTTGAAAAGACGGAGGTGCACATCGCTGTCGAGGCTCGTGAGGAGTTGTTTGTCGCAAAGGGTGAGGTGCTTATTTTTGATGGATTTTTAAAAGTATATTTAGAGGGTAAGGATGATGAGGAAGATGGTGACAGCGGACGTTTGCCGTCATTGAAGCAGGGTCAGCCGCTTGTGTTGCAAAGTGCTTTGTCAAAACAGGTTTTTTCGCAACATCCTCCACGTTATTCGGAAGCGTCTCTTGTAAAGAAAATGGAAGAAGTCGGCATTGGTCGTCCTTCCACGTACGCGCCGACAATTTCTACAATTATCGCGCGTGAATATGTTGTAAAGCAGAGTTTAGACGGCACACCACGAAAATACATAGCGTTGTCGCTCAAAGACGGCAAGATTACGCAAAAGACACTTACGGAAAACACAGGCGTAGAGAAAGGCAAACTTTTTCCGACTGACATAGGCACTATCGTTACTCGCTTCCTTGTGGAGCATTTTCCTGATGTGCTTGATTATAATTTTACTGCGGGGGTCGAAGAAGAATTTGACGAGATTGCCGACGGCAAAAAAGAATGGCGAAAGATGCTCGGTGCTTTTTATCAGCCGTTTCACAAGCAGGTAGAAAAGACAGAAAAGGAAGCAGACTACGTACGCAGCGAGAGGTTTTTGGGCAACGACCCTGTGAGTGGCGAGCCTGTTTATGCTCGTCTTGGAAAGTTTGGACCACTCGTGCAGATGGGGGCTACCAAAGTAGAGGCTGACGACAAAAAGCCGTCGTACGCCAATCTTAAAAAAGGTCTGTTAATAGATACAATTACTCTCGAAGAAGCACTTGAACTTTTTAAGTTACCGCGTATTGTAGGGACTTATGAGGATAAGGAGATGAAAGTTTCCGAAGGGCGTTTTGGTCCGTATATTTTGCATAATAATCTTTTCGTGTCTATCCCAAAGACGGACGACCCGATGACTATTGACGAAAAACGTGCAATAGAGCTTATAGAAGAAAAGCGTGAGAAAGAGCGTAACAAACTTATTAAGGATTTCGGGGACATTCAAGTGCTTAATGGTCGCTGGGGACCATATATCGCGCAAGGTAAGACATATTATAAAATTCCAAAGAATATGGAAGTCTCAACTTTGACTTTAGAAGATGTTAAGGAAATAATGGCAGGAAGTATTGAGAAACCTGCCGTAGCGAAGAAGTCCGCTTTAACGAAAAAAGCTGTTGCTGCGAAAAAAGCTGTTGCTGTGAAAAAAGCGACTGCGAAGAAGAAGCCGACAACCGCTACCACTAAGACAACCCGCTACCACTAAGACAACCGCTACCACTAAAAAGAAAAAATCATGAGCCACGACATTAGAAAAATAGCAGTATTAACTTCCGGCGGTGACGCCCCGGGAATGAACGCGGCAATACGCGCCGTTGTGCGTACGGCAATAAGCGAAAAAATATCGGTAGAGGGCGTTATGCACGGCTACCAAGGTTTGATAGACAAAGAATTTATTCCGCTTTACGGGTCTTCTGTTTCAGGAATTATTCAGCGCGGCGGCACATTCTTAAAATCATCTCGAAGCAAAGAATTTCGCACTCCCGAAGGACGTGCAAAAGCATATCAGAATTTGCAGGACGAAAGCATAGACGCGCTCGTTGTTATCGGTGGCGACGGCACTTTTCACGGTGCGGAGTTGCTTATGCTCGAAAACGACAACTATCCTGTTATCGGGCTTCCGGGCACTATCGACAACGACCTTTTCGGTACTGACCTCACGATAGGTTACGATACGGCACTTAACACGGTTGTCGATGCTGTGGATAAAATTCGCGACACTGCGGGCAGTCACGACATCATCTTTTTTGTGGAAGTAATGGGGCGTGATGCAGGCTATATAGCACTTAACAGTGGTATAGCAGTAGGTGCTGAAAATATTATGGTGCCCGAAGAAATTACCGATGTTGATAAACTTATTGTAAAGATTGAGCAGGACCAGCGCAAGAAAAAGACTTCGGGTATTATTATAGTTGCTGAGGGCGACAAGATAGGTGCTGTCGAGGTGGCTCGTCTTGTGAAAGAGAGAATGCCCAACCACGAAATGCGTGTTACGGTTTTAGGTCATATTCAGCGTGGCGGCTCGCCGTCTTGTATGGACAGAGTTCTTGCAAGCAAACTCGGCTATGCAGCGGTGAATATCCTTAAAGAGGGACGATGGGGCGTTATGGTCGGCGAGATGAACGGCAAAATCACCGAAACACCTTTTGACAAAGCCACAAAGCGCGAAAATTCGTTTGACAAAAGTCTGCTCGAAATGGCGAGACAGCTTTCAATATAAAATGTGAGCGCATAAATTAAAGTTCCGAAAAGTTTGCAAAATAAATAAGTTTTCGTAATTTTGCATTTCCGAAAAGTATGCAAAAACTAAAAGTTTTCGGAATTTTACATTTCCGAAAAGTATGCAAAAATTAAAAGTTTTCGGAAATTCATGCTGTGGTTAAAAGAGAAGTTTATTTATCACAACTTAGGGAACTGAAAGATGTTCAGCTAATTAAGGTTGTTACAGGCATTAGACGCTGTGGCAAGTCCACGCTTTTGCAGCAATTCAGGGAAGAGCTGACGGCAGCTGGTGTTCGTGAAACAAATATTCAGCATTACAACCTCGAAGACCCCGAAAACACGAACTTTGAGCATTGGAAAGACTTTTATTATCACATAAAAAATTCGCTTTCCGTTAAAGGAATGAACTATATTTTTTTGGACGAAATTCAAATGCTTGACAACTTTGAGAGGCTTTTGGACGGACTTCATATCTTAAAAAATGTTGATTTATATGTTACAGGAAGCAATGCTTATTTGCTTTCGAGCGAGTTGGCTACAATTCTCACAGGGCGAGCGATTACGATTGAGATGTATCCTTTTTCGTTTTCCGAATACATCGAATATCAACAAATTGAACAACCAACAGATACCGATTTAATCAATTATATGCAAATTGGCGGATTTCCGCAGGCACTCGAAGTGCATAAAATCAGCAATGCTGCCTACGAAAATTATCTCAATGGGCTTTACACAACTATTCTTGAAAAAGATATTAAGCCCCAACATCAAATTTATAGCGAGGTGGCTTTCAGCAATCTCGCCCGGTTCTTGTCTGACTCTGTCGGCAGTCCGGTATCGACTAATAGTATCGCAAATTATTTCGTGCATACAAAAGACAATATTGATGATAAGACCGTAGGTCGTTATATTTCGATACTAAATAAAAGTTATTTGTTCTATCACGCGAGCCGTTTCGATTTGAAGGGAAAAAAAATGCTCAAAACGCAGGGCAAAGAATATATTGTTGATACAGGTTTTCGCAACGTTTTGTTAGGTAGAGAGCAACTTTCTGATTTGGGGCATATCCTCGAAAACATCGTTTATTTTGAACTTTTGCGACGTGGCAACAGCGTTTGGATTGGAAAAAACGCCTCGCACGAAATAGATTTTGTTGCGAAAGACGATAACGGCTATCTGCATTACTATCAAGTTTGCTTGACAATGCGGGATGAAGTCACACGCCAGAGAGAACTGTCAGCATTTGAAACATTGAAAAATCACAGCCCTAAAACAATTATTGCACTTGACCCCGAAGAACCAACCTACAATGGGATAGTACAACGAAATGCTACAAAATGGCTGTTAGGAACAAATGTAAGTTCCAAAATATGAAACGAAGTAATATTATACTAAATATTGAAACATCCACCGATCTTTGCTCTGTTGCCCTGTCAGAGGGCGAAAAGACGCTCTATCAGTTCGTATCCGACAGCAAAAACGAACACGCCTCTACCCTGTCGCTCTACATCGAAAACGCGCTAAAGCAAAGCGGAAAAACGTTCAAAGACATCTCTGCCATTGCGGTCGGAATTGGTCCCGGCTCATATACAGGCTTGCGCATTGGCACTTCCGCTGCTAAGGGTCTTGCCTACGCCCTCAACATCCCCATTATCGGCGTGAGTTCCCTTCGGGCGATGGCTTCTCACGTTATTAATTTGGGCATTCCCCCGCCCCTCGCAGAGCTTCGTGGGCGGGGTCGGGCTTTCCGCTGCAAAGTCGCGAGTAAGCGAGGGCAGAGGACGCGCTTGCGCGGACTATGCCGAGCGAGAGCGACTTCATTGCGAAGCAATAATCTTTTTTGCCCACCCCACAGCCCACGCTGCAAAAAAGGATTTCCGCTACAATCCCTAATGCGATTTGTACCTATGCTCGACGCTGGTAGAATGGAGGTTTACACCGCCATTTATGACTATTCGCTAAACGAAATAACGCCTGCACAGGCACTCATCCTTGCGCCAAACGCGTTTGAAGAACTCACCGAAAAACACACCCTTGTTTTCTTCGGCAGTGGCAGTAACAAGTTCCGCGAAATGACACAAAACGCCACCAACGGACAGGCATCAGCAGGACAGACATCAGCGGACGATGGGCAAGTACTCGCAGACAACGCCACCCCGCCCCAAACACCGAGCACCGACTGCGAACATATACTCACCTCGCCTCAAACACTATCGGAGTGCAAGCACATATTTATCGACAACATCACTCCCCTCGCAGCATACATGGTTCCGCTCGCTGCAAAAGCGTACGCCGCAAATGATTTTCTCGACACCGCATATTTTGAGCCACTCTACCTCAAAGAATTTATTGCCAAATCCCCTACCGTCAAAGGTCTGAAATAATCAAGCTCCGCGCATAAAAAACGGCATATTTCCAAACAGAGGTACTGCAAACTATTAACAGATTACAATCAGCACCGCAAAATGCAAATGTGCCATTTTCTGACTTTGAGAATGTACCGCACTAAAAATTCGCATCTTTGCAAATTGAAGGATGACAGACTATCAATAAATTACAAAATGCCTTATTTTTGTATTTATACAGCTTTTAATGAGCGACCTATTAAGGTTTTCATAATTTTGGGGTTACGGCGACAATCCCACACGGCAATAATATATATTCTGTCGGAAATATAATAAACAAGTTTGTAATTATCCTTTGTTGCAAGCGATCGAAAATGCTGTGGATAGTCTATCAAAGCAGACTCTATCGGTGCTAATTCATGAAAATTCGACAGGGGTTGGGCTGCATTTATAATATTTGAAACTATTTGAATAGCAGTATTCTTTCCTGCAACCACTTTATAATAATCAAATATACTCCTTAGATGTTTTTTCGCATTATCCGTCCACACAATTACCATAGTGCCACTTCTTTTTCCAATTGTTCTTGTGATAGTATTTGTCCGTTTTCGATATTATTGAGGGACGTATCTATTTCATCCTTCAATTGGTCAATAGTGAATTGACAAGGACATTTCTCGTTTTTTGAAACAGATTTGTTTTGCCTGTTGAGAAATATTCGTTTTTTAGCTTCTATATTCAGCGTATTTATCATCATATTTTTTCCTTACAAATTTACATAAAATTCTTGAATTACACACAGACGGCACATTTGGGCACATTTGCAATTTGAGGTGCTGATTGTAAATCACTGACAATTTATAGCCTCAAAATGAAAATGTGCCCAAATAAATTACGAATTACGTTGTTAATTGTCAATTGTCAATTGTCAATTATTGCTGACGCGGACTAGAATGTAGAATTTAGAATTTAGAATGTAGAATTTAGAATGTAGAATTATAGCTGACGCAGTTGTTGTTTGTGCATATTGTTTGTGCCTGTAATGACTGTTGGTTCTCGTAATTCGTAATTCGTAATTGAGCTATGGTGTTAAGCAAACATAAATCGCAATTAAGTCAGGCAGCGGTAAAAACAACGACCGTTGGGTTCGTAATTCGTAATTCGTAATTGATTCTATGGGACACAGACCGCCCGGAAACCGATGCCGCTGGTGCGGCTGCTGCCGTACTGGAAGATGCTGGGGGTGCCGCTGCTGCGGTAGCCCAGCGAACAGTCCGTAGCAGAACCGTTCCAGCTCCCGCCACGTAACACGCGTTGCTGGCCCGCAGGGTACGCCACAGGGTTCAAGTATGGACTTTCACTCGCACCAGTACCAGAACCACTACTCAATAAATTACTGCCAGCAGCTAAAGTCGTGCTGCCAGCAACATTAGCAGTATAACTACTAGTATACGGATCCAATATCCACTCCCACAAATTACCACTCATGTCATATAAGCCTTTCGCCGTAGGAAGTTTCTTCGCCACCTCATGAACTCTACTACTCGCATTGTCACTATACCACGCATAATTAGCTAACGTAGAATCGGTATTACAACCTGCATATTTATTAGAAGTACTCGCAATTGAACCATCGTGACGAGCAGCATATTCCCATTGCGCCTCAGTTGGTAAACAACCACCTATCCACAAGCTGAAAGCTAAACTACCCCACCAGCTTACATAACTCATCGCATAGTTGTCACGACGCAACGCCTCACCAGATGTAGTATTGGCAGCAGTGCCACCATATACAGGATACCACACACGAGCATATAGATCGCTAGAAATTGCAGTCAAACTCGCATAGTCCACATTCGTCTGACTCTGTAAGATATTCCAAATATAACGACCAGGATCAGTAATCCCACCAATAGTCGTTCCTGAACCACCCCTGTACGCACCACCACCAAAAGCCAGTATCGCATACTGCTCGACAGTTATACCACTCGGATAACCTGTGTATTCTACCGGAACAGGAGCTTTCGCTTTTACTAACGAGTCACGGTCAGCATAACTTAAATAAGGTGGATACAGAGCTGTATAAAACATCTCCACAGCAGACATAAAACACGCATACTGACCTGTCGTACACTCAGTACTCGCTATATAAAAATCAGACAAAGTGATGTATCGATTTGGTGTAAGATCAGGTGGGCTTTCAGTAAATGGCTGAAATGTACCACCAGGAATGTTTACCCACGTTGGAGTTTGAGTGTTATAAGCTACAGTGTTGTTTATTGACTCACCACTAACGCCGTCTATGCCTACGCCCTTGTCGTCCATATTGAACACTATCACGCAGTTTACTACCTGACCACCATCATTTGTAATATATACTCCACCACCACTGCTCTTGGTGGTGGATTGGTGTTCTACATTCATCGCCACATTACCACGTATTATGCAATTGTACAGTTTGCCACCATTTAGAAGGACACCACCACCATGACCATTCAGGTCGTTGTTGTTGTTTGTTGTTCCGCGAGCATGACCGTTTCTTATTAGACAGTTCTCAATTATACCGTTAGTGTTCACGGTCGCCACGCGGTGCTTTTCGCTACGCAAGGGGTGACGAAGACTGTTGCCGTCAAGAACAGTCATACTGTCCGTTAAATTACCCGCTGCGCCTATCGCAGTCCTCTGGCTACCGTCACCTGTAGGCACACAGCCACCAATGATGTGTGTATTTACTATTAGCTGCGAGTCAAGGTAAAACTTACAGTTTTTAGCGATATATACAATGTCATCAGCATTAGCATTGCTCAATACAGATATTAGATTGGCGTTGGTCGCAGTGTAATGGTTGGACGAAGTAACATCTGTAAAACCTATGTAGTAATTGGTGGCATACACACTACACAACATACTGACACTACACATTAGCATCACAATCAATAATAATTTTGAAAATTTATTCATACGTTTGTTTGTTTGTTTTATTTGGTTATTATTTAGTTTTATTTGGTTATTATTTAGTTTTATTTTCATTATGCACTAACAACAAGCGCGTCAGCCGTAATTCGTAATTGATAATTCGTAATTGAACAGTGTAGTGTCCCAAAAAAAGCACCGTCTTTATATGCCATAAATGGCATATAAAGACGGTGCTTAAACAATTTATACCAATAAAAAGTCGCTATTCTTACTATAACTTCATTTTGAATTATGATGCTATTGGCAGCATAAACAAAAAAGTTGTTACAGCGTAACGATTTTAAAATAAAAATTTTTACGAATACAACAGAAATGGCTAAGACACACCTGTTTAAGCGTAATAATCTTTTAATAAAATTTTTTGAAAAAACGTAAAACGTAGAATACGTCAGGCATTTATGATATTCCCTGCTCCCTGCTCCCTGCTCCCTGCTCCCTGCTCCCTGCTCCCTGCTCCCTGCTCCCTGCTCCCTGCTCCCTGCTCCCTGCTCCCTGCTCCCTGCTCCCTGCTCCCT
>JAISPZ010000023.1 GCA_031274555.1 Bacteroidales bacterium | reverse complement strand
TGCTCCCTGCTCCCTGCTCCCTGCTCCCTGCTCCCTGCTCCCTGCTCCCTGCTCCCTGCTCCCTGCTCCCTGCTCCCTGCTCCCTGCTCCCTGCTCCCTGCTCCCTGCTCCCTGCTCCTCTTTGAGGCACAAAACTCCACATTCGGGGCATGGCGCAAGCGACACTGACCTCGACCCTGCGGACGTGTATGCGGACATGAGAGATGTTAAAGATACGGAAGACAAATTGTTCATTTTTTGATTTTTAAGATATACTATACGAAAATCAACACTACGACATAATTATAACAAAAAGACCACCAACGGTCAATTCCGCAAAGTTACACATAAATTTTTTGAATTGCAAACGCGAAAAATCTGACAAATGACCTTGGGGGGGCATTTGTCAGATTTTTCAGCAACATAAATTATAACTTTTCTAATTGAACTTACACGGACGTGTACACACGCTCGTCGTTGCGCAAGCAGGAAAATGGTGATAAAAAATATGCGAATTTTTGATCGCCACATTTATTTTACTTTGACAGTACGAACAGTGCGTGATATTGCCTCATATAAGCCAAAAAACACACCGCTGTAAACAAGTGTTCCAAGTACTTCGTTGCGGAAAAATGGAATAGCCATAGTGTAGCACGTGGCAAGACCCTCCATAGTATGAGGGTAGCCACATAAGCCACCTGCCCATACAGCAAAGTTCGATACTGCAAAAAACGTTATTGAAGATACAAGCGATATGCCGACTACACCTAAAACAGTCTTTTTTCTGCGAAGTGTAAAGCCGAGTAATACAGAAAGAACGAGTGCAACATAAACGCCCCACATTTCTGGATAAAAGCCCAGGAAACTGTCCGTAATAAGCATTGCTGCCACAGGCAACATCATTGCAAAATATTTTTTACTGCTGTATGCACCTGCAAAAATCGCCATTGCTGCGATAGGAGTAAAGTTTACAGGGTGTGGAAAAAAACGTGCCGCAGCAGCGATTGCCACAATTGACAGAACAATAATTGAACTCGGTGTGAAAAACTTCTTCATTTTTTATTTTTTTTTAGTCTATTGAATTTTTGGTTACAAATTTACATTAAATTTAACTTTCTGCCCACCCCTGCATTAATTTTTAGTTGCAAATTTACGCTAAACTTTTCAATTTATACACGGACGAACAAAAATTTCGTCAAAATTTATAAAACAGTTAATCTATTTTGTTGTTATACTGCATCTTCACTATCGCTCGAACTGTCCCCAGCATCACCAACTCCCGCCGCCACATCGTCAGTGCTATCTTTCACGATAATATCGTCATCATCATATCCGACCAAATCCATATTGACATCAACTTTAACTAAATATTCAGTGTCCTCTGTTTCAAAACGAATGGCATAAAAATATTCTCCATTTTTTCGTGTAAACCGCTCTATAAAGCTTTCATACCCATCGGCAAATTTAAGGTCAAAATCTTTTTTTACTTGCGGCTCAATCTTTTCGTAGCTTACAATACGGCACAACTTCCCTTTTGAATTTTTTGGAGGAGTTGTTACCTGTGTACGTGCTTCTGCCTGTTGTTTTGCGGTCTTTGTTTTTGCCGTTGAATTTGCAGCAGACTTCGCTGTCTGGCTCGCAACAGGTTTTGCAGCGGGCTTTGCAGCTGTAATTTTCTTTGCTGCCAATTTTGCCATAACCTTTTTTACTATTGGCTTGACAGCTGCCTTACCTGCTGTCGGCTTCGCTACAACTTTTTTTTCAGCGGGCTTGACAGCTACTTTTTTCGCCACAGGCTTAGTCGCAGGTACTGCTTTCTTAGTCACAGGCTTAGCCACAGATACTGCTTTCTTCGCCACAGGCTTAGCCACAGACACTGCTTTCTTAGTCACAGATACCGCTTTCTTCGCCACAGGCTTCGCCGCAGATACTGCTTTCTTCGCCACAGGCTTAGCCACAGACACCGCTTTCTTCGCCACAGGCTTAGCCACAGATACTGCTTTCTTAGCCACAGGCTTAGCCACAGGCTTAGTTACAGGCTTCGCCGCAGATACTGCTTTCTTATCCACAACCGCAGGCTTCGTGGCAACCCTCTCAACTGTGGACTTTCCCGCCACAGGCACAACCTTCTTTTTTACTTTTGCTACCAATTTATTATCTTTATTTATCACTTTTTTTGTCATTAAAAAATTTACAATTCATCTGTTTATAACTCGTTTTAGTCAAGGTCAGGCAGAACTCTAACATAGATACCTATCATAGATATCTAGCACAAATATCCGACCTTGCGAAGCGAATATTTGCCATGCTCGTTTAAAGCACGCCAAAAATAGTCGCTTTCTACAATATCAACAAAGAAAATAAGAACTTTTTTTTAACAGAAAAATGCCTGTTTATTAACAATCCGAATTAATGTCTGCTCCCGCAACACATCTCAACCTCGAAACAATTTTCTCGGAAACCCACATCGAAACGTCCACCTTGTGGCGCAAAACTTCGCGCACGACAGAGGAGCTAATTCCAGAAAAAGGAGCTGAAGAAAAAAGCATTACAGTTTCAAGGTCGGGAAAAAGAGTCTGATTAATTTCCGCAAGCGATCTTTCATATTCAAAATCACTTATGGAGCGCACACCCCTCAAAAGAAACTTTGCACCCAACGACTTAGCAAAATCCCCTGTAAGACCATTGCAACTTGCAACACTCACACGTTTATCCCCATCAAAAACAGTACGAATAAAATCAAGCCGCTGTTCAATGGAAAAAAGCGTTTTCTTTTCAGGATTTTCCGCTATCGTAACAACTACCTCATCAAAAAACGATAAAGCACGAAAAACTAAGTCTTCGTGCCCTTTCGTAATAGGATCAAATGTTCCTGCAAAAATAGCCTTGCGCATAATCAATATAAGAACTACTTATCATCTTCGGCTTCTTTCATCGCATCTTTCAAATTTGAGAGTGCTTCCAAATCGCCGAGAGTGGTTTTTTCGTTGCTATCGTTAAGTTTCTTGATTGCACTTGCGGTTGAACTTTTCTCTTTCTCGTTTTCATTCTCAATGTCATCCTTAAAAGTACGTGTGTGCGATACGACAATTTTCTTATTGTCGCGACTAAATTCTATAACCTTGAACGGCAGTTTATCGTCCGTCCTGAGAATAGAGCCGTCCTCCTTAATTGCGTGACGGGTAGGACAGAACGCAACTACGCCGTAAGGCAAGTCTATCTGCGCTCCCTTGTCATTAATGCTCAACACAGTGCCCTCGTGCACAGAACTTATGAGGAATATTGATTCAAATACATCCCAAGGATTTTCCTCAAGCTGCTTATGCCCAAGCGACAGACGGCGATTTTCTACATCCACAGAAAGAACAACGACATCAAGCATTTCGCCTACTTTCGTAAACTCTGCAGGATGTTTGATTTTCTTTGACCATGAAAGGTCGGAAATATGAACAAGACCATCGACACCCTCTTCCAATTCCACAAAAATACCAAAGTTGGTAAAGTTGCGAACTTTTGCAGTGTGCTTAGAGCCAACAATATATTTTGATTCGATTTCTACCCAAGGATCAGGCATAAGGCGTTTAATACTTAAAGAGATTTTTCTTTCTTCGCGGTCAAGAGTTATAATAACCGCTTCAATTTCGTCCCCAACTTTCAAAAAATCCTGCGCGGAACGCAAATGCTGACTCCACGACATTTCCGAAACATGGATAAGCCCTTCAACACCGGGTAAAATTTCTACAAATGCACCATAATCGGCAAGAACAACCACTTTACCTTTAATCTTGTCGCCTGCCTGTAAGTTTGCATCAAGAGAATCCCAAGGATGAATTGTAAGCTGTTTCAAGCCGAGAGCAATACGCTTTTTCTGTTCATCAAAGTCCAGAATAACAACGTTGATTTTTTCGTCAAGTTGAACAATTTCTTCGGGATGACTAATTCTTTCCCAAGAAAGGTCGGTAATGTGAATAAGACCATCAACACCTCCAAGATCCACAAACACGCCATAAGAAGTAATATTTTTAACAATGCCCTCAAGAACCTGACCTTTTTCGAGGCGACTCATAATCTCGGCTTTCTGTTTTTCGATTTCGTCTTCAATAAGTGCTTTGTGCGAAACAACAACGTTTTTGTATTCGTGATTAATTTTAACAACACGAAGTTCCATATTCTTATCTACAAATATGTCGTAGTCGCGAATTGGTTTAACATCAATCTGTGAACCGGGCAAAAATGCCTCAATACCAAATACATCAACAATAAGACCGCCTTTTGTTCTGCTCTTTACGTAACCTGTAATAATTTCTTTGCTGTCATACGCCTGATTAACTCTATCCCACGATTTTAAAAGACGTGCCTTTTTGTGAGATAACAATAACTGACCTGCTGCATCTTCTTTACTTTCAACATAAACTTCAACTTTGTCCCCTGATTTTAAGTTAGGATTGTAACGGAATTCCGATACAGGGACTATCCCGTCGCTCTTGTAACCAATGTTTACAACTACTTCGCGGTTGCTTTTTGTGACAACTGTTCCTTCAATAACCTCCTGGTCATTGATAGAACTTAACGTTTCTTCGTAACGTTTTTCTTCTTCTGATTCTTTCAGATCTGCGTCTTTAAGTATTACGTGATTACTTAATTCGTTCCAGTTAAAATCGTCGATACCTGCTTTTTTTACTTCTTTTTCCATAATATACTCATTCGCAAAAATACAGTCTATCAGCTGCAAACAAACTGCTTTTTGCCTATTTATAATTTAATTTATTTTGTCGAATCAGCTGCACAGAACAAAATTCCGTTTCGACAGTTAAGATTACAAATGTAAAAAATTTTTTGTAAAAACACAGTTTTTTCGGTAAAAATCACTATCTTTGCGCCCTGATTTTGATTTTAGCTTTAAAATTTAGAAAATTATTAAAATATGTATCTAACAACAGAAAGAAAAAAGGAACTGTTCAAAACGTATGGCGGTTCTGAAAAGAACACAGGAAGTGTTGAGGGTCAGGTAGCTTTATTCACGGAGAGGATTATCCACCTTTCCGAGCAACAAAAATCCAACAAAAAAGATATGATGACAAAGCGTTCGCTCGTGCTTTTAGTGGGCAAACGCAGGAAAATGCTTGACTATCTGAAAAGAAAAGATATTGAACGCTACCGTTCACTAATCAAACAGCTCGGCTTACGCAAGTAAGGTTGCGCATAAATTTTGGAAAGAAAGGCAGTTATCACTCGTGGTAGTTGCCTTTTTTTGGATGTAGGGTGTAGAATTTAGAATGTAGAATTAGCAAAGCGCAAAATAGAATGTAGAACGTAGAACTATCCCTGATGTGTATTATACGCTCTGCTCATTTTAAATTCTAAATTCTACATTCTAAATTCTATGAATAGGTCGTTGAAAAAGAGAAATTAATTAATTTAAACAAAGATGAATGTAATTACAAAAAAATTCAACTTGCCCGATGGACGGGAAGTTACAATTGAAACAGGTAAATTGGCAAAGCAGGCGGATGGAGCCGTTGTTGTGAAAATTGATAAGACAATGCTGCTTGCCACTGTTTGCAGTAAGACAGAAGTAGGTGAAAATGTAGATTTTATGCCACTTACTGTCGATTATCAAGAAAAATATGCCTCAACAGGACGTTTTCCGGGTGGTTTCTTCAAAAGAGAGGCGCGGCTTTCAGAATACGAAATTCTTATTTCACGCCTTGTTGATCGTGCTCTGCGCCCGTTATTTCCAAATAATTTCCATGCAGAAACGCAAGTTCTTGTATATCTTATTTCGGGCGATACAAACACAATGCCTGATGCTTATGCTGCGCTTGCAGCGTCTTCGGCACTTGCAGTGTCAGACATTCCGTTTAACGGTCCTGTGTCGGAAGTTCGTGTCGCACGCGTTGATGGCAAATTTCTGGTTAATCCCTCCGTAGAAGACCTCGAACGTGCCGACCTCGAACTTATGGTTGGTGCAACTTACGACGACATTTCTATGGTTGAGGGTGAAATGAAAGAAGTTAGTGAGGACGCGATGATTGAAGCGTTAAAAGTTGCTCACGACGCAATCAAGCAGCAATGTCTTGTGCAAAAAGAACTTGCTGCCGAAGTCGGCAAAGCAAAACGCGAATATAATCACGAACAAAATGATCCAGCCTTAGAGGAGCTTGTTCGCGAAAAGACATATCAAAAATGTTATGACTGCGCAAAAGAAAAGATTGCCGACAAAAAATTGCGCAGTGAAAAAATTGAAAAGATTAAAGAGGACTTTATTGCTGAAAATTTTGATGAAGAAAGTATCAAGGGTAAGGAATTTATGATTTCTCGATATTTCCATGATATTCATCGGGACGCAGTTCGCAGTATGATTTTGAATGAGAATGTTCGTCTTGACGGTCGCGGTTTGGAAGAAATTCGCCCGATTTGGAGTGAAGTCGATTACCTGCCGTCAGCACATGGTTCGGCAATATTTACACGTGGCGAAACACAATCGCTCTCAACAGTAACTCTCGGCTCAAAGTTAGACGAGCAAACGATAGATGGTGCTGTCTTAGAGGGCAAAAATGATTTTATGCTTCACTATAACTTTCCGCCATTTTCTACAGGCGAAGTAAAAGGTATAAGAGGCACAGGACGCAGAGAAGTGGGGCACGGTAATCTCGCAATGCGTGCATTAAAACAGGTTCTTCCGTCAAAGGAAGAAAATCCTTACACAATTCGTGTAGTTTCCGATATTTTAGAATCAAACGGGTCGTCTTCTATGGCGACTGTTTGCGCTGGCTGCCTCGCCCTTATGGATGCAGGTATTAAACTGCACAAACCTGTTTCGGGTATCGCTATGGGCTTAATCACCGACCCTGCCACAGGCAAATTTGCGGTCCTTTCCGACATTCTCGGGGACGAAGATCACCTTGGCGACATGGACTTCAAGGTTTGTGGCACAAAAGACGGTATCACCGCCTGCCAGATGGATATTAAGATTGACGGACTTTCTTACGAAATTCTCGGACAGGCACTTGCACAGGCAAGTCGTGGCAGAGCGCACATTCTTGGCAAAATGCTCGAAACACTGCCCGAACCTCGCGAAGACTACAAGCCTCACGCTCCACGCATTGTTCAGATTACTGTTCCGAAAGAATTTATCGGTGCAATTATCGGTAAAGGCGGCGAAGTTATTCAGGAAATGCAACGCGAGACAGGCACTGACATTTCTATTGAGGAGGAAGGTAACTTTGGGATTGTCCAAATCTCAAGTTCAAATAAGGATGGTATCGAAGACGCTCTTGCACGAATAAAGGCTATCACAACAATGCCCGAAATTGGCGAAGTTTATGACGGTGTTGTAAAAACATTGCAGCCTTTCGGTGCGTTTGTGGAAATTCTTCCGGGTAAGGACGCTTTGCTTCACGTTTCGGAAATCAAATGGGAGCGTGTGGACAACGTTGAAGATGTCTTGAAAGAGGGCGACCATATTGAGGTGAAACTTGTCGGCGTTGATCCCAAAACAGGCAAGATGAAATTATCTCACAAGGTGCTTTTGGAAAAGCCTCAAGGGTACGTTGAGCCTGAACGCAGGGAACGTCCCCCGCGCAGCAACGACCGCTCTTATGGTAGCCATCCGCCACGTCGCGACAGCTACGGTCGCGGGAGCGGGAGTGGGAGTGCACCTTCACTTAGTGCACCAAAAATCAAAAGCGAGTAATTCTAACTGTAAAAAAACGCCGAAAAAACGCCGAAAGAAATTTCGGCGTTTTTTTTATACTTGGTAAAAGATTAGTACCTTTGTATTTATAACAGCAATCAAAATGAATCAAGAACAATTTGAGGCGATATTGCCACTTAAAGTAGAATGTATAGTCAGAGAGATGATGCATCAAGAGAAACAATCTCTGTACAACGCTTTATTTGATTTGTATTCTTCACAACTCTATAAATTATTAGAAAAAGAAGAAACAAAAATGTGGTATTACAGTCCGATGATGCTTGTTGAAATATTGAAAAATGAAAAAGAAACAGGAAAGTTAAAACTGCCTGAATAGTTATATGAAGAATACAGACGATATAAATAAATTCCTCGTATTTTGTATTGAGAGTTACAAAAGTGCTTTAGGTCTTTCGGGAATTGACACCCTCGCCGACTTTAAAGATTACGGAGTATTTGATTATTTATCCGATGGATACGAAGTATTACACACGCAAGGAAAAGAATACATAGTTGCGGACATCAAGGATTTCATCAAATGTAGAAAACAAAATGAAACTATATCACGGTAGCACCGACATAGTCGATAAGCCTCGAATATTAGTAAGCGAACGCTATTTAGATTTCGGGTATGGATTTTATACGACCACAAACATAGAACAGGCTCGTCGTTGGGCTGAAATAAAAAAGGATAGAATACATGGTAGTACTGCCTATATCAACGTCTATAAAATGGACGATACTACTCTCGCTGATAAATCTTTTCGTTTATTAGAATTTAGAAAACCGAATCGCGATTGGTTAGAATTTGTTATAAACAATCGCAGAGGTAAGGGAGGACATAATTACGATTGGGTGAAAGGGGCAGTCGCCAACGATACTTTATACCAAACCCTGTCCCTGTATGAGTCTGGCATATTAACGGTAGAAGAAACTATTGTCCGTCTGAAAGTTCACCGTTTGTTCGACCAAGTATCTTTTCATTCTGAAAAGATTTTAGAAAAACTGCATTTTGTGGAAGCAAGGATTTTATCTTAGTTGGCGGGCTGTTTCTTTAGATTTTGAACCTAAGAGTTAAGATATTTTTGTTGCTTTTGCGGTGATATGTAATATCGTCGGAAAGTTCTCTGATAAGATGTATCCCGAGTCCACCAATGGGACGTTCTTCGGGCGAAAGGGTGATGTTTTGTTTTTCTACGTTGAGAGGATTAAACGATATTCCACTGTCGCTTATGATAATGTTGGCAAGACCGTTTTTCACAACAAACTCAACAGATATGTCGGACGGTGAGTTGTCTGATGTGTATGCATGAGAAATAACATTTACAACCGCCTCCTCAACAGCAAGATTTATTTTACCACGAACATCACTTTTCACATTGTAAAACTCAAGCCATTTTTCAAGAAATTCATAAACGGCAGTAAAGTTCTCAATCCTGTTTTCTATCGTAATGTTGTACTGTAGCGGGGGATAATATGTTATCGCAAGCATTGTTATATCATCGTTCTGCTCTGTGCCGTCCGCAAATTCTCTGACAGCAGACAAAATATCTTTAACGTATTTCTGTGGCATCAAACCATCGGAACAGGATAAAAACTTTATAAGATTGTCATCCGAAAAAAAATCTTGATTTCTATTTTCCGCTTCGGTAACGCCGTCTGTGTAAAGGAATATCGTATCTTCTTTTTGCAGGGTAATCTCTCCACCTTTAAATAAAAAATCCTCCTGTACACTCGCAGGAATATTTGTTGCGACATCCATAAAACCGATGTTTTTAGATGATAGAAGCACAGGCGGATTATGACCTGCGTTGCAATATGACAGTCGCCCTGTGACAACATTTAGACAGCCTGTAAAGAGCGTTACAAACATATTTGTACGGCTTATCTTGCAGAGCATATTGTTCAGGGATGTCATGATTTCTGCTGCGGACGGCGCGAACGGTGCGGACGACACAGATGACACAGATGACATAGAGGGTGCAAAGGGTGCAGAGTATCCCTCAATATTCGCTCTGAACAGACTTCTTGTAACAGCCATAAAAAGCGAGGCAGGCACACCTTTTCCCGACACGTCCCCTATCACAAAATAAAGATTATCACCCTTGAAAATATAGTCGTAAAAATCACCGCCAACCGCCTTTGCAGGCTCAAGAACAGCATATATATCAATATCTTTTCTAAGAGGAAAGGGCGGAAAGTCATCGGGCAGCATAGCCATTTGAATACCCCGCGCAATTTTAAGCTCACTTTCTATCTGCTCTTTTTTCGCCGTCACTTCGCGCAACGATGATATATATTTTTTTAACTCCACCTGCATAAAGTCAAACGAATTGCGCAACTCCCCTACCTCATCATGAGTTTCTACGACAGGCAATTCGTTGTCGAACGACCCGCTCGCAATTTCCTTTGCCGCATTGGAAAAAGCCTTTAATGGCGATGATGTTTTTTTCACGACAAAATGAACTAAAAAGCATATTATAATTATTCCTGCTATTGCAATTAAAAGCATTATTCCACTAAGAAAATACCAATCATAAAAAATTTCATCTCTATCAACTTCCATTGTGACTATCAAAGAAGTTTCGGGAAGTTGATTGCTGAAAACAAAATCTTCGTCATAAAAATTTATACTCAAAACATCTTCCGATTTCTCTTCCAATATAAGATTACTGTCCTTGTCGAAAAGTTTCAAAACAGAATGTTCAAATGGATTGTTATCGGAAAGAATTTTTTTTATCGTATCAATATTTATCGCCTCATTATTTATCACCTCATTATTTGTCGCCTCATTATTTGTCGCCTCATTCAAAGTATTTTCTACCTTATAAATAGCGTCGTCTATTTCGTCTGCCGCCTTGCCCGACTGCGACCGTGCAAGCCTGACGGCTTCTCCTTCCAAAGTATCTCGTACGCCGATATAATACACCGTAAATACGCTCGCAAAAACTACGAGCATAACTATGAGAATATAAACTGTAAGACGAGATGAAAATGTGCGCATATTGTACTTCTTTTGCGCAAAGTTACATTAAAAATGACTATATTTGCACAGGGTAAGTCCTGTGCGACTTGCTCCCACCGATTCCACCAGGGCCGGAAGGCAGCAAGGGTATGAGTGGTTGAGCAGTGCGACACAGCCAGCTTGCCCTTTTTTTATGAATATTGGAATTATGGTTGTACTAAAAATAATTACACGCCTGCATTAAAGTTTAATTATGGCTGCACTAAAATTTGACGACATAAAAAAACATTTTAAAGAGAAAAAATTCTCACCCATCTATCTTTTGAATGGCGAAGAAGATTATCCTGTGGATATTCTCACAAAAATGTTCGAAAGTGACATTCTCGACGAAAGTCAAACAGAATTTGACCTTCATGTTTATTATGGTCTTGACCTGAAAAAATCTCTCCCTTACAGTTTTGACGATGTGATAAAATCATGTACGGCGTATCCTCTCACAGGTCCATATCAGATTATAATTATCAAGGAAGCACAAAGTATTTCCAAGTGGGAAGCATTGGAAAATTATGCTAAAAAACCTGTGTCATCTACAATTCTCGTTATTTGTCACAAGCACAGTAAGGTTGATAAGCGAAAAGTTTTTTATAAAAATATTGAAAAAACAGGCGTAACGTTTCAGTCCGACCCGTTAAAGGAAAGCCAATATATGCCATGGATTGAAAACTACCTTAAAAATAACGGCTACGCCATTAAGTCCACTGCACTTCGCTTCCTGTTTGACGCTGTTGCACGCAATCTTAATTTAATTGCGAACGAGCTGCAAAAAATAATGATAAATCTGCCAAAGGGACACGAGATAGATGAAAAAAATGTTGCCGATTATATAGGCATTAACAGAGAATACAATATTTCTACCTTTCAAAAAGCAATATCGGAGAGAGATGTCGTGACGGCTCAAAAAATAGTAAATTACTTCAACGAAAACAGCAAGGAATTTCCAATTTTTAAATTGATGTATCCTTTGCTATATTTTTTTAATAAACTGCTTTTGTATCACGCCCTTGTTGCAAACAGGTTTCCACAACACGAGCTTGCCAATCGCATGGGAGTCCCACCGTATTTTATGAACGAATACACTTCGGCGGCTCGCTATTACTCTTATGCAAAGACAGTTCAGATTATTGAAATATTAAGAGAGTTCGACTTGAAATCCAAAGGAGTCGGTGGCACTTTTGAAGGCACGGAATTATTGAATGAAATGGTGTTCCGAATTATGCACTAAAATCAATTACGAATTACGAATTACGAATTACGAACCAACTACAGTGGCTATAAGTACTGTTTGGACCTGAAATAATCAATTACGAATTACGAATTACGAATTACGAACCAACTACGGTGGCTATAAGTACTGTTTGGACCTGAAATAATCAATTACGAATTACGAATTACGAATTACGAATTACGAACCAACTACGGTGGCT
>JAISPZ010000147.1 GCA_031274555.1 Bacteroidales bacterium | reverse complement strand
TTACCGCTACGTGTTATTTGAGACAACCCCTTTAAGGAAAAACCATAACCGAGAACACTCTCAATTTTCGCTTGACTGTTGTAAGTCAAAGATAATTCCGGCGTTAGAGCAACACCTTGAGGAACGTTCAACTCTAATTCATATACAGTAGCACCGCTATTACTAATGTTAATAGTTCCGCCCAAAGACGGAATGTCCTCGCTCTCGGAATGAGAACCTAAGTCTATATCACCGGTGTAAAATTGCGTAGTGTCTATATCGTAATTATTACCGTTGCCAAATCCTGTATAGCCCGCAACTGTAACATTGCCGTCACGAGTGAGAGTTAAAGTGAGCGGGTCGTTAAAACGAAACAGGCGCACCAAACTGCTTGTACCGCCCTGATAATCGCTGCGGAGAAAGATATGTCTGCCGTTGTTTTTCGTGATGTTTTTTCGTTGCAACGAGGCGGATAAGTTGCCTGCACGGGTGGGATTTAAACCGTTGCGAGCACGCAGAAGCAACTGACCGCTTGGAGCAGCACTCTCGCCATCATAAGTTACCTCGTCTTCTATCGCACCATTACTTTTGCATAGTTCAACTTTAGTCGTATTATTGGGTAAAATCATCGACGGCTGGTATATTATGGCATCTTTTGTTCCAGCAGAACTGCTATAAAACATATCAGCATTAAAGTTGCTGCCAGACACACGGTGAGCCAAAACTAAAATGCCGTAAGGACTGATCTGTGTGCCAGCAGGAAAAGTATATTTAGTGTTGCCGTCTATACGCACTCTCCAACCGCCAATGTTTACCGTGCTACTGCCATAGTTGTAAAAGGAGATGAACTCGCCGTCGTGAGCGTTCAAGTCGCCTGTGGCTTCAGGCAAGGGGGTGTCGTAGAGAATTTCGCCGATAACAACCGTAGAGGATTGGGCGGCGAGAAGAAGATAGGATAAAGAAAAAACGAGAGAGAGAACGGACTTTGTGAATGTACGAAAGTTCATATCTGCTTGATTTTATAGTTTATGGCGCAAAAATAAAAAAAAATTGCGAATTTTTCAAGAGGAAGGTTAAAAAATGTCCAACTTTGACGGTTTTTTTCGCTAATTAACGATTTTCGGCAACGCAAAAATGCAAATGTGCCCAAACGTGTAAAAAAACGTATCTGTTATTTTACTAAATTTGTACGAAGTTTGTGAAGTTGCGGTGGCGGTGGGAGGGGTTTGGAATGTAGAATTTAGAATTTAGAATGTAGAATTATTGCTGACGCGGTTGTTAATTGTTAATTGTCAATTGTCAATTGTCAATTAGGCTGACGCGGATTAGAATGTAGAATTTAGAATGTAGAATTTAGAATTATTGCTGACGCGGTTGTTGTTAGTGCATGACGTTTGTGCGTATGAACTGTTGTTGGTTCTCGTAATTCGTAATTCGTAATTCGTAATTCGTAATTGAACAAGGTGTGGGGTCGCATTAGGGATTGCAGCGGAAATCCTTTTTTGCAGCGTTGGGTTGTGCGGGTGGGTTTGTGGGTGGGGATTGCGCGGGGGCAAAAAAGATTATAGCGGAAAGCCCGACCTGCCTGCCCTGTCAGCCTGACGGCATTTCCAAGCGTGACAAGAACTTCATTTACAAAATAAAATTTACTAACAGGCACGCGGACGACAGGCAGGCAGGGAATGCCCAAATAAATTAAAAAATAAAAATATATGAAACCTACAATTCCAAAGGGAACACGCGATTTCTCTCCTCTTGAAATGCAGCGGCGAGATTACATTTTCGACACAATAAAAAGGGTTTTTCATCTTCATAATTATATCCCGATAGAAACTCCTTCGATGGAAAATCTTTCTACGCTGATGGGGAAGTATGGCGATGAGGGGGATAAATTGCTTTTCAAAATTCTTAATTCTGGCGATTTTCTTTCGGGTGTATCCAATAGTGAACTTATGAATACAACGGCGCGTTCGCTTATGTCGAAGATTTGCGAAAAGGGTCTTCGCTATGACCTTACAGTGCCGTTTGCACGTTATGTTGTGCAAAGACAGAACGAGATAACGTTTCCATTTAAGCGTTATCAGGTGCAACCTGTGTGGCGTGCCGACCGCCCTCAACATGGCAGGTATCGCGAATTTTACCAGTGCGATGTCGATGTTATCGGCTCAACATCCCTGACAAATGAAGCTGAACTTGTAGAGATGTTTGAAGAAGTTTTTGAGGCACTCAAAATTTCTGTCACCGTAAAAATCAATAATAGAAAGGTTCTTTTCGGCATTACGCAGGCTATAGGCTATGAAGATAAAATGACCGATATAACTGTCGCCCTTGATAAATTGGATAAGATAGGGATGCAGAGGGTTAAAGAGGAGCTTCTTTTGAAAGGTCTTACAAAATACGATATTGAAAAACTTGATCCTATCTTGCGTTCTAATGGGGACTTTAATGAAAAAGTTAGTGTGCTTAAAGATTTTCTGAAAGACAGTGAGGTTGGTCTTAAAGGTATAGAGGAGATAGAGGAACTTTTTAGCTTAATGGATAAAATGGGGCTTACTGTCGAAAGAGAGTTAGACCTTACTCTCACACGCGGACTGAATTATTATACAGGTGCGATTTTTGAAGTCAAGGCGAACGGCGTTAATATGGGCAGCATTTGTGGAGGTGGGCGCTACGATGATCTTACAGGTATTTTTGGCTTAAAAGGTGTTTCGGGCGTTGGCGTTTCGTTTGGTGCTGAGCGTATCTATGACGTGCTTCTCGAAATTGGCGGATTTCCTGAAAAGACAACTCATTTCGGAACGGTTTTATTTGTAAATTTTGGAAAAGAAGACCAGGAATTTGTATTTCCGCTTTTGAGAAAATTACGCAAAAATGGCGTTACTGCGCAGATATATCCCGATGCCGTAAAACTTCAAAAACAATTTACATACGCCGACAATCTTCGTATTCCTTACGTTGCCATGTACGGCAAAAACGAAAGAGAAGAAGGGAAGATTATGGTTAAAAATATGACTACGGGAGAACAAAACTTGCTTTCGGAAGAAGAATTTCTATCGACTATAAAATAATTTATGGGACACTTTATCATCACTCTTGGCGAAATCACGCTACAAGATATTTCAACAGTTCTAAACGAAAATCGCACTCTTAAACTTTCTGACGAGGTATGTACCAAAATCACTAAATGTAGAGATTATTTAGACCGCAAAACGTCCGAATGTGACAAGCCCATTTATGGCGTCACTACGGGCTTTGGCTCACTATGCAACGTTTCCGTCTCGCAAGAAGACTTGTCACGTCTTCAAAAAAATCTTATGATGTCGCATGCCTGCGGCACAGGCGAATATGTTCCGCTTGAAGTCATTAAGATAATGCTATTGCTGAAAATAAAGTCACTGTCGCTCGGTTATTCGGGGGTACAACTGAAAACTGTGGAACGTCTGATAGACTTTTTTAATAACGGTGTTCTGCCTGTCGTTTACCAGCTCGGCTCGCTCGGTGCTTCTGGCGACCTCGCACCACTCGCACATTTAAGCCTGCCGCTTATAGGGCTTGGGGATGTGTGGTTTAACGGTGAGATTAGAAAGGCGGACGAAGTGCTTGCTCACTTTAAATGGAACGCTATTGAGTTGCAATCAAAAGAGGGGCTTGCGCTTTTGAATGGAACACAGTTTATGGGTGCATATTCGGTATATAATACTGTCAGAGCAAAACGTCTTTACGATTGGGCAAATATTACAGGGGCATTATCACTCGAAGCGTTTGATGGGCTGATAGAGCCGTTCAATCCGCTTGTGCATGAAGTTCGACATCAAAAGGGACAGATGGAAACTGCACAAAAGATTAAATCGCTTTTAGAGGGGAGCACGGTGACTATGGCGACAAAACACCACGTGCAGGACCCCTACTCTTTCCGCTGTATGCCACAGGTTCATGGAGCAAGCAAAGATGCTATTGATTACACTACGGAAATTGTGCTGCGCGAAATAAACTCCGCCACAGACAACCCCACTATTTTTCCCGATGAAGACCTCATTATCTCGGCAGGCAATTTTCATGGGCAGCCGCTTGCCCTTGCGCAGGACTTTCTTGCGATAGCAGTCGCCGAACTTGGCAATATATCGGAGCGCAGAACATATCAACTTATTGGAGGCAAGCGTGGGCTGCCGCCGTTCCTTGTGAAAAACCCGGGTCTTAACAGCGGTTTTATGATTCCACAGTACGTCGCTGCCTCAATTGTTTCGCAGAACAAGCAGCTCTGCACCCCCGCAAGCATTGATTCCATTGAGTCTTCGCAAGGACAGGAAGACCATGTGAGCATGGGTGCAAACGCCGCTACTAAGGCTTTCCGCGTGATAGACAACACCGAACGTATTCTGGCTATCGAACTTATGAATGCCGCTCAAGCGTTTGAATTTCGCCGCCCACTGACGACTTCACCGTTTTTAGAAAATATTTTTTCGACTTATCGCAAGTGCGTACCGTTCGTGGAAAACGATGAACTCATGTACCCGCTGATAGCCAAGTCAGTAGATTTTCTGCGAACTCCATCATACTTACAGGTAAGTTGAATGTTTCTCAATCTATTGGGCAACTTATCGCAGTGTTTCTCCATATATTTCAAAACCTGCCGATACTGTTGATTTTTATTTGGATATCAATACCAATAGAATATGTTTAGGAAGACGCCGAAGGGCATTCGGTTAGAGGCTTGAAAGCTGATGCCTACGGGACCGATGGGTGTTTTGTAGGATACGCCTATATTGCCGCCGTAGAGAAGGTTTTTGATGTAAAAGAAATCTTTGAAATCATTTTCTGTCTCACCTACTCCACCGCGCAACGACACGTATAGATTTTTTATGACCCTTACCTGAATATTCATAGTCGCATTCCACAAGAGCGAACCGTCAGAACTTGTTAAAGGGAGTCCGGGAAGAGGCGAAACGCTAAAAGAGGACAGCCAGGATTGTCCCCCCTGATAAAATCTGTAAGCTAATGGGATATTATACTTGTCCTGAAAAAATATGGAAGCTGCTGTCATCCCCATATAAAACGAAAGCCGCTTATTTGGCGTAGAAGCAACGCCCTCAATATGCACGTATGCCGTCATAAAATTTTTTGCGACATCTTTTTCTTCGTGTCCCCCAAATCCATACACGTACTTGGTCGAAAAAATCATTTTCCAGCCACTTGTGGGATAGTAGCGCAAATTGTAGTTATTATGCTCAAACGAAAAATAGGGGGAAACATACCATTTGTCACGAGTTTTATTGTCCACTTCTGTATTTCGTGTCCGTACATAATCCAAATCACAGCCTAATCCAAGAATATTTCCGCTCCAATTGGAATTAGCAAACAGTCGAACACTATGTTTCTGTAAGCTAAAATCCATTGAGGCTTCACGCAGATTGTCTTCGTTGTGATACAATTTTGAAGTTAGAGCCGAAAACCTGTACCTGAATCCTAAACTTGGTCTCCAAAGCCAATAGTTTGTATGCTTTTTGTTTTCTTTACTGTACGCAGGCATAAAAAGATATTCTGCCGAAAAATCGGGAATAGAAGATATTTCGGTTTCAACAACAAGTCTGGAGTTTTTTGACCCGAAGTCACGCATAACAATCCCTGCCAAAAATGATAATTTATGGTCGTTGTTATATCTGAAACCTAACTTCAACTCATTGGTGGGATTTTCTACAACACTTACTTCCAAAATTACTTTGTCGGGTTCGTCCGGATCGTTGATTAAATTAAACTCGACCTTGTCGAAGACAAGAGTGCCGTATAAGCGTTTTATACCCTCTGAAATAGCCCAGATTGTGTTAGGCTTCCCCTCTTTAATCTGCATAGACCGACTTGCGTAAGAACGAGTGTAGTGCTTTAGACCTTTATACTCCACTTTGGAAATTATAACACTCGCTTCTCTATCGTGTGTACCTATCGGGATATGTGTTCTTTCCTTATTGACAGGCTTGTACTGAAGCATTTTGTCCGCAATCTCTTTTAGTTGTGGAAAGGCTTTTTCAGCCTCTTGATAACCCACATCCAAGAGAGAGTCGGCGCGACTAAAACTTGCACTTCCCCACTTGCCTGTGTTGGGTCGAATTAAGACATCGCACATTTCACGATGTTTGGAAGTCTTGTCACGCGAAGCAATAAATACAGCCGCCTCAACCGTCTTTGCCAAATTATATGACTCAACATCGCTACTGTAGCTAAATCCGACATCAACACCTATGACAATATCAGCACCCATTTCTTTTACTATATCCACAGGAAAATTATTCACTACTCCTCCGTCCACTATCAACATAGTATCCCGCACTAACACTGATTTAAACACCCCTGGTACTGCCATACTTGCCCGCATTGCCTGCGCCATACTGCCATCTCTGAATACATATTGCTCCCCGCTGATTAAATCCGTGCCTACGCAGCGAAAAGGGACAGGCAGGTCGTCGAACGTTTTGTATTTGTATGAAAAGGCGGTTAGCGTATATAGCATGTTTTCAATGTTCTGACCGCTGATGAAGCTGGACGGAAGCATTGTTATGATTTTTTTGTCGAACGTTAAATTTAACTCATAACGGTCGTTGGTGTTTTTTTCTATCAAGTAAGCGTAACGGCGGTCCTGATGGTCGGAGAGCAATTCGTTCCAATCGGCATAACGGAAGATAGTGTCAATTTGCGCGGCTGTGTAGCCGTAGGCGTAAAGTCCGGCGACAATGCTGCCCATACTTGTACCTACGATATAATCTATGGGGATGTTCAGCTTTTCGAGCATTGCCAATATGCCGATATGTGCGATGCCTTTTGCACCGCCTCCACTAAGTACTACGCCGATTTTGGGACGGTTCTCGACTTGATATTTCTTGCCGTATCTTTTGGGGTAGAGGGATTGCAGGGATTGTTGGGGCTGTGTGGGTTGCTCTGGGACGGGGGATGTGTCTGTGGTGGCGGACACGGGTGGCAGAAGGGCGGAAGTATGGGATGTGTCTGCGGTGGCGGACACGTGCGGCAGAGGGGCGGAAGTATGGGATATGTCTGCGGTGGCGGACACGTGTGGCATAAGGGCGGAAGTATGGGATATGTCCGCAACAGATGAGCGCGTTGCATTAGTAGCCTCAAGCGCGTCAGGAAGCACCCAAAGAGCCGAAAAGGACAATATAAATATGTTGATAAACATCGATAATCACTTAAATAATTGCAAAAGTAAGATAAAATTACTAAATTTATACTTTAAATCGTCAGGATTTCTTGAATTTTCAGGTATCCCACAGAACATCCCACAGACAGTTAAAATAAAATTGCTAAATTTATACTTTATAAAATTGTCGGGACTTCTTAGATTTTTAGACGTCCCCATAAACAGCGGGCAAAGTTACTAAATTTATACTTTAAATCATCGGGACTTCTCAAATTTTAGATGTCCCCAATAAATATTTATAATTATGTTTTACAAACTACCTTACATTACTAACGAACACATAAAGGCTTACGCGCCCAACTCAACAGAAAGAGAGCTTCTTAAAGAAGAAATTAACGCGACTCGCGCCAAAGAAGTTGAACTGCCGATGATTATTGACGGCAAGGAGATAATAACAGGAAAATTTCAGGATATTCGTCCGCCACACGACCATAATCATCTGCTTGGTCGTTATCATCAAGGCGGCAAAGAACATGTTCAAATGGCTATTAATGCGGCACTTAAAGCTAAACCTGCTTGGGAAGCATTAAGCCCCGAAAGTCGTGCAGCAATCTTTCTTAAAGCCGCAGACCTGCTCGCAACAAAATATCGTTATCAGATGAACGCTGTTACGATGCTCGGTCAAAGCAAAAACGCTTTTCAGGCGGAAATCGACTGTGTGGCGGAACTCGCCGACTTTTGGCGATATAACGCAAAAAATATGTACGAAATCTATGCAATGCAACCTAATTCCTCACCCACTATCTGGAATCGCACAGCGTGGCGACCTCTCGAAGGGTTTGTGTTTGCTTTAACACCGTTTAACTTTACATCTATCGCGGGCAATCTGCCAAGTGCACCCGCCATTATGGGAAACGTCTGCGTGTGGAAACCGTCCAAAACATCTGTTTATTCCGCTTGGCTTATAATGAAAATTCTGCGCGAAGCGGGGCTTCCCAATGGCGTTATCAATCTTGTATATTGTAGCGGACCTGATGCCGCAGATGTTATCTTCAAGCATAAAGAATTTGCGGGTTTGCACTTCACAGGAAGCACAGAAGTATTTAATGGAATGTGGAAAGAGATAGCGGAAAATCTGCCTAACTACCGTTCATATCCGCGTATTGTGGGCGAAACAGGTGGAAAAGACTACGTTTTTGCCCATCCTACAGCCTGTCCAAAAGCCGTCGCCACCGCGCTTGTGCGTGGCTCTTTCGAATATCAGGGACAAAAATGTTCGGCTGCAAGTCGTGCCTATATCCCCGCTTCGATGTGGGAAGACGTAAAAGATTTTATGCAAAAGGATTTGAAAGATATAAAAACAGGCGGCGTTGAGGACTTCTCAAATTTCGTGAATGCGGTGATTGACGAGGCTTCCTACGACAAGCTCGCTGCCACAATACAGCAGGCACAATTAGATAAGGACACGGAAATTGTTATCGGCGGAAAATGTGACAAATCCAAGGGCTATTTTGTTGAGCCAACTGTTATTCGGGCGTTGAAACCCGACTATGTTACAATGCGGGAAGAACTTTTTGGACCTGTCTTGACTGTATATGTATATCCTGACAGTGAAGTTTCCGAAACGCTTGATCTGTTGGATAGCGGCTCTGCTTACGCGCTTACAGGTGCTATCTTCTGCCAGGACCGCTATGAGATAGACCGAATTACAAAACGCCTGATGCACACCGCAGGCAACTTCTACATCAACGACAAGCCTACAGGCGCACAGGTGGACCAGCAACCATTTGGCGGTGGTCGCGCCTCAGGCACAAACGACAAAGCTGGTACTATGTTTAATCTATTGCGCTGGGCATCCCCACAAGCCATAAAGGAAGCATTTGTACCTGCAACAGATTATATGTACCCGAATTTTTTAGAATCATGACAAAAAAAGCTATTATCATAGGCGCAACTTCAGGTATCGGAAAAGAAGTTGCAAAGGGTTTGCTAAATGATGGTTGGACCCTTGGCATTGCAGGCAGACGCGAAGAAGAACTGTTAAAACTGCAAGCAGAAGCACCGGAAAAAATCGCCATTCAGGTATTAGATGTCACACAATCAGACTCACCACAAAAATTAGAAGAGCTGATAACCAAGACAGATGGTATGGATTTATTTTTTCTCGCCTCAGGCATTGGTCGTCAAAATAGAGAGTTGCAATTGGAAACCGAACTAAAAACAGTGACAACCAACGCCGAGGGGTTTACTCGAATGGTTGTGACGGCTTTTAATTATTTCAAAAACAGGCAACAGGGGCATATTGCAGTGATTAGCTCTATCGCGGGGACAAGGGGATTAGGCGCAGCAGCAGCATATTCCGCCACAAAACGCTACCAGAGCACATATATTCAAGCGTTGGCGCAACTTGCGCATATCCAAAAATATAACATCTGCTTCACGGATATTCGTCCGGGCTTCGTGGCAACACCTTTGCTCGATGATGGCAGAAAATATCCGATGTTAATGATGCCCGAAAAAGTCGCAGAGGAGATTATCCGCGCAATCAAAAAACGCAAAAGAGCAGTCGTTATTGATTGGAAATATTCAATCTTAGTTTTCTTTTGGAAACTTATCCCTCGCTGCCTGTGGGAGAGATTGCAGGTGAAAACAGATTAGCTGTTTGATTATTTAGAGTCGGCAGATTTCCAAACGCCGTCTATTTTTTCAAAGTCATATTTCTCCTGTTCCGTAGTGCCGTTTTTGAAGAAAATAGTCGCCTCGATAGTTGCTGTTCCTGCGGAGTCGTTAATCTTCTCGCCCGTAATTTCGTACTTGTCAAAACCGCCTTTTTCGTTAATACTTTCTTCTAACTTCTTGGCAAGTTCTGTGATTTCTTCGCCTTCCAACTTGGTTATGTTTCCGCTGTCAAGCCATAGCTTAACGGCTTTTTCATATTCTCCCGCTTGCTCGGCTTTAAGAATATCTTCGGTTAATTTTCTGGGTGTGCTCACCCCACAGTTGCAAGAACTGAAAATAAATACGACTGACAACAAAACAGTTGCAACTAAACTTAATTTTTTCATAGTTTTAAAATTTATAATAGGTTTTTAATTTTTCGTGTTCGTAAATATCGGACGGAAAAATATGAGTTCCTGAAAATATCGGAAAGTTTTTAATCACGTGCCTGCGACCCTCTGTTATATCCCGCCCCGCCAAGTTGTAAGCATACCACACTAATTCGGAACAATACATTTTATTCGTATCCGACAAATCGTAATCATGGTCGAATGTTACTTGCTTTTTATATAGTCGAAATGCTTGTCGGGCTGCCGATTGAGAGATTTCCGCACTGTCTGCAAACCTCATAAATGCCCCATGTTCAGCCTTTTCAGAAGCGAAAAAATCTTCCAATCGTTCCATTTTTGTTTTATCAACTGTTTCTTGCTTAGACCGTTCTTCTGGAGTAATATGTATAACGAAAAATTTCTCTTTATCTTGAACGATAATCCCAACGTGACTATAGACACTTGATTTATCAGCATGTAGCACTGCCCGCGATTTAACACCGTATCCTTTTCTAAAGACAATATCCCCTGCCCTCAATTGCGTTTCAGATGGCAAAGAGTGACCACCGTAACATGCAACAGATAAGACAAATAATAAACAGTGGAAATATTTTGACATTGGTCGAATATTTTCCTCAAAGGTAGTAATTTTGGCTAATATTATCATATAGTTGTAGCAAAAAATGTACTTGCAGGGATGACAAAGTTTGGAATTTAACGTACATTTGCAACAATGTATTATATTGATTCGATAGCAACGAGCGAAACGTTGAAAAAAGATGTTAAGGTACTTATTCCTGACACGATGTTGCGGCGCAGGATGAGTAGTCTTGTTAAACGGAGTGTTGCTACGGCAATGGAGTGTCTGCTTGATGTTGCAGCAGGTGGTGAGAGCGGTGCAAAGGCTACAAAAGATAAAAAGCCTGACGCGATTATTACCGCCACAACGCTGGGGTTTTTGGAAGATAGTGAAAAGTTTTTGAAAAATATTTTTGAAAATAATGAAGAACTTCTTAATCCAACTCCGTTTATTCAATCAACATTTAATACGGTAGGTGCACAGATTGCCATTCTGACGGGCAATCAGTCCTACAATATGACATATTCTCAAAGAGCAGACAGTTTCGCAGACGCACTAATAGATGCCTTTATTCGCATTGGGCAACACAATGCAAAAAGTGTTCTTGTCGGTGCTTTTGATGAAAAGACACCGACATTCCTTGACCTGATAAAACACCTGCGACTTCGAGAACCAAAACATGAGGGTGCGGTATTTATGTTAATATCAAAAGAAAAATCCATAAACACTCTTGCAGGGATAGACATCACTTCTTTAATTAGTTCAAGGTCGCAGACAACCGCCTGTTCCGCACTTGACACTCCTTTTGAAATTGTAAATGCGTTACCCTGTCTTAAAACTGAACATAATATAGCTGTTTCAAATATAATTCTCTCTCGAATATGATAGTTGCCTGGATTATAATCGGAATTATCTTTTTGGTATTGCCACTCTGTTTATTTGTTGGAACATATTTTCTCCGTCTTGGATTTTTTGTAAAAGTACAATTCAAAATTGCCACAAAAGAAAAGACTGTAATGCTTACTTTTGATGATGGACCCGACCCTGTTCAAACGCCAAAAATTCTAAATATTTTAAAAGCAAATAATGTAAAAGCAATGTTTTTTCTTATTGGGGAAAACGCAGAAAAATATCCTGACATAGTAAAACAAATTATAGAAGACGGTCATCTTACAGGCAATCATTCGTACAGCCACAGGGGAAAATTTCCTGTTTTTTCTTTTTCAAAAATGATGAATGAGTTGGAAAAAACCGACAGAATATTAGAAAATATTACAGGTAAAAAAAATATTTATTTCCGTCCGCCATTTGGAATAACAACTCCAAAAATGGGAAAGGTTATTCGTCAAAAAAAATATAGAGTTATAGGTTGGAGTATTCGTTCTTATGACACTTACTTCCCGTTAGAAAAATCACTGAAACGTACCGTCAAGCAACTGCACCCTGGAGCAATTGTTCTTCTTCATGATCGCCTTGACAAGAGTGATGTTTTGCTTGAGAAATTGTTAAAGGAGCTTTCTGCAAAAGGTTATTCAACGAACAACGACCTCTGATACGAGAGTTATGCCGAATTTCTTTTCAACGTCTGCAACGATCTCGCTTGCGAGATTTAGGACTTCCATACCTGTTGCACCGCCAAAATTTATAAGTACTAATGCCTGTTTTTCATATACGCCGACATTCCCCTTGCGCACACCTTTCCAACCGCATTTTTCGATAAGCCAGCCTGCGGAAATTTTTACGCCGTTTTGCTGAACATAACCCGAAATATTGGGGAAATCACGACTTAGATGTTCGTATTTTTCAAAAGATACAACAGGATTTTTAAAAAAACTTCCTGCACTGCCGTACTGCTCTAAAGGTGGGAGCTTTTGACTTCGCAATAAACTGATCTGCGAAGCAATCTCAAAAGGAGTGCTACCAGCTATGGAACGCTCTGTCGCCACAGGTTTATTTTTAGATAATCTGACCCGCACACTCCATACAAGCCAAGTCGGATGACACTTGAAGATACTCGTGCGATAGCCGTATTCACATTTATCAACAGGCAAGATAAAACGTTCGCCTGAAATTAAATCTATCACCTCAACATTTACCACAACATCTTTGAGTTCCGCACCATAAGCACCTATATTCTGCACAGTTGCACCACCCACAGTGCCCGGAATATCTACAAGTGCTTCAATGCCCCACAGCCCCCTGTCAATGGCAAATTTCACGACATCATTCCAAATTTCACCGGCAGCAATTTTAAGCACTACACCCTCAACAATAATCCCTCTGTTAGCCACTTTCAAGACAGGTCCGTTGTCGTCTTGCGTAAAAAGGGTATTGCTTCCACCGCCAAGGATATAGCAATCAGGAATATTTTTGCCCAACTGCTTTTCATCGGAAATCTCTACGAGCGAAGAAGTCGCAGCATTTATCTTGAAAGTGTTGTATGGTAAAAGAGAAATCAATTTTTTACACATAATGCGATGAGTACTGAAAATGTAACATCGTAATATAAATTTTTACAGTAGTTGTTTTATTATATCATCTGCACTCACCCCTTCTGCTTCTGCCTTGTAGTTGCGCACCACACGGTGGCGAAGAACCTGCGAGGCAATGGCACGCACGTCCTCTTTATCGGGCGAATATTTTCCATGAAACGCGGCGTGTGTTTTTGCACCGATGATAAGATATTGAGACGCACGCGGACCTGCACCCCACGTGAGGTATTTATTCGTTACTTCGGGTGTGCCGGCGTTAGCGTCAGGGCGAGTAGAAGCCACTAAACGAACAACATATTCGTAAAGTGAGTCGGGGACAGGAAGTAGTCGCACCAAATGCTGAAATTGCAAGATTTCCTCTGCACTGATAACAGATTTTAAGTCTGAAACAATGTCTGCCGTTGTCGATTTTACAATATCTATTTCTTCCTGCAAAGACGGATAATCAACGTTTATCTCAAACATGAAACGGTCGAGCTGCGCTTCAGGAAGTGGATATGTTCCCTCCTGTTCTATGGGGTTCTGCGTAGCCAATACAAAAAATGGCGTGGGGAGCGGATATGTTTTTCCGCTGACGGTGACAACTCTTTCCTGCATTGCTTCGAGGAGTGCCGCCTGTGTTTTAGGCGGAGTACGGTTTATCTCGTCTGCGAGCACCATATTGGCAAATACAGGACCTTTTACAAATTGATAGTTGCGCTCGCGGTCAAGAATTTCGCTGCCTGTGATGTCGGACGGCATAAGGTCGGGCGTAAACTGAATACGATGAAACGATAAATCCATCACTTGTGACAGTGTACTTACTAAAAGTGTTTTTGCAAGTCCGGGAACACCCACCAAAAGGGCGTGCCCGCGAGAAAAAACGGCGTTGAGAATATCCTCAACAACACTTGTCTGTCCAACAATTTGTTTTGCAATTTCGTTCCGAATACCTAAATATTTTTCACTTAACTTTTCTAATTCTTTTACTTCATCCATAATTTTTTTAGATTAAATTGATAGGTTTGTGGGGGGCGGGGCGCGGGCGG
>JAISPZ010000093.1 GCA_031274555.1 Bacteroidales bacterium | reverse complement strand
ATTTCTGCATTGAACCATTTCTGATTGATTTTGACCTTTTTTATTTCTGCCAGCATCATCAGAAAATCTGCAGGTGAATATACTTTATTGAGTTGATTTTTTTTGAGCAGTTGTAAAATCTGGTAATACCATTGGAGTGCAATGTGATTTACGAACATCCATCCTTCCAATGATTGCGGATACAGCAAAACTTATGAAACAAATTTTATTGTCGTGAGTACAGCACCTCAAAAATTTATTTTGATTTCCAAATATCATAAGAGGCTTCCGCTTGAACGTGCAGCATCTCAAGACCATTTTTTATTGTTGAGCCACGATTTTGTGCTTCACGCAGGAATGTGGTAAGCGGTGGATTATAGACAAGATCGAAAGCGATTGTGTTTGCGCCAAAGCCATCGTATGGAATGGGCAGGCGTTCTTCTACGTTGGGATACATTCCGACAGGAGTTGCATTTATAAAAACATTGAATTTTTGCATTATGGCAAAAGTAATATCTTGATATGAGATTTGCTTCGGCGCAACTTTCCATCCAATATGTTCTACACACGTGGCATGCTCACCATGCTCACCATGCTCACCATGCTCACCATACCAGCCGCGACCAACATCTTCCGCCCGACCGCTGCCAATACGCCCAACAACTACAAACGGAATATTATTTTTTCGCAACACATACTGCACCGCCAAAGACGCTCCCCCTGTTCCAAAAACAATAGCCACTGCGTCCCGCGACACCATCGGCATAAAACTTTTTTCAAAACCAATCACATCAGTATTGAAACCTTTCCATGAGCCATTCTGCATTTTTTTTACAGTGTTTACCGCTCCCACCGTAGCGGCTTCCTCGCTTAATTCATCAAGAAACGCAATGATTGCCCTTTTATACGGAACTGTAACATTAAAACCTTTAAGGAAATCCGTATCAAGAACTGTCCCAATCTCCGCCTCGTTTTCCACTGAAAAATTAAGATATTTATATTCATGAAGCCCCTGAGAAACAAATTTCTTAGTAAAATATTTTTTAGAAAAAGAATGGGATAGATTTTTCCCAAGAAGTCCATAAACAGCAGGTGTCATCATAAAAATACAGATACATTAATAAATCCCCGAAGTCCATAGATAGCAGGTGTCATCATAAACAATCCAACATCATAAACAATCCAAATTTAATGTCCCGCCAACTGACAACGGTAAAACTCACTCAACACTTCTTCGAGCGGATATTTCCCTTTTATCTCATCAAGAAAAATCTCGGCATCCTCTGTTGTCTGCTCATCTGACTGGAATGCTTGATGAAAAAAAGTGGCGGCTTCATCAAACTTTTTCTGAAAAAATTTTACTGCACCACGCATGAGCAATACCGAACCAAACATCTCCTCGTCCTTTGAAACTTTGTCCAAATATTTTTCAGCAAGGTCAAATTGTTTTTCTTCACACAGATCAAGAATATAAACATAGAGAAAATCTTTATTTTCGGGACTTCTTTCGGCTGCAGCCAAATCACATTCTATCATTTTTCCAAGATCGCCAAGTCCCTCGTAAGTACGCGAAAGCCAATGATATACTTCAGATTCAAGTTCAAAATCATCTATCTGGTTTTCCCTCATTATAAAAAGAGATTTCTCTAAATAAAAACGACCACTTGCATATAACCCGCTCAAACACGCCGATCTACCAAGCCTAAGGAAAGTTGCCTCTCTGTGAATTGGTGCTTCGGCAAGTCTAAAATAATAATCTCTTGCTACATCGAACTGTCCGTCTTTTTCATAATGTTCAGCAGTATAAATTATAGAGTAGTATTCTTGTTCAGAAAGAGATAGACTTTGCGCATTGTCCGAAACTGCCTGAAGAATATCCACAGATACTTCTCTCACATTCTCCATAAATTGCAATGCTTGCTCATCATTCGGATTTATTGCGAGAACGAATGAATTGATACTTACCGCGTCAGCAAGACGACCTGTTTCCGTATAAAATTCTACAAGACGTTTTTTTATATCCGTATTAAACGGATCGTTTGACGACCTTTTCTCCAATTCTTTTTCCAAATCCGACAAATGATTTGTATCGGAAGCAAAACGAATAAGTTGGGCGAAGTAATCGTCTTCTTCGAGAATATCGTCCATCTTTTCATTTAACATAAAATATGCCTCATCACTCCGTTTCTTTCCACAAAGTTGCTCTGCCCGACCTATTAGAAGGTCTAATTCATCCGCTCCATACTCTTCGGCAAGAGCAAGCATTTTGTCACTATTTTCAAACTCCCCTCTTCTGGTATATATTATCGCTTTTATGAAATAAATTTCTTCATCATACGACTCAAAACTTTCTACATAACGAACTATCTCCATCGCTTTGTTGTCCATTTGCATAGCAAGATAATACCATGCTTGACACAGTAGAATGTCAGCAGAATTAGGGTACTGCTCGACAGCAATTTCCAATAATTCCCTGAGTGAATATTCATCGCCTATACTCTGAAAAAAATGGATAATTTCCAAATATTCTTCCGAATCGAAAAATTCCAATTTTTCGTCATGTACGCCCTTTTCGTAGCGATTTACTAAGTCTATTATTTCTTTGTCAAAATACTTGAACATGTCTTTAATCTATTTTGTGATAATCCGTACCTGTCACTCTCTAATTAATTCTTCGGCAGTGGCAAGTGCCGCCGCCGTTATTTTTTCGCTGCTCATCATAGCAGCAATCTCCCGCAAATGTTCCTCGTTATTCAACTGTTTTATAACTGAAAGTGTTCTATTTTCTTCTTCTTTTTTCGTCACTTTAAAGTGATTATTGGCACGTGCTGCAATTTGATGAAGATGTGTGACAGCAATAATCTGCATATATGACGACATACTTTTCATCATAAGTGCAACCTTACCTGCAATATTGCCAGAAACGCCGGTATCTATCTCATCAAAAATAATTGTGGGGATAACGCTCGTTTGGTTTATCACTGATTTTATCGCAAGCATCAAACGCGACATTTCCCCGCCTGAAGCGACTTTATCTAATGGTTGCAACGTCCCTCCAAGATTTGCATTAAAGAGAAACTGTACAACATCCATTCCGTTTTTCAAAAAATTCTGCTGCTTTTCCACATTTATTTTAAGCTGCGCACGCTCCATTCCAAGCGAAGATAATGCTTCTAAGATTGATTTGCCAAGTTTGTCCGACGAATTTTGTCTTACGTTGTGAAGCTTCTCTCCATCTTCGTTTAATTCTTTCTCTATCTGCTCCAATTGTGACTGTAATGAATTTAGACGCTCATCCACATTTTGCGTTTTCTCCAATTGCTCTTGCCACACGATTCCAAGCGCAATAAGTTCGCCGATAGAATTTACGCGGTGCTTGCTTTCTAAACGATAAATTTCGTCCAATCTCCCTTTTACTTCCTCTATTCTTACAGGATTTTGCGATACCACATTCATTCGACTTATCTCGCTCGCAATATCCTTTAATTCTATTGATGAGCTTTCTATTCGTGATAATATTTGTGATATTCCCGAATGAAATGAAGATGATTTTTTCAATATTTGAATGAGTAATGAAATTTGATGTATCACCGAATTTTCGCTGTCGGAAAGTAAATCGCCTGCTTGCTGTAACGTTTCTTCTATCGCAGTGGCATTTTCGAGTTCTTTAAGTTCTTCTTCCAGTTCCTCTTGCTCGCCGTCTTTTAGATTGAGAGATGAAAATTCTTCAAAAAGAAATTTCATGTAGTCGTGCTCCTCCTTTAACTTGTTGTCCAATTCGGAGAGTTGCCGTAACTCATTTTTTATTTTTAAATATTCTTTGTAACGTGTTTGATAGCGCGAAAGGATATTAGTATCGTCAGCAGCAGCAGAACCGCCCTCAGCAGCAACACTACCCGCAACAGCAGCAGCAGAACCGCCGCCAGCAACAGTAGCACCATCACTACCCGCAACACCGCCCGCAACAACAGCAGCAGAACCGCTACCCGCAACACCGCCCGCAACAGCACCTCCCCCAGCAGCAAAACTATCCAACAAATCTATTTGAAACGAAGTGTCACCTATCGTAAGCGTTTCGTGTTGAGAATGAATATCAACGATACCCAAGGAAACATCTTTTAAGATTGAGAGAGAGACAGGGGTGTCATTCACAAAACATCTGCTTCTACCTCCGGGAAGAATTTCACGCCGAAGAATAAGGACATACCCCTGTCCGCCCCCATACCCCTGCCCGCCCCGCGGCGACATCTGCGAAATTGGCAAAGAAATTGGCAAAGAAGTCGGCAAAATATCTACATCATACTGCTGCAATTTTTCCTTAATATGCTCATTATCCAATATAAACTGCGCTTCCACCACACATTTTTTTTCGGTATCAAGAAGCACTTTTACATCAGCTTTTGAGCCAAGCACAAGACCTATTGCCCCAAGCATAATTGACTTTCCTGCCCCTGTTTCCCCTGTAACAACAGTAAACCCACCCTCGAACGTTATATCAAGCGAACGAATAAGAGCATAATTTTCTATATAAAGATGTGAAAGCATAATTTAAAAATGCGTACAAATAAATTTACCAAAGTTACGATATTTTAACGCAAAAAAGACTTAAAAAATTGTTAAATTTGCCACTGTGGATATTCAGAGCATTAAACAACGATTTGGCATCATAGGCAACGCGCCCCTTTTGAACCGCGCCATAAACATTGCCATGCAGGTAGCAGGCACAGATTTGAGCGTACTTGTGCTCGGAGAAAGTGGAACAGGAAAAGAATTTTTTCCAAAAATAATTCACGAATTAAGTCCGCGAAAACATAATAATTACGTCGCCATTAACTGCGGTGCAATTCCTGAAGGGACAATAGACTCCGAACTTTTCGGACACGAAAAGGGATCTTTCACCGATGCTCGCGAAGCAAGGAAAGGCTATTTTGAGGAAGCAGACGGGGGCACCATTTTTCTTGACGAAGTTGCCGAGCTTCCACTTGCCACGCAGGTACGCCTGTTAAGAGTTTTAGAAACCGGTGAATTTATGAAAGTCGGTTCTTCAAAAGTACAAAAAACAAACGTAAGAGTCGTTGCCGCCACAAATATCAACGTTACGGATGCCATAGCAAAAGGAAAATTCAGAGAAGACCTCTATTATCGTCTAAACGCCATTACAATTCAAGTTCCTGCGTTGCGGGAAAGAGGTGACGACATTGAACTTGTCTTTAGAAAATTCACAACCGACATAAGCGAAAAATATCGTATCGCCCCGCTATCTCTTACTTCTCAAGCGAGAGAACTCCTGATGTCCTATCCTTGGAAAGGCAATGTCAGAGAATTGAAAAATGTAGCGGAGCAACTTTCAATCGTAGAAAAAGATCGCACAATTACCGCCGAAGTCCTCAAACGCTCCCTGCCAGAGCGACCATCTCAACTTCCCACACTGTTTAATCCCGCGCAAACACAAGGTTTAAGCGAGAGAGAAATTCTTTACGGCATCCTTTTCGACATGCAAAAAGACATTCACGACCTTAAACGTGCAGTTGCAACAGGAGAAGGAATTTCTTCCAAACAGGAAAAATATAAACATATTTCGCTTTCTCCCGAATATACAGTCCTCAATCCCCCGTTCCATCAATGCGATGACAACATATTAGAGATTGCCGACGAGGTTGAAGAAGACGACCTGCGTTTAGAAAAAAAAGAAAAAATACTCATAGAAAAAGCACTCAAAAAACATCGCGGAAATCGTCGCAAGGCAGCGGAAGAATTAGGCGTTTCAGAGCGAACTATCTATAGAAAAATTAGAGAATACGATTTAGAATATCAACTTTAAAAAATTGAATTACATACATAACATAAGTATATTTTTGGGGCTTATAGCATTAGTTTTGCTTTGTGGCTGCGGGGTGTATTCTTTCACAGGAGCATCTATTCCGCCGGGGGCTAAAACGCTCTCTATCGACTATTTCAACAACAAAGCACCAACAGTTCAGCCCACTTTGAGCAGTGTTTTTACCGACAAATTAAAAGACTATTTTACATCACAAAGCAACCTCGATTTAGTTGATGGTGAGGCAGATATGGAATTAAGCGGATTTATAGTCAATTACAACGTCGCCCCCGCTTCGCTACAAAGCAATGACCAAGCATCGTTGGATCGTCTAACTATCACGGTACAAGTCAAATTCGTAAACAAGATTGAGCCAAAATTTAATTTTTCGCAAAATTTCAGCCGTTACAAAGACTACGACGCAAAAGTAAGTTTAATGTCGGTCGAAAGCGGGCTTATCGAGGAAATATCCACAGAATTAGTGGAAGATATTTACCAAAAAGCCTTTGTAAATTGGTAACAGTGTGATAATTACAAACTATAAACTTCGCCCGGTGAAAACATTAAATACTAAAAAACATTAAATACTAAACGAGCAGCGATAAAAATTTGGGCGTTCCCCCGCCCTCGCAGAGCTTCGGGCGGGGTCGGGCTGTTGCTTCAAGTCCTCGCCCGCCGAGGGAACAGGCGGGCTGTGGGCTTTCCGCGCCATCCCTAACGCAGTCCAACACCCAGAACTAAAACTATTTTCAGACCCAAGCAATCCCATACCGACCTAAAATTTTAAAACAAGCGTGACAGTTGCTTGCAGCGCAAGGTCTAACTACCTGTACCATTCACCAAATATCACAAACAGATGAACAAAACAACTTTAATCTTTTCCTTTTTTGCAATTATTTTTCAATGTTCAAATACTCTCTATGCGCAAGCAGACGAAGAAGAATTATATTTTGATACGTATGCAAATTATGACAACTACAGCTCGGGGTCGGACGACTACTTTGGCGAAGGACTGTCTGACACCATGTATTCCAACCGTTTTTCGCTCCGTTTTCCTTTTGTTCCGCCTGTCACGGCTGTCGGGACGAAAGACTCCCCCTATCTTCGTCCCTATCAATTCAATTTCCACAGTCCGAGCGGTATTCGTTGGGATAAGCTCGGCATAAACACAGGATTTGTGGGTGGATTTTCCTTTGCCTTTATGGGTATTGTTTACGCATTTCCTGTGGATATTTCAAATTGGTACGACCGTTCCATTTCGATGAAAAATTGGTGGACGCACATACAGACCACGCCTGCTTGGGACAAAGATGGTTTTGCTATCAACATCATCGGGCACGGCTATCTTGGTGCAACCTATTACACGAGTGCCCGCAGTGCGGGGTTAAGCGCGTGGGGTTCTTTCTTATACACAGCTTTTATTTCCACTTTTGCATGGGAATACGGCATCGAAGCGATAATGGAAACACCCTCTGCCACCGACCTGATTGTCACTCCCGTAGTAGGCTCTATTTTGGGTGAGGGGCTTTATGCAGCCAAGCGTGCCATTGTCAAAAACAGTTATCGTGTCGGTTCGTCGCGCTTTTTCGGCTGTTTCTTCGCCATGCTCTGCGACCCTCTCGGAGAACTCACCGACTACGCCACAAAGGAACACTTCATCTACTACAACAAAGTCATCCCCAGAAAGAAGAAAGTCGATATGTCCTTACAGATGACCCCGGGCGGACTACACTTCGGGATAAAATTTTAACCCATATCCATCTAAAAAAAGCAACTCTCTACACAGCCAGCGAACAAAAAAAGAATAAATCTCCTTTATAAATTTTTCGTTCGTGTTCGCAATTCAAGAATTTCATGTACATTTGCACTGATAAAACTACAATAATATGTTACAAGTTGGCGATAAAGCACCCAATTTCAAGGGAATAAATCAAAACGGTGAAACCGTTGCGTTGTCTGATTTTAAAGGCAAAAAAATCATCCTTTATTTTTATCCAAAAGACAACACTTCTGGCTGCACAGCAGAGGCTTGCAGTTTGAATGACAAGAGCGAATATTTTCTTCACAAGGGATACGTTATTATCGGTGTCAGCCCTGATAGCGTAGAGTCACACAAAAAGTTTGAAGAAAAAAACAATCTCTCATTCAATTTGATTTCAGACCCCGAAAAGCGCATCATTCAAGCGTATGGCGCATGGGGCGAAAAGAAAAACTACGGCAAAACATACATGGGGCTTTTGCGCACCACATTCATCATTTCCGAAAAAGGAACAATCGAAAAAGTTTTCCCGCGCGTTGATACCAAAACCCACGCCGACCAGATAATCAAGTCATTAATGTAATGCTTCTAAACTACATTTGGATCGGATTTTTTCTTGTTGCGTTTCTTGCAGCACTGCTGCACGTAATTTTAACAGGCGACACTTCGATTTTCAAAAGCATGATAGACGCAACGTTTTCCATCACAAAAACGGCAGTGATGGATATTGCCCTACCATTGGCAGGCGTTATGACCTTATGGATGGGACTTTTGAACATAGGGGAAAAAGCAGGAGCAATTCGTTTAATGTCCCGCATTGTAGGTCCTTTTTTCAACAAACTCTTCCCTGAAATTCCCGCAAACCACCCCGCCACAGGGCAGCTCCTTCTCAACTTTTCAGCCAATATGCTTGGGCTTGACAACGCTGCAACACCAATAGGTCTTAAAGCCATGCAGAGCATGCAAGAACTCAATCCCAAAAAAGACACCGCTTCCAATGCCCAGCTAATGTTCCTTGCAATCAACACTTCGGGACTGACACTTATCCCTGTCGCTATTTTGGCGCAACGCGCCATTCTCGGTGCTCAAAACCCGACAGATATTTTCGTGCCGTTGCTCATCGCCACATACTGCTCCACTGTTGGCGGTATTCTCTTTGTGGCAATACGCCAAAAAATCAACCTTTGGAATAAAACAATAATAGGCTGGATTGGAGGAATTACCCTGTGCATTGCAGCTCTCACCACATACTGCGTGACAGCATCCGCCGAGCAGGTCGAAACATTTTCAAGTTGGTTCGGAAACGGTCTTCTCGTGCTTATCATCACAGGATTTATTGCAGGTGGGCTGTACAAGCGCATAGACGTTTACGGAGCATTTATAGACGGTGCGAAAGACGGCTTCAAGACCACACTAAAACTCATTCCATACCTTATTGCGATGCTTGTAGGAATAGGCGTTTTCAGAGCGTCAGGAGCGATGGATTACCTGATTGGAGGCATTGCGTGGTGCATAGACGCGGTAGGCTTAAACACCGATTTCGTAGGCGCACTGCCCACCGCCTTTATGAAGCCACTTAGCGGAAGCGGCGCAAAAGCAATGATGATAGAAACCATGATAGCAAACGGGGCAGACAGCTTCGTAGGTCGCCTCTCATGCCTCTTTCAAGGCTCTGCCGACACCACATTTTACATCATCGCCCTTTATTTTGGCAGCATAGGCATCAAGAAAACACGCTATGCCATAAGCGCAGGACTTTTCGCCGACATCATCGGAGTAATTGCCGCGATTTTTCTCGCTTACATCTTTTTCGCCCCTTAAATTTGGGCGTACCCCCACCACAGTCATGGGAGCGACTGTGGCAGGGTCGGGCTTTCGCCTGTATCTTTTTTGTATCGGACAATCACAGCCACCTCTCGCTAACAGCAACAGGCAGACCTCTCGCCGCAACCACAAAAAAGGATGTCGGCTCAATCCCTTACGCAGCAAAGCCACATAGCAAAAGGATTTCCGCTACAAAGTCGCGAGTGAGCGACTTCATTGCGAAGCAATAATCCCTTACGCGCCCCCCGCTCGTCCCCGCCACAACATAAACTTTACCAAACCCAAACGACATCACCCCCGAAGCAACAACAACAGCCCGAGCAACAACAGCCCGAGCAACAACAGCTCGCCACAACAACTAACCCACGCCACTCATCCGCCACAAAGAGGACATCCGTTTTTGCAAGGTCGCACTTTTATATTTCAGCGCACAGCGGCGTTTCATTCTACATTCTACATTCTAAATTCTAAATTCTACACTCACTTCCTTATCACCGCCTGTGCAGCAGCCACACGAGCTATCGGCACACGGAATGGCGAGCAGGACACATAGTCCATACCGATACGGTGGCAAAATTCAACTGAGGACGGCTCACCGCCATGTTCACCGCAAATACCAAGTTTAAGCTGCGCACGTGTCTTGCGACCCTTCTCTGCGCCCATCTTTATCAGCTGCCCCACTCCCACTTGGTCAAGGATTTGGAACGGATCTTCGGGAAGCAAATGCTTATCTAAATAAGTCGGCAAAAACTTACCAATATCGTCACGCGAAAAGCCAAACGTCATCTGTGTAAGATCGTTAGTACCAAATGAGAAAAACTCGGCAACTTCCGCAATCTCGTCAGCGGTGAGGGCAGCACGCGGAATTTCAATCATCGTACCCACCCTGTACTCTATTTTAACACCCTTTTCGGCAAAAACTTTTTCAGCAGTTGTACGCACTAAGTTCACCTGATATTCAAGTTCTTTCTTGGCACCTGCGAGCGGTATCATAATTTCTGGCTTCGCATCAATACCTTTCTGTTTGAGGTCAAGAGCAGCTTCGAGAATAGCACGTGTCTGCATTTCCGTAATTTCAGGATAAGTATTTCCAAGACGGCAACCACGGTGTCCCAACATTGGGTTCACTTCGCGCAGATACTCAACTTTGGCACGAATTTTTTCTACAGGAACATTCATAATCTGCGCCATTTCTTCCTGACCCTTTTCATCCTGCGGAACAAACTCATGAAGTGGCGGGTCAAGCAAGCGAACCGTTACAGGAAGCCCTTCCATAGCAGCAAAAATACCCTCGAAATCAGCGCGTTGTAGTGGCAGCAATTTTCTCAATGCCTCTCTGCGACCAGCTTCATCTTCCGCCAAAATCATTTCGCGCATAGGGATAATCTTTTCGCCCTCAAAAAACATGTGCTCTGTACGGCAAAGACCAATACCTTTTGCACCGAATTTGCGGGCAACGGTAGCATCGTGAGGAGTATCAGCATTTGTACGCACATACATACGAGTATGTTTATCTGCCAAATCCATAAGTTTTGCAAAGTCCCCGCTAACTTCCGGCTCGCGCGTATCAAGCTCTCCGTCATATACCTGACCTGTTGAACCATTAAGAGAAATATAATCGCCCTCGTGATAAGTCTTGCCTTCCATAAGGAGCGTACGCTCCTTATAGTCTATCTCAATACTGCCTGCACCCGATACGCAACATTTGCCCATACCGCGAGCAACAACGGCAGCATGTGAAGTCATGCCGCCACGTGCTGTAAGAATACCCTGTGCGATATACATACCTTTAAGATCTTCGGGTGACGTTTCTATACGGACAAGAATTACTTTTTCTTTCGGATCTTTCTCAACAATTACTTCCGCATCTTCGGCAAAGAAAACAATTTTTCCCGAGGCGGCACCCGGCGAGGCAGGAAGACCCTTTGCCATTGTCTTAGCCTTAACAATTGCTTCTTTTGTAAATACAGGATGAAGAAGCTCATCAAGTTTATTCGGTTCAATACGAAGAAGTGCTTCTTCTTCCGTAAGAATTTTTTCGTCAAGCATATCCATTGCTATCTTCACCATAGCAGCACCTGTACGCTTTCCGTTACGCGTTTGAAGCATCCAAAGTTTGCCCTCCTGAATAGTAAATTCCATATCCTGCATATCTTTATAATGCAGTTCGAGTTTATGTTGGATGGTCCAAAGTTCCTTATAGAGAGCAGGCATTGCTTCTTCGAGAGAAGGATAATTTTTTGCACGGTCTTCCTCGCTAACGCCCTGCATTGCAGCCCAACGTTGCGACCCCTCTTTTGTAATTTCCTGTGGAGTACGCGTCCCTGCAACAACATCTTCACCTTGCGCATTAACAAGATATTCACCGTTAAATTTATTTTCGCCTGTACCCGCATTACGAGAGAAGCATACGCCTGTAGCTGACGACAACCCCATATTACCGAATACCATAGCCTGAACGTTTACGGCAGTACCCCAATCATCAGGAATAGCGTTAAGTTTGCGATAGAGAATTGCGCGGTCGTTATTCCAACTTTCAAACACCGCCATAACCGCACCCCAAAGTTGTTCCCAAGGACACACAGGAAAGTCTTTGCCTGTGCGATTTTTAACCGCATCTTTAAATTTTGAAACAAGCTCTTTAAGGTCGTCCGCCGAAAGTTCAGTATCTAACTTCACTCCACGCGAATGTTTAACTTCCTCGATAATTTCTTCAAACGGATCAATATCTTCTTTGCTTGTAGGCTTCATTCCAAGAACAACATCGCCATACATCTGTACAAAGCGGCGGTAAGAGTCCCATGCAAAACGCTCATTACCTGTCTTTTTTATAAGTGCAGCAACAACATCATCATTTATACCAAGGTTTAGAATTGTATCCATCATACCGGGCATTGAGGCACGTGAACCAGAGCGAACAGAAACTAAAAGCGGATTAACCTTGTCGCCAAAGCCCGATTTCATGAGAGTTTCAACATACTTTACTCCTTTTTCTACTTCTGGTTTGATAAGATTGATAACGCCCTCGCGACCAATTTCATAGTACTTTGTGCAGACTTCTGTTGTTATCGTAAATCCAGGAGATACAGGTAGTCCTACAAGGTTCATTTCCGCAAGGTTTGCGCCCTTGCCACCTAAAAGATTGCGCATTTCAGCTTTGCCTTCTGCTTTTTTGTCGCCAAACAGATAAACGGTTTTGTTAATTTCTTGTGCCATAAAAATTTGATAGATTGATTTTTAGTATTTTTATTTTGATTGATTTTCAAGAGGTGCAAAGGTACGAATAAGTAAAGAGATATGCAAGTCCAGGAAAAACGCATTTTAATTTGTGATTAATTGTAGTAAAAAATCATTATTCCGTCCGGCTTTAAGTCGTTTTGAGCGCAAACTTTCTTTCCCTTTATCCTTTTTTAGTAGGTTAAGCACTGTTTTTCTCACTCCTGCAAAGTTTTGTGCTGCATTTTTGTTTCTTTTTTTTGCATATCTTCCAGAAAAACAACATCCGACACCCAATGCAATTTGTTTTCCTAACAAACACGATTTATAGTATCGTGAGAAGGAATAAGGTAGTCTCAAAAATTTTCAAAAAGCGGTAAAACAAGAACGCAACTATCCTTTTTATTCATTGTTTTAAAAGGTAAGTTCTATTGAACTAAGGAGCAAAGGGGGAAAGGAAGGCAGGACGGAAACCAACATTGCCGCGGCGGTCGCTCGCGCCGATGCCACCGTGACAGCCAGCACGCAAGTTGCCGGCGCCATCGGACCAGTAGCCGCCACGAAGGGTGCGATAGGGCGGAGAGTCAGCACCGGCTGCAGTATTGTTGATAGGATTTACAACAACACTGCCCTCAGTACCATCGTTACCGACATAATCCGTGAGTGAATAAGCAGTCCCCTTATAAAAATCCGCGCACCATTCCCATGCATTGCCGTTCATATCATATAACCCTAAACCGTTAGGCTTTTTCTCGCCAACTTTGTGGTTGTGATTGCCACTTGAGCCGTAAGTAGCGGCAGTACTCACATCATTACTGTTGCCAATGTACCATGCGTAGTCGGGGACGACAGAACCTGCTACAGCTCCATTAGTATAACCATTGTAAGCATATGCGTAATTATACAAAGACGCAGACTGATCGGCAACAGCAGTACCTGCTGTGGGAGCCTTAAAGTTCTCGTTACTCTTGCGGCGAAGAGCAAATTCCCACTGACCTTCGGTTGGCAAACTGCCACCCAACCACTGGCTATAAGCTAAACTGCCATACCAGAAAACAAAACAAACAGAAACATCATCGTCAGGAATAGTACCTCCTCCTGTTGATTCTTTCGGAACAATTATGTTGTTACGCCGATAAAGATGACCGAAATAGCTGTCCGTACCACTTGCCAGAGCCTCACACAACATGTATTTATTGGTGCCGTTGCAGTATGTTTCGTCGCTCGAC
>JAISPZ010000076.1 GCA_031274555.1 Bacteroidales bacterium | reverse complement strand
TTACTACCAAAGTCAAGTTCAAATGACTGATCAAATGTATCCGTACCAACGCCGCCAGAGTGGAAAACGCCTTTTCGCTCCCGGATAGCACCTTGATGACGTTGAGCAACAGATGTGCTATCAGGATACACCAAATTTGCATAGTCCGCGCAAGCGGGGGCTGTGCGGGGGCTTGCGTTAGGGATTGAGCGGAAATCCTTTTTGCCGAGCTTGCGAGGCAAAAAGATTGAAGTGAAAGCCCGACCCCGCACGAAGCTCTGCGAGGGCGGGGGAACGCCCAAATTTAATTTAGAATTTAGGTGCTGTCCTGCATTTTTTAGACGTTGCACCGCTTTGTCCTGATGTTGCACCGCTTTGTCCTGACGATGAGGGGTTTACTCTCGGAGGGTTTTTCTGTTGTTGTAGCGTTCTTCTTCCTCGTCTTTGTCGTACTTTATGCGGACGATGGGAGTGCCCGTTTCGTCGTAGGTTGTCCAAGTGCCGACTCGCTTGCCCATGCGGTAAAATTCTTCGGCACGGATTATTCCTGTTTCCCAATAGTAGATATGCCTGCCGTGAGGATAGCCGTCCCTGAAAGTGCCTTTGAACGACATCTTGTTGCCTTTGCCTGTCCAATAGTGTCGCCATTCGCCCGTGCGCTCACCTGCGGAGTATTTGCCTTTCATGCGCTCGCCTGCAATGTGTTTGTTTTTAGTGTGTTCGTTCTCCCTGCCGTCAGGGTCGCTCTCGCCTTTCAAGAGGTATTGCCATTCGCCTTCTTCCAAACCATCGACATATTCGCCCTTCGCAACTACTTGCCCACTGTCGGAATATTCTACACTCAAGCCGTTGAGCAAGCCGCTTTCGTAGTTCTGTTCAAGACGAACGCTGCCGTCGGGAAAATACCATGTCCACGTGCCTTCTTCTTTGCCGTTTTTATAGTCGCCCTCCTGCATTACGTTCCCATTCGGGTCGTAAAAGAGCCAGTGCCCTGTACGCCGACCTTTGTTGTATCTTCCTTTGTTTTTTGAAATTCCATTCGGATAGACATCACTCCATTCGCCTTGAATAAAACCTGCATCGTCGATAATTCCACTGCCTGTCTGCTTGCCGTCCTTGAAGATAAGCCCTTTTATAATTTTTCCGCTGATGCTGTCGTAAATGCGCATAACGCCTTCGGGCTTGCCGTCTTTGTACCCTACTCTAAGTTTTACGTTTCCGTTTTTGTAGTATTCTGTGTGAATGTCTATTTTGGCGAGTTCCGGCGCGTCCGTTACGAGTTTGCCGTCCTCGTATTTTTCAAGCAATATAAGATTGCCTGTGGTGTCGTACTCTTTGTAATAGCCGTCCTTGAGGTCGTTTTTGTATGTGACTTCCCAATATGTTTTATCGTTGGGGTGAAGTGCTTCCCAAACACCGTGCTTCTGCCCTTGCTCGTTGTAACGATTTACCTTTCTTATTCCTGTGATAAGCCCTTTGCGGTACGTGGTGAGGGTTGTGGGGGTTGTGGGGGGGGCGGGGGCGGCTGTTGTGGGAGCTGCGGAGGTTGTGGGGATTGTGGGGGTTGTGGAGGCGGCGGGGGTGGCTGTTGTGGGGGCTGTTGTGGGGGCTTGCCTCACTGTGTCTGCAAAAGGGGATGCGGGCAGTTTGCCTGCGTATTCTTTTCCTAATCCGTCTTCCAAGTCTTTACTAAATGGGGTTTCTTTTATCAGGACATTGTTTTTGTACGTGCGCCTTATACCGTGTCTCATGCCGTCTTTATACGGCTCTTGCGTGATTTCATCTTTTTTGTAATATGTCGAAATGCCGTCTTTCTTGCCGTTTCTGTACGTGATTTCCGATGTTTTTTTTTCGTCTTCGTAGAATGTCGAACTGCCGTCTAATTGTCCGTTTTTCCAAGTGGCGATTGAAACAAGATTGCCTTTTTTGTCGTAGCTTCTCCATGCGCCGTCTGGCTCGCCGTTCAAAAGTATGCCCTCGCTGGCAAGCGTGCCGTCCGAGTGATAGAAGCGGGCAGTGTCTTGCGGGGGGGACGATGTCGGAGTGGTGGTTTGCGTGGGGGGCGCGGAGGATGAGGCGGGGGCGGAGAGTGATGTGGATTGTGCCAAAGTGGGGGCGGGGACTTGCGCGAGGAGCGCGGGGGATGAGGCGGGGGCGGGCAGAGTTGTGGTGATAGCGGGCGGGGCGGCGGGGGCGACAGCGGGCGGGGCGGCGAGAGTGGGGGATAAGGACAACAAAGTTACTGCCGCGAGTACCACCGCTGCAATTATTGTCGGGCGGTGGGCTGCACTGTGGGTTACTGCTTCACGATGGAGTTGCTTGCGCCTGACAGCGTCTATGCGGGGGTTAGTGGAACAAGCTGTCAAAGCTCGTAATTCGTAATTGATTATTCGTAATTGATTATGGTTTACTCGCTTGTTGTTCGTGCATATTGTTTGTGCATAGAAATTGCTATTGGTCCGTAATTCGTAATTGATAATTCGTAATTGAGCTGTGCGGTGGGCTGCACTATGGGTTACTGCTTCACGATGAAGTTGCTTGCGCCTGACAGAGTCCGTGCGTGGGAATTGTGCGTTCGCCTCATGGGTTGGGCGTGTGTGAAGCCTAAGCGGGGAATGCCCAAATAATTGTTGTTTCATTGGCTTTATAAGTTGTTTTTACACTGCGGAACGTTCGTCATCGTGGCACGGGTGGGGCAACGGCGAGCATTGCTTCTATTGGCTTGCGGGCGCGTTCTATCGTCTGCGGGGACAGGATGATTTCGGGGGTTTCGTCCCGCAGGCAGGTGTATAATTTTTCTATGGTGTTTTTTTTCATGTGTGGACAGTCGTTGCAGGCGCAGGTTTGGTCGTTGCTGACGATGTAAAATGTTTTGTTTGGGGCGGCTTTTTTCATCTGGTGTGTGATGCCTGTTTCGGTTGCAACAATGTAGCTTTGACCGCTGTCGCTGCTGATGTGCCTTAGCATTGCGGATGTTGAGCCGATGAATTTTGCGAGCGCGAGCACTGCGGGATTACATTCTGGATGTGCAATAATTTTTGCTTCGGGATGTTGTCGCGCGAGGGCTAAAACGTTCTCGGCACTAAGCATGTCGTGAATGGCGCAACTGCCGTCCCATAAGTCCATATTGCGTCCTGTGATGCGATTTATATAGCCGCCAAGATTTTTGTCGGGGACAAAAAGTAATCTTTGGTCGGGCGCAAAGCTCTCTACAATTTTTACTGCATTGCCCGAAGTGCAAGTAATATCAACGAGTTCTTTTACTGCTGCGCTGCAGTTTGCGTAAGCGATGATTTTACGGTCGGGATATTCTTCCTTTGCTTTTTCTAAATCTTCTGCACGACAGGAGTCGGACAACGAGCAGCCTGCTTCGAGGTCGGGCAGCAAAATTTTTTTTGACGGATTAAGAATTTTTGCCGTTTCTGCCATAAAATGTACTCCCGCAAAAACGATAATATCTGCCTCTGTTTCTTTTGCTTTTTGCGCAAGCTCTAAACTGTCGCCAATAAAATCGGCAAGGTCTTGTATGTCAGCCGTTTGATAATAATGCGCAAGTATTACGGCGGACTTTTCTTTCTTGAGACGGTTTATTTTCGAAATCATAATATGACAAATTTAATATTATTCATGTTCATATCGTGTTAAAACCCATTTTTTTTTGTACTTTTGCAGGATAAATATAAATATTATGAGAAAAATTTTATGTTTTTTTGTTATTTGTACCGCTCTAATTGCTGCGGGATGCCAAACCAATAGGGTTAAAAGTCTTGAAAAAGAAAATACGCAGTTGAGGTCGGAGATTGTTAAATCGGACTCTATCCAAACACAATTTATGAATGTCTATTCTGAGATAGAACATAATTTGTCGGAAATTCGCGAGCGGGAAAAGTCGATAGATCGCTACTCTGGCGAGCCAAACATTACGAAAAATAGCAGTATGCAGGAAAAAATTCTTGACGATATTGCCGCTATTGGTCGTCTGTTAGAAGATAATCGCATTAAACTTTCTGATATGCAACGTCTGCAAAAACAGCTTGTTGCCGTAAAAAAGGAAAACTCCGCCCTTAAAGCGCAGAACAGAAGACTTAGTGACGACAACAGGGGTGGCGTTGTATCTAAAACTCCATCCCAAATAGAGATTGAAAATCGTGCGACTCGACAGCTTTATGACCGTCAGATGAGCGAATTGCAACAGAAAACATCTGCCACCACATCGAGTAATGCGGCTGCGAATGCGGAAATAGCGCGTTTGAACGCACTTAATTTATCGTTGCAGAACACAATCACCCAGCTTCGGCAACATGTTGCTGAAAGCGAAGCGCGGATAGAGGCATTACAGGAAGAACTGTCGTTACTGAAAGAGGCGTATGCTGCGCTGCAAGCTATTAACGAGGGTTTGCAGGCGGAGAACAGCAAGTACAGAGAGGACTTGGCATCAAACAGAACTGCTTTAGATCAAAAAGATGCCGAAATCTCGCGTCTTAATGAGGTTGTTCAGACTGCCTTTTACTATATTGGCTCAAAGAAAGATGCTGCTGCAAAAGGACTTGTTGCGAAGTCTGGTACTTCACCTGCCTACAAAGACGCTGATTTTATCAGGATTGAAAATATTTTTGAGAAAAAAATTATTGAAACAAAGTCTGCAAAGGCTGAGGTCATGAGCAATCACCCGAAGTCAAGTTATTCGTATGACACTAAGGACAAGCAAAATATTAAGATTGTGATTAAAGATCCTGATCAGTTTTGGAAGATTACGAGGTATCTCGTTGTTGTGACGCCGAAATAAAGGCTGTTTATGTTTGCAACGTTTGCGGTTGTTGAAAGCTTCCGAGGATTGTTGCGACAGTGTTTGCGGTCGTTGAGATGTACAAAATCCGCAACTATGGGACTTATTAGGGTCGGCATTTGCATATACGGTTTGCGTATAAGATTTGCGTATAAGATTTGCATTTACGAAGTTTGAAATTTTTTTTTATGTTTGATAAAAATATCATTATCGCCATCGGCTCCGACCACGCGGGCTTTGAGATGAAGCAACATTTGTTGAAAGTGCTGTCGGCAGAAGGGTACAAGTTTAAGGATTACGGTGCTTTTTCGCCTGAAAGAATAGACTATCCCGACGTTGCTCACGCGGTGGCACGCGATATTGAAAAAAATGTCCACACAATCGGCATTCTTATTTGCGGTTCGGGCAACGGCATTTCTATTGCTGCAAACAAACATCCGAACGTACGTTGCGCCCTCTGCTGGACAAAAGAAATAGCTCTACTTGCGCGTCAGCATAACAATGCAAATATTATTTCACTTCCGGGAAGATTTCTTGACTTTGAAGTCGCTGCCGATATGGTCCGCGCATTTTTGGACGAAGACTTTGATGGCGGACGACATCAACAACGTGTGAACAAGATAAATATTAGCTGTGGATGCGGTTGTTAATACTTTTGATGAGGTGCTCTATTCGCACTATCTAAGCACGTCTGCGGGCGCAGTTTCCTATTACAAAAGTCGCAGTGCGTACGAAACCGTCAAACGGCGTGCGGCATATTATCGCTATAAAGTTCTTCACAGCGAACGGAAATATCTAATAGAATTTGAGAAAAACTTTTCGCTTTCGGGTGGAAAAGTTTTTTATGCCGAAACCGCTGCCGACACATTCACGGAGATAAAAAAAATTTTTGAGCGTATCAAATTTTCCGATAAAAAAATCCTCTTTAACAAGTCTGACCTTACTACGGAAATTGGTATTGAAGATTTTTTAGAAAAAGAAAAACTTTCTGTTATCACCGCTGATCTTCCCAAACTTAACGACCCTTTTATTCCTGAAAATTACTCCACTTTCAAGGAAAAAATAATGAAAGATGATTCGTTTTCGGCGTACCCCGAAGACATCTACAAACAATATTTAAGACAACATTCTTATAAAAATTCCGTTGCCATTGGAGCGGCTGATTTTCTTATTGCCGACACAGGAGCTGTCGTTATAAGGGATAATTCTGGCGGCAGTGCCCTTTCATTTTTGCTTGGTCAGACAAAAATTTTTATTGCAGGAATAGATCAAATGCTCGCGTCCCTTTCCGACCTTTCGTTATATTCGCGCCTGTACGCGACCACAGCGTATAACAGACCCCTGTCGCTCAACCAAACAATTTTTTCAGGACGTTCGGACACCTATCTCATAGTGGTTGATAATGGACGGACCGACATACTCTCCGACCCCGAAAGGCGCAGCGTTCTTTCGTGTATCAAATGCGGGACGTGCAACGGTATCTGCCCTACAGGAAATCCTGTTGAGTTTGTCAAAAGCGGTTGCGGCGACCGCTGTACACTTTGCGGACATTGTCAGGATGTTTGCCCTGTGAACATTCGGTTAAAAGATCTTATTTTGAGAGGGAAAAAAAAGCGGGCAACGGCGGAAGTGCCAGATACTTCCGTTGTGCTTGATAAAAACCGAATAAAAACACTCGTAAAAATGTTTTTGAAAAGAAAGAACCTTGAAAATACCGTCAAGAGATTTTTTCTCAAAAGCACTTTCAAAAAAGCATTCGGTACTTCGCGAATTTTTCCCAACTTTAACAAGAAATCATTCAACCAAATTTGGATGGAAAAGCATCCGCCTGTTGAAGAATTTGTGCTGTAAAATGAATGTAGCGTGTAAAATTGAAGACTAAGCAACATCCGTAGATTGAAGAATTTGTACTGTAAAATAACTGTTTATTGGCGAGTTCCATACAACTTATTTGCAACAATTTATAGACGGATGAAAAACTATTTATACGCGTATGAAAACGACCGAAGAATATATTAATCTCTTGCATGATTACAAGCAAAAACACGCCACAGAATATGGTATAGATCGTATGGGAATTTTCGGGTCGGTAGCGCGTGGTGAACACGCAGAAAACAGTGATGTTGATGTTTATTATGAGGGTGACGAAAAGGGATTAAAATCTATTCGGATGATCATTGATCTTGAAAAACTTTTAGGCACGAGAGTAGATGTCATACGCAAACATAATAATCTTAAACCACGTTTCGTTGAACGTATTATGAGGGATATTATTTATGTATGATAAAGTGCTTATACAGGAATCGCTTTTGAATATTGAAGATTCGCTAATGGAGCTTCTCAAATGGACAAAAGATATAACCGTAGCTGCTGATTTTTCACCCATTACGAAAACCAACAATCATCACAAACAGTATGCACTAACAATAAGTGCATCAGCCGTAATTGACAATTGACAATTTATTCCTGATTTCATGTATCTTTGTAAACTATGACAACAACTTTCAACACACGAAGACTACCTTTGGGCATACAAGATTTTGCAAAACTACGCACAGAAAAATTAGTTTATATTGATAAAACAGGATTTATACCTGAACTTACAGCGACGTCCAGTCCTTACTTCCTCTCACGCCCCCGTCGCTTTGGAAAAAGCCTGCTTCTTTCCACCCTCAAATATTATTTCGAGGGAAGAAAAGATTTGTTCGAGGGGTTAGCTATTGCAGATGTTGAAAAAGATTGGACAAAATATCCTGTCTTCCACTTGGATTTCAACGCTGCGTCTTATGCAGATATGGACTCATTTAATGCCATTGTTGATAGAAATTTAAGGTATATTGAGGAAATATGGGGCAGAGATGAAGCCGAGAAAGATTTTTCAGACCGTTTTGCAGGAGTAATAAAACGTGCTTACAAACAATCAGAAAAAGGCGTAGTAATTCTCGTGGATGAGTATGACAAACCTCTGCTCAACACCAGAACAAAACCCGATTTGCACAAAGAAATTAAAGATGTTCTTAAAGGCTTCTACGGAGTACTTAAATCTACAGACCAATATCTACGCTTCATATTGTTTACAGGCGTTTCCAAATTCTCAAAAGTGAGTGTCTTTAGCGACCTCAATAACCTGACAGATATTAGTCTGGAAAACAACTTTTCGGCTATTTGTGGCATTACAGAAAAGGAATTGCTGACACAGTTTGAGCCTGAAATAAAAGCACTCGGCGAAGCACAAAATCTTACGTACGACCAAACTGTTGCCAAACTCAAAAAAATGTATGACGGCTATCATTTCTCTGAAATCAGCGAAGATGTTTACAACCCTTGGAGTTTGTTAAACTCGTTCTATAAAAAACGATTTACCTACGAGTGGTTTAAGTCAGGAACGCCTACAATGCTCGTAGAGATGTTAAAAGACACAGATTATGATTTACCAAAATTAGAAAAAAACGTTGTTATTCCTGCGCAAGAAATTGATGACTTCCGTATGGACAGCCCATATCCAATACCATTGTTATACCAAACAGGATATTTAACCATCAAAGATTTTATCACCAGGGTTAATTCTTACAAAATGGGATTCCCGAACGAAGAAGTCAAGTATGGATTTATTAATGAATTACTTCCAATATATATATCAAAATCTAAGGGATGGTCGTCAAGTTGGATTGCAGCTATGGTTCAGGATCTGTACAACGAAGATTTGGAAGATTTAATGCTACAACTGACATCTTTTTTTGCGGATATTCCATACGTTTTAGAAAACAAAACAGAAAAGCATTTTCAAACGATTTTTTACTTGGTCTTCACCCTTGTCGGGCAACTTGTGAAAGTGGAAAAATACAGTTCTGCCGGACGTGCAGACGCTGTTATGGAAGTTGAAGACAAGGTTTACATCTTTGAGTTCAAACTCACCGACAACGCCACCGCCGAAGAAGCGTTACAACAAATAGAAGAAAGCGGTTACGCCACGCCGTATCTCGCTTCGGGCAAGAAAATCATAAAGATTGGTATTGCGTTCGACAACAAAACTCGCACTATCGGCGAGTGGAAGTCAATTGTTAATTGTTAATTGTCAGTTGTCAATTATTGCTGACGCGCTTGTTAATTTAGAATGTAGAATTTAGAATTATTGCTGACGCGGTTGTTGTTTGTGCATATCGTTCGTGCCTGTGACCGTTGTTGGTTTTCGTAATTCGTAATTCGTAATTGATTACGGCTGACGCAGTTGTTAATTGTCAATTGTTAATTGTCAATTGTCAATTATTGCTGACGCGCTTGTTAATTTAGAATGTAGAATTTAGAATTATTGCTGACGCGCTTGCTGTTTGTGCATATAGTTCGTGCCTATAACCATTGTTGGTTTTCGTAATTCGTAATTCGTAATTCGTAATTGATTACGGCTGACGCAGTTGTTAATTGTCAATTGTCAATTGTCAATTATTGCTGACGCGCTCATTGTTTGTGCATATCGTTCGTGCCTGTAACCATTGTTGGTTTCCGTAATTCGTAATTCGTAATTGAACTATGGTGTTAAGCAAACATAAATCGCAATTAAGTCAAGCCCAACAGCGGTAAAAACAACGACAGTTGGGTTCGTAATTCGTAATTGATTCTATGGGACACAGACCGACCGAAAACCGTAGGAACGGTTAATGCTGTTCGGGGAGGTGCCACCGATTTTACCTAATGAGCTGTTGTCAGCACCATCGTTCCAGCCACCGCCATGACGAAGGCGGATTGAACCAGGAGGATACGAAGAACCTCCATTGCGGTCGGAAATTATCACAGGGTTTATTTTTGCCGCCCCTTGCGAAGAACCATTGCCGGAGCCACTACTTACCAAATCTTTACCAGTATTACCAACAACAGTTAAAACTCCTGCTCCTGTCGAAAGAACGTCATCATAAGCATCCAAACACCACTCCCACAAGTTACCACTCATGTCATATAAACCCTTTTCTGTCCCTGTTTTTTTTGCCACCTCATGCACTTTACCGACCGAATTGGTACTGTACCACGCCACGGACTCTATATCATTAGAACCGGCATATTTGTAAGAATTATTCGTACCAGACGTGTCCTGACGAGCAGCATACTCCCACTGCGCCGTCGTTGGCAAACAACCACCCTGCCACAAACAAAAACATAAACTACCCCACCAACTTACATTACTCATAGGCTGATTGTCCCGCCTCAATGCCTCGCCGGACGCAGTATTATCCGTTGTACCACCGGATACAGGATACCATAATATATTATCATTCGTTGCCAAGCCACCGTATAAAACTGAGCCTGCCGATAACAAGTTAAAAATAGTTTCACTTGGATTTTTACCTGTACCGGCTGCATAGGTGGTGCCACCAAAATCCAAAAGCGCGTAATCTTTCACGGTTATATCTGACGGATAGCCTGTATAAGATGCTGGAACAGGGGCTTTGGCTGCTATTAGAGCCTCCTTGTCAGCCACAGTTAAATAAGGAATACTCGTCCCCTGAAAGTCTATAGCGGACATAAAACACGCATACTGACCATTCGTACATTCTGTGCTGGCTATATAAAATGCATTCAAATATATATGTCTGTTTGTTATTAGAGTTGTGGTCGTTTCACTATATGGCTGAAAGTAACCACTGGGGATATTTACCCATGTAGGGGTCTGCGTGTTGTACGCTATGGTGTTGTTTATTGACTCGCCACTTTTGCCGTCTATGCCTACACCCTTGTCGTCCATGTTGAACGCGATTATACAGTTTACTATCTGACCACCACTGCTCGTTATATATACACCGCCACCACTGCTCTTATTGGTGCTCTGATACTGTACGTTCATTGCTACGTTGCCACGTATTATGCAGTTGTATAGTTTGCCACCGTTTAACAGGACACCGCCACCATGACCATTGAGGTCATTATTGTCGTTTGTTGTTCCACGAGCGTGACCGTTTCTTATAAGGCAGTTCTCAATTATACCGTTAGTGTTCACTGTTGCTACACGGTGCTTTTCGATACGTCTGGGATGGCGAAAACTGTTGCCGTCAAGAACGGTCATATTGCTCGTTACGCTCGCAGCTGCGCCTATCGCGGTCCTTTGGCTTCCGTCACCTGTCGGCTCGCAACCACCAATGATGTGTGTATTTACTGTTAGCTCCACGTCAAGGTAATATGTCCCTTTGGCGATATATACTACGTCGCTCGCACCAGCAACAGTAAGGGCGGATTTAAGGCCTGCAACGTCGCCAGAGTACTTAACACCGCCGACAGGATTGCTTGAAAAACCTACGTAGTAATTTGTTGCACACACACTACACACCGTACTCACACTAAATATTAGTGCCACAATCAATAATAATTTTGAAAATTTATTCATACGTTTATAATTTATTGATATTTTTAATTTTTTGTTTAAGGCATCAATGATTTGCAATTGTTTTTAATAGGTCGTATGGAACTCGCACAAAAACATTCGTCG
>JAISPZ010000070.1 GCA_031274555.1 Bacteroidales bacterium | reverse complement strand
GACTATGCCGAGCGAGAGCGACTTCATTGCGAAGCAATAATCCCTAACGCAAGCCCCCGCCCCACCCCCGCCCCCCCCGCCGGCGGTCGCTAAACCGGGACAGGTGTGTGCCCCCCGCCCCACCCCCCCCCCCGCCCCCCCCCCCGCGCGGGGGGGGGCGGGGGCCGGGGCGGGGGCTTGCGTTAGGGATTATTGCTTCGCAATGAAGTCGCTCTCGCTCGGCATAGTCCGCGCAAGCGGGGGCTGTGCGGGGGGAGGCTGTGCGGGGGCTTGCGTTAGGGATTATTGCTTCGCAATGAAGTCGCTCTCGCTCGGCATAGTCCGCGCAAGCGCGTCCTCTGCCCTCGCTTACTCGCGACTTTGAGCCGACATCCTTTTTTGTGGTTGTAGGCGAAAGGTCTGTCTGTTGCTACGGGTGAGGGGTGTCTGTGATTGTCCGATACAAAAAAGATACAGGCGAAAGCCCGACCCCGCCACGAGCTTGCGAGGGCGGGGGAACGCCATAATTTCAGCGCAAAATCACTACGCTGCCGTTCTGCATTTGCTTGAGGGAGAGTCCTTCGGCAGGGGCGGAAAATTCTGCAACATAGAAGTATGCACCGTCTGGACAGGCTTGATTGCCACCCATATAGCAGCCGTTCCAACTGAATGGAAATTCTTTTGCCTTATAGACGAGCTTGCCCCAACGGTCGAAAATTTGTATCTCAAAATCTTCTGCCGTCTGACCCTCAAGAGGACGAAAAACGTCATTGACACCATCGCCGTTTGGAGTGAAAATATTTGGCAGCTTTAACCTGAAACAGTAGCGGTTATCAATACACACTGCATTGCTGTATGGGCTTTCTTCGCCTTTTGTATTGACAGCTTTGACAACATAACAGATGTTGTACGACATCGGGTTCTCATCCGTTGCCTGCATCTCTGCGCCAGCAGGAACTGTTATAATCCACTTGTAGTTAGTGTCGCCCACACGCGCCGAATAAATTTCGTATTCTTTAATATCTTCGCCGTCGCACGTCCATTTTATGGTGTTTGCAAACGGGTCGCAACTTCCATCAACGCTCGTCACCTGTGGCACACAGGGGGGCAGAACATGCGGTATAGCCGATATTTCGTTGGACTTGTTGAGCAATGGCGAAGGTAGCTCACCTGAGAAATATGTGCCCTCACCCTCTATGTAGTAATGGTATTCCTCATCGTTCTGCACAAGGGTATCGGTGAATGGAAATGATGATGTACGTGCGATTTGAATGTAGTTGTTCTCACTCGCCAACTTACGATAGATACGGTAGTAACGATTATTCCAAATTTGATCGTCCTGCCAGCGGATAACGACTTTTCGGGAAGATGTAAATGCGTAAATCCACAGAGTAGGAGCTATATCCGACCGCATTGTGTCGAGAGTTACTGCATATTCCTGTCTTCCATCGCGCGTGTTGCAGGATGAGTCATAGAAAGTTACTGCTGTGTCAAACGCAAAGGTACGTAAGGATATTGCTGTGTCGTTCTTTATACGAAACAGTGTGTATTGCTTTTGTGAATAGTCGCCGTTTGTGTCGCTATGTAACATCTGCCATCGAACCTTGACAACTCCTTGTGTCTGATGTGTTTTTTCAACGCTTGCATGAGTGATTACAGGCACTCCGTCATTATGGTTCAAGAAACATTGTTCATTTGAAAAAAGACTTTCGCTACCGTCCCGAAGCACAGTCGTAACGCGATAACAGTAGGTCATACCGTTTTGCAGGCGGGAAGTGTCGGTATAAAAAGTGTCGAGCGTTGTTGCTACAAGCGTGAAAGAGGGATCACTCAATCCGCCCTTACAGGAGTCTTGCTGTGGCTCTGACGAACCTTGCCTGCGGTATATCTTATATCCTGTTGCATGCGGAACAGGACTGCGGGAAAAATTCAGTACTCCATACAGCTCCACAGCAGGCGCAACTATATTTATGGAAAAATTTTTCAGGTCGGAAAGACACGGACTGCCGAAATCCGTCGCCTTGCAATAAACGATATATGGGTTGGCACGAGCGGCAGAGAACGGCACTCGCCACGAGAGAACACTTAGCGTGTCTGCAACAGAAAGCAACACCGGTCCTTCGAGTTCACCCGATACTGTGATTGATATTCTATCACCGTCAGGATCACTCGCAACAATCGGGATTGCAAGGCTGTCACCCGCTATCGCACAGTGATTTTGAACGTGTAAAACAGGTGGACGATTGTTACATTGTTGCACCGTTATTTGCATATCGCGCGTTATGTAGCCAATCCTAACCCCATATCGCCATTCTTCAATAAGAATTGCAATATTGTATTCCCCCTGATAGATGGGTGCATCCCAAACGACATCGCCTGTCCGTTCGTCTATAGAAAAAGATTTTGACGCAGCAGGAAAGGAGTAGCCCGGAATATCCATGCCCTCGTCCATTTTACATGAGATAAGTTTATACGAAAGGCTGTCGCCGTCGGGGTCGTAAGCACCAGGGTTGTGTACAAACGGTTGCCCCACACAAGCCCTGTCAATAGGACGGTTTGTGAGAACAGGACTATTGTTGCAGCCAAGAAACGGATCTACGACCAAATATGTCTGTACATACATCGAAATATCCACACTGCCGGGGACGTTTATAACACCGCCGTTACGTGTTGGGTCGGTCATTGAGATATAGTATCCCCCAGGACCGGAGTAGGTATGCTCGGCTATGTATTCGTTGTAGTAAGTCTGGGCTGCATCAGGGAGCACTGTCTGTATGCGCCGCCGAACGGTATCAACAGTGCCGTCCCCCCAGTTGATTTCTAAGTATGGACGGTCGGTTGCAGTGCCTGTGAATGTGTAGGACACTAATGTCATACGATAAGTATAACCCCCTAAGCACTCATAAGTGATTTCGCATGCTTTTTGGTGAGTGGCAAGCGCAGCAAACGGCACAAGCATGAAAGCGAGTGCTAACGCGATAATATGTGCTCTAACTGATGTCAAGGTATTTGTGGATTTGCAGAGATAGTCGCCACTGCGGATGTAGCTTTATATATTCGATAATCATGGGAATGATTTCATCACGGTTTGACCATTCTGGTTGAAGATAAAATTTAGTGTCTGGCACTGAAAGCGAGTGGTGATATTCGGCAAAATCAAAATCGTTTGTGTCCTCTATGACGATTTTTAATTCGTTTGCTTTCTGATAAAATTCAGGCGAAGGTTTGAAGATTTTCTTGGGTGAAAATGTTATCCAATCCCAAGTTCCTGTGAGAGTTCCACCATACCCACTTGTTTCAAGATGTGTCCTGATGCCATAGCTCCGCAACAAGTTTGTGAGTAATTGGAGTCTGTGGATTATAGGCTCTCCACCTGTAACAACTACGCATTTTGCGCCGCTTTCGACAACCTCTCCGACAATGTCCTCCACATCAACCTTGCTGTCTTCATCTATAGACCAACTGTTCTGTTCGTCACAAAAATCACACTGCACAGGACATCCTGCGAGGCGAATAAAAAATGCTGCAGAACCCGCGAAGTACCCTTCGCCTTGCAGACTGTAAAATGTTTCAATTACTGGTAACATAATTTTATTTGTTTATTTGTTTATTTGTTTATTTGTTTATTTGTTTATTTGTTTTTTTGTTTATTTGTTTTTTTCATTCCTTTATACACCAAATATCCCACACACAATGCCGCGACAGCGAGAAAGGCATATCCTATCGGGCGAGAGTATTCCATAACTTTTGTCATCAGCTCATCACGCGGAACAAACGAGTGAAGATAATATCCGAGCCACGTTAAAAACACGTTCCATATCCCCGCGCCGAGAAAAGTATAAAGCAAAAACTTTAGGATATTCATTCTGCAAAGTCCTGCGGGAATAGAGATAAACTGACGGATGACAGGGACCAAACGTCCTATAAAAGTTGATGCGGGTCCGTATTTCGCAAAATAATTTTCAGCTTTTAAGATTTTGTTTCCATTCAAAAGAAGAATATGCCCCAATCTTGTGTCGGCAAACCAATAGACAATCGGACGACCAAACCACACCGCGAGAAAATAATTTATAATTGCGCCAAGTAGCGCACCGAGTGTTGAAAACAGCATTACAAGATAAACGTCAAGCTCCCCTGCCGCTGCCATATAGCCTGCCGGCGGGACGATGATTTCGGACGGAAACGGTATAAACGAACTTTCAATCGTCATGAGTATCATTATATTCCAATAATCTAAATTATTAAGCATCCATTGAATAAACGTAAATGATTCCATATTATTTTTTTGTTTATTTTCTAATAGCGAAGGTACGGAAACTTCCCAACTATTTTTTTTCTTGTTTGTTTTCTAATAGCGAAGGTACGGAAACTTCTTCACCTGAGAGGATATTCACGTAACTGCGATAGCGTATCGAATTTATTTTTCCTGCCTCTACTGCTGCCTTTACTGCACAATTCGGCTCATGGGTGTGTGTGCAATTGCTGTATGCACATTCATGGCTCAAACGCGCCATTTCGGGGAAATATTGCGACAATTCTTCGGTGTTGATTTTTATCATTCCAAACTCTTTCATGCCCGGGGTGTCCATAAGAAACCCGCCAGCGACAGGGAACATTTGTGCGAATGTTGTCGTGTGTTTTCCTTTTTCGTTAAATGACGATACCTCGCTCGTCTTTAAGTTTAGAGTCGGATCAATAACATTCAAAATCGCTGATTTTCCAACGCCTGAATTGCCTGTGAAAAGACAAACTTTGCGGGCTACCGCATTACGCAAACTCTCAATACCCTCGCCTGTTTGGGCACTCGTAAAAAAAACTTTATAACCCGCACCCTCGTACATTGCCCTTGCATCAACAGCAGCGGTCATAGCTTTCTGTGGATAAATATCTGTTTTGTTAAAAACTATACAGGCAGGAACGTTATACGCTTCGCACAAAATGAGCGTGCGGTCGATAAATCCAAGCGGAGTGCGTGGCTCGTGCATACTTGCAACGACAACGGCAAGGTCGATATTTGTCGCAATTATGTGGGTTTGCTTTGACAGATTGACTGATTTACGAAGCAGACAATTCTTGCGCTCGCCAACAGCAGTTATCCAATAAAAGTCGTTTTGCGAGTCGGCATCAAACTCTACGTGGTCACCTACAGCAACAGGATTTGTCGTGCGCAAGCCTTTCAACCGAAAGATGCCCCTGACCTTGCACTGCCGAACAACACCACTCTCATCCATAACATCATAGATGTTTCCTGTATTTTTTATCACCAAGCCGCTCGCCATACATGACAAATTTAGTGTTTATTCTATTAACTTTGTCAATTGTATGTTTAAATATTCGTTTTTTTATAAATACTTATCACCAAATGCTGGCACAATCGCACTGAATGTGTTTATAAGAATGATGTCCGTAACCCTTACCATTGCGGTACTTGTCCTTGTTGCACCAATGTTTTCGCTGCTTTTTGGAAGCGTGACAACTGCGCCTGTACAAGGCGCATTGATGCAAAAGCTGATGATCTTTCTTGGCAACATTCTTGATGTAATGGTTGAACAGTGGGGTAACGTTTCTACGCTCTTTGCTGTTACAGGGGTTTTTGCGTTGCTTTTCCTGCTAAAAGATATTATTGATTACTTCGGATTTTATTCTTTCACGCCAATACGCACAAGGGCGATAGAAAAAATCCGCAATGATTTGTATCATCAGTTGCTTATTTTGCCTTTGTCGTTTTTCTCAAAAAATAAACGTGGTGATATTATTTCTCGTATGGGGAGCGATATTCAAGAGATTGACGAGGCTATTTTGAAACAGATCGGCACTGCAATTTCTGATGGAGTAATGTTTATCGGACTTGTTTTGGCACTGTTTTTTACAAGTGTTCCGCTTGCTGCTGCAATGATCGTTGTTTTGCCACTTGCTGCATGGATTATCGGGCTTACATCTCGTGCGCTCAAGAAAAAATCGCCACTTATGCAACAATCGCTCGGCGTACTTACATCGCTTATAGAGGAGAGTATGCGCGGAATAAAAACGATACTTTCGTATAATGCGGTGCGACACAGCATCGATAAGTTTAATCACGAAAACAGGAATTTTACATCTGTGAGGACGAATGTGTATCGCAGAGTGGATCTTGGCTCGCCGGTGAGTGAATTTGTGGGGACATTTTTTATTGTGATACTGCTCGTGTCGGGAGGGTGGTTGATATTTAACGGACATCATTCATTCGCGCTTTCGCCCGAAGCGTTTATCGTATTTCTTCTTATTTTGGTTCAACTTATCGTGCCCGCAAAGGGGCTTGCAAACACATGGTTTCATGTTAAGCGGGGGCGGGCTTCTGTGGCTCGTATCAAAGAGATTTTACGAGCGGATGAAGTTATTACACAAAAGGATAATGCTGTCACGATTGATAGCTTTGACGACAGTATTGAGTTTAAAAATGTTTGGTTTTCGTATGACACGGTGGATGACGGAGCTGCGGACGGTGTTGCGGAAGGTGTTGCGGAAGGTGTTGCAGAAGGAACGGTTCTCGCGGTTCTCAAAAACATTTCTCTTGTCATTAACAAACGTCAGCACGTCGCATTCGTAGGACTTTCAGGCTCTGGAAAATCAACGCTTATAAATCTTATTCCCCGCTTTTACGACCCTGCAAAGGGCAGTGTGTTTATAGATGGAAAAGATATAAAGGATTGCCGTATTAATGATGTTCGCGCTCTGTCCGCACTCATCTCGCAAGACACAGTTCTTTTTAACGACACATTCTTCAACAACATTCGTTTTGGTCGGAATAATGCAACCTTTGATGAAGTAGTTGCAGCTGCAAAAAAAGCGTGCGCTCATGATTTTATTATGGCTACCGAAAAGGGATACAGCACTGTTATTGGAAATAGTGGAATAAAAGTTTCGGGTGGCGAACGTCAGCGCATAAGCATTGCGCGTGCACTTCTAAAAGACGCGCCAATACTTATTCTTGACGAAGCAAGTGCCTCACTCGACACAGAGGTAGAAGCGGAAATTATGCGCAATATCGCAAATGAAAAGGACAAAACGATTATCACTGTCGCTCATCGTCTTTCTACCGTAAAAAATGCAACGTGCATTTACGTTATGGAAAATGGACAAATTGTAGAATCTGGAACACACGAAGAACTGCTCGCCAAAGGCGGGATATATAAAAAACTATTAAATATTAATCATGGACAACAAAAAAATTAAGCAGATCTTGAGCCTTACAATCGGAGCATTTTTATTGTTTGCTTCCGTTTTTTGGTTTTCGTATTTAATTCTTTACGTTCTTATCGCATTTGTTGTATCAATGCTTGGGCGACCGGTGGTGCATTTTCTCAATCGAAAATTAAAGTTCCCTTCTGCATTGGCGGCTGTTACTGCTATGATATTTATGCTTGGAATTGTCGTTGGCATAGGGTTTCTTGTTATCCCGCCACTTATCAACCAGGCGCATTATTTTAGCACTCTTGACTTGGCTTCCCTTTCCGAACAAACATCGCAGGGATTGTCGAATTTGGATAAATTTTTTTCCAACAACGGAATAGCTTTTTCTTCCCTGCAAATTAAAGATGCGGCAATTCAAGGGTTGGAAAATTTTGTGAACAGAACAAATTTCTCATCTTTGATGAATAACTTAGCAGGAACATTGTCCTCATTTGGACTTGCGTTTGCGGTTGTAATGTTTGTTTCGTTTTTCTTTTTGAAAGACGAAAATATGTTTAAGAATATTATCTTTTCATTGATACCTGACAAATATATTTCTCATGGCGAAATTATTCTGTCTAACGTTGAAAAACTTTTGCGCAGATACTTTGCCGGACTTGGTATCGAAGTGCTTTGTATGATGACTTTTCTTTCGTGCGGGCTGCTTCTTTTTGGCGTTGAGAACGCTCTCCTTTTTGGCTGTTTAAGCGGAGCACTTATTGTTATTCCATATCTGGGGATAATTATCGGTGCACTGCTCACAGTGATTTTTGCCGTTATAAACAATGTTTCTATGGGATTTTCACCGGATATGTTTTATCTTATTTTAGAAATTCTCGGCGTATATGTTGTAGGATATGTGATTGACAGTTTCGGTTTGCAGACGACTATCTATCCGAAGACTGTAAAGGCACACCCGTTGGAAATATTTTTTGTGATTATCATTGCCGGTGCTATTGGAGGCATTGGTGGGATGATACTCGGAATACCTGTTTATACTGTTATTCGTATTGTAGCAAAGGAACTCTTTTCTACAAATAAATTAGTGAAAAACTTAACAAGCAATCTGTAATATGTGGGACAATATTGAACATTTTTTTAGAAATTTTTCTTGGGTCGATGGCGTTGATTTTATCATCGTACTGCTCATGGTTTATCAAATTTACAAATGGGTTAAAGGCACATCTGCATTTAGTATAACGCTTAGTATTGTTGGGCTTTATGCGTTTTGGAAAATCGCGGATCTTGTCAATCTCAGAATGACTTCGGGGGTGCTTGATAAAATCGTAAATATGGGATTTCTCGCAATCATTGTGATATTTCAACCAGAAATTAGACGTTTTCTCTTTATGCTTAGCAATCGTCCACAAAATACTATATGGATAAAAAAGTTTTTGGGAAGATTTTCGTCTTCCAATCATCAAGATTTTCTACCCCTTGTGCAGGCGTGTATGCATCTGTCTGCTTCGCGCACAGGTGCGCTTATTGTGCTTACTCGCAACAATAAATTACCACAAATTATTTCTACCGGAGAGTACATAGATGCCTCTCTTTCGACTTCGCTCTTGGAAAGTATTTTCTTTAAAAATTCACCCTTGCATGATGGGGCTGTTATTGTTGAAGACGGACGTATTCTTGCTGCCCGCTGCATTCTGCCTATAACGTCCAGCCATGATGTTTTGGAAGACTTGGGGCTGCGCCACCGTGCTGCAATAGGTATTACGGAAATGACGGACTCTCTCGCAATTGTAGTAAGCGAAGAAACAGGTAGTATCTCTTACTGTATCTTCGGCTCTCTCACTCTAAAAGTTTCTCCCGCGCAGCTGCAACAAAAAATTGATGAGCTGATGGGGAAATAGAATGTAGAATTTAGAATTTAGAATTTAGAATTATTGCTGACGCGCTTGCTAATTGTCAATTGTTAATTGTCAATTACGGCTGACGCACTTTTCAATTACAAATTACGGCAGGCGCAGGGATACGCATATTGACAGCCTTTTGGAACGGCTTAAAGAAGAAAGGGTGCGTAAAGTGATTGAACCGATGATTTTAGGAGATAAAGCAGAAGTATCTGAATTGTCAGACGAGTTCAACTATGTTAAAGATCTTGGATTGATACGGGTAACTCCAGAGGCGATAGAGCCAGCAAATCCCATTTATGCAGAAGTAATAATTCGGACATTAAACTGGGATGTACAGAGTGAATTAATGCGTGATAAAACAACCTGTCAGATGCCTCACTACTATAAGGACGGCAAGATAGATATGGATATACTGTTACGGGATTTTCAGGCGTTTTGGCGCAAAAACAGTGAGATTTGGGAAGAAAGATTTCAATATAAGGAAG
>JAISPZ010000031.1 GCA_031274555.1 Bacteroidales bacterium | reverse complement strand
TCTGCATTTTTTTTGTCGAAAAACAGCATATCAACCCCTCGTTTCCCAAAATATCCGCAAAAAAAACTTCGGAAATATTTTTCTACTCTCAAAATAATTTGCTTGCGGATTTAAGGTATATTACAATTATGAGAAAAAAGCAAATCAAAAATTATTAACAAATCACAGCCTTAAATATAAAAAATGAATACAAAAAGAAGACCTGTTTTTGGGTTAAATCACTACCATGCAAATAAAATCACTACATTCGCAAAAATGTCATTAATGATGAAAACAACAAAAAAAAATAATAAGCCGTCAGACAAGATACTGCTCGTATCCGAAACTGCTATGCTGAAAAGGCGGATAGAAGAACTTCAATATCAATTACAATTAGCGGATATGAAGGCTTTGGCATACTCAACAATGATTGACATTGCTGAAAAAAAATTCGACATTGATATAAGAAAAGAGCGCGACACAAAACCATCGTGCGACACGTCTTCCTTTTAGTGTGTCCTGTCTAAAACGTATTCTCACATCTTGCATGGCTTCCATTAACAGTCGTATAACGTGAAATTTATCTGCTACGTGGTAAGCACATAAAAAACTATTACTACACAATTGGCGATATGTAGGAGAAAGATCTATAGTAATACATTCTACGCTTCTACAAAGGAAGTCATCTTGTGGCAACAATCTTTCTAAATCAACAACACGAACACTTCGTGCTAACAGTGTTATCTTTTCTGTTTCTCTGTTTGTTAAAATGGCTGTCAATTGTTAATTGTCAATTGTCAATTGTCAATTATTGCTGACGCGGGTCAGAATGTAGAATTTAGAATGTAGAATTTAGAATTATTGCTGACGCACTTGCTATTTGTGCATATTGTTTGTGCGTTTAGTGACTGTTGGTTCTCGTAATTCGCAATTCGCAATTCGTAATTCGTAATTCGTAATTGATTCTATGGGACACAGACCGCCCGGAAACCGATGTCGTAGCCGCAGCCGCTCGGGTTGCCGTCGGCGCGGTAGCCCAGCGTACATCGCGTAACAATACTGTTCCAGGAACCGCCACGTAACACACGGTAAGAGCCCGAACTAGGAAACGCCACAGGATTGTACCAAGGGGCAGTAGCTATTGAACCATTATTGCCCGCATTACTGCTTACCAAATTCGCATTCATACCACCCACAACTGTCAAACGACCCACTTTACTCACCATATAAAAACCAAAAGGATCCAATACCCACTCATACAAATTACCACTCATGTCGTATAAACCTTTCTCGGTCGGAAGTTTCTTCGCCACCTCATGCACTCCACCGCTACTGTTGTTATACCACGCATAATTAGCTAACGCACCCGTGTCATTAGTACCTGCATATCTTTTAGAATTGTCAATGCCAGATGACACCCAACGACCAGCATACTCCCACTGTGCCTCAGTAGGTAAACAACCACCCAACCACAAACTAAAAGCTAAACTACCCCACCAACTTACATTACTCATCGCATAATTGTCACGACGCAATGCCTCATCAACAGCACCTGAAACCATTGTGCTACCTTTAACAGGATACCACACAGCCAATATATCGGCAGAACTTGCAGTCAAACTCGCATATCTCGCATTTGTCTGACTCTGTAAGATATTCCAAACATTCCCACCAATAGCCGTTCCTGAACCACCATTGTACGCAGCATCACCAAAAGCCAAAATCGCATATTGCTCGACCGTTATACCACTCGGATAACCTGTGTATGCAATCGGAACAGGAGCTTTCGCAGCTATCATCGCATTACGGTCATCTACACTTAAATAATGATAATTGTTAGCATAACTACCCATGTCCACAGCAGACATGAAACACGCATACTGACCTGTCGTACACTCCGTACTCGCTATGTAAAAAGAGTTAAGGTAAATATACGAACCCGTAAAAGTCACAGCGTGTGGATTATTTGGATTAATGTGCTGAAAAATCGTCCCACCAGGAATACTCACCCAAGTTGGAGCTTGCGTGTTGTAGGCTACGGTGTTGTTTATTGACTCACCACTAACGCCGTCTATACCTACGCCCTTGTCGTCCATGTTGAACGCGATTATACAGTTTATTACCTGACCGCCGTTATTTGTAATATATACACCGCCACCGCTGCTCTTATTGGTGCTCTGATACTGTACGTTCATCGCCACATTACCACGTATTATGCAGTTGTAAAGTTTGCCACCGTTCAATAAAACACCACCGCCATGACCGTTCAGGTCGTTATTGTTGTCTGTTGTGCCACGAGCGTGACCGTTTCTTATAAGGCAGTTCTCAATTATACCGCCTGCGTTCACGGTCGCTACGCGGTGCTTCTCGTCACGTTTAGGGTGACGAAGACTGTTGCCGTCAAGAACGGTCATACTGCTCGTTAAATTACCCGCTACGCCTATCGCCGTCTTTGATGTGCCGTCACCTGTCGGGTCGCAGCCACCGATGATATGCTCATTTACTGTTAGTGCAACGTCAAGGTAAAACGTAAGACCTCTTGCAATATACACCACATCATTCGCACCCGCAGCACCAAGTGCCGATGTTAAACCTGCATTAGTCCCAGAATAACTATTAGACAAGTTCTCATTTGAAAAACCTACGTAGTAATTAGTGGCATACACACTGCACACCACACTCGCGCTACACATAAGTGCAACAATCGATAACAATTTTGATAATTTATTCATACGTTTGTTTGTTTGTTTTATTTGGTTATTATTTAGTTTTATTTTCATTATGCACTAACAACAAGCGCGTCAGCCGTAATTCGTAATTGATAATTCGTAATTGAACAGTGTAGTGTCCCAAAAACTGCACCGTCTTTATATGCCATAAATGGCATATAAAGACGGTGCTTAAAAAATTCATCGCAACGGCAAGTGGGTTTTCTTTCAATAATTTTATACTGTTATCAACAGCATAAACAACAGACGTAATTAAATTACACCTGTTTAAGCCCAATGCTTTTAAAATAAAATTTTTTACGAATACAACAGAAGTGGCTAAGACACACCTGTTGAAGCGTAATAATTTTTTAATAAAATTTTTTAAAAATACAGCCGACGTAGAATACGTTAGGCTTTTATGATATTCTGCTCCCTGCTCCCTGCTCCCTGCTCCCTGCTAGGCAAGAAACTCCACATTCGGGGCATGGCGCAAGCGACACTGGCCTCGACCCTGCAGACTTGTCTGCGGACGTGAGAGATGTTAAAAATACGGAAGACAGATTATTCATTTTTTGATTTTTGGAATATACTATACGAAAATCAACACTACGACATAATTATAACAAAAAGACCACCAACGGTCAGTCCCGCAAAGTTACACATAAATTTTTGAATTGCAAACGCGAAATTGAACTTACAAAAATAACTGACAAACGTACCGAAAGAATGTTTTAATCTATATTATATCCAATCCCTCTATTCTTTCAAAATGTTTTTTATTTAACGTTGCAATAGAAAGATTATGGGATAGAGCGGTAGCAGCAATAAAAAGATCCGGCGTATCTATTATTTGATTTCTACGTTTTAAGGATTTCATGACATCAGCTGCTTTGTTGGCGCATTGTAAGTCAAAATATAAAATATCTATTGAAGACAACAGACTGTTCCAGAAAACATTTTCTTTCGTCTCTCCGACAAAAATCTCATAGCAAGTAATTGCAGAAATAGCAAACCTTATATTTTTTGAAGACAATCGAAAAAAGACCGTATCCATCTTGTCTTTTTTTCGGAACAGCTCTATCAGGATAGACGTGTCTAATAATATTAACTTCTCCATTTGCTGAAATGTCCACGTCTGTCCAAATATTCGTCATATTCTTCGTCTGTCCACGTCGGAGCAGACAACAATAACTTTTGAAAATCTGTTAATGTTAATTCATTTTTCTCCTGCCCAACAGTTTCGGATTGTAGCAAATCTATGACCTTGCTTGCGAATTTTTTCCTGTCTTGTTCCGACAAATGATGAAACATTTCCATTGCTTGTTCGTATGATGCGTACGCTATTTTCATCGTGTGGTGTTTTTGTACAAATATAATGATTTCATAAATATTTCATACGTCTATAAATTGTTTTGGCACATTTGCATTTTGAGGTGCTATAGAATGTTGATAGCTTACAACCGGCACCTCAAAATTAAAATGTGTCCGCTTTTCCGAAATTGCTAATAACTCTTTTTGTGGAATGTGTATATTGATGTTGTTTTTAATACCTTTGCGTTGCACTAATCAAATCAAAAAACATGAAGACTGAAAAATTGAAACGAGCATGATAAATGTTTGATAACCACTACAATTGTGGAACAGTGAGAGCAATGAACGCTTGCTTACATTGCCGAGTCGCGAACAACAATCATGTAAATAAATGTTTATTGGCGAGTTCAATACTACATATTCATAACAATTTATAAACGTATGAAAAAAGTAAAAGCTATTATCAGGCGAGAGGATGACGGATCTTATCTCGCGACTTTCGCAGAAGACTACGGATTAGGTTATTACGCAAATGGAGTAGGAAATACAGTAGAGGAGACAAAGGCGAGCCTTTTGGATAGTTACGCGGAAATAAAAAAATATTATGAAGAAATGGGTAATAAATTTACTGAAATTGATATTGATTTTGATTTTGAATTTGAAACAGCTGCATTTGAATTGGTTGAATTAGTTGAGAAATACAAGTTATTAAAACAACAAGGGGCAAGCGTTGGAACTTATTATGAATTTGAATAGCGTACAAAAAGAGTGCAAAGCGTGCAGCGAGCGTACAAAAAGAGTGCAATGCCCGCACCTGCTACACAAAAAAACAGCAAAAGATGATGTATTGGACTGTAAGAAGACATTGGTTTTGCCGAATAATTGCCGAATAATTGCCGAATATGCCGAAGTTATCAATGCATTATTCGCAACATATTTGCGACACAATTGCGTAATATGCTTGTAATCAGCATAGAATACTTTTGAGGAAGTGAAGTAATTCAATTACGGAAAAGCGATAAAAAGAAATAATTTTGTCCGTCTTGCGAAATCTTGCGAAATCTTGCGAAATCTTGCGAAATCTTGCGAAATCTTGCGAAATCTTGCGAAAATTTTACAAAAATTTTTAAATTATAATACTTTGAAAGGCAGTTAATTAATAGCTTTTTT